>JAITIK010000033.1 GCA_031279555.1 Treponema sp. | reverse complement strand
TGATGAAATAGACCGGCGCATGACCCTGGATGACTTCTTTGCAAAGTTAGAGTTGTGTTATGGGAAACAGTGATGTTTTGGTTAAGCGTTTATCAGATCAAAGTCTGTAAACATACAATTGGAAATCGTCTCATAGGCGAAACATAAAACTTTGGAGGATAAAGGAAATGATTATGGCGCAAATTGAAAAAGCGGAACAAAAAGAAAAGGCTACGTTCAAGAGCCAGATTGGCTGGTCGTCACGGGCTATCAGCATTTCGGTAAACGTCGTCCTGTTGATGCAGCTTACCTATTTTTGTACGAATGTGTTGGGCATGACTCCGGTTCTTACCGGAATGATTTTGCTTGCGACAAAAATATTCGACGGGTTTACAGATTTGGTTGCGGGCGCGCTCATTAACAAAATACGAACCCGGTTTGGAGTGGTACGCCATTACGAATTGTGCATCGCGCCGCTCTGGATTTGTACGGTTCTTTTGCTTTCCGCGCCGCTTTCACTAAGCATGACTGGCAAGGCGGTTTGGGTATTCGTGTTTTACTCCCTGGCGAACGCTTTTTTCGCCACCATGCTGTTCTCAAGCGATGCGGTTTATTTGGCCCGCGCTTTTTCAACGCAAACAGTGCGGGCGCGGATACTCTCCGTAAACGGCTTGTTGGTTATGCTGTTTTCCGCCGCCGTAAGCATGACGCTTCCCCGGCTGATGGCGACAATGGGGACTACGGAAGGCGGCTGGACCAAAATCGCGCTTCTAATCGGTGTGCCTATGGTGATAATCGGACTGGGCCGGTTCTTTCTGGTAAAAGAACTTGATGCGGCGGATTCAAAGGTGATAGAACCGCTTAAACTGGTCGAGGGCCTGCGTGTTTTGGGCGGCAATAAATATATTTTTATGGTCGCCGCAGTTTCACTGTTAAGCATGATTCTTTCAACCGTGGTCGGCTCGACGGGCGCGTATTATTTCCGGTATATCGTGGGAGACTTGTCGGCGCTTGGGCTTATCGGTATGCTCGGCCTTGTCGCTCCGTTGTTGATGCTGCTCTTTCCGGCGCTGCTCCGCAAAACTGGAGCCGTAAATATCGCGCGCGGAGCGATGGCAATCGGCATCATCGGCTTCGTCGTCAAAATCTTTGCCGGAGCGAACATTCCGCTGTTGCTCATTACCAGTCTTGTCGGTTCTTTAGGCACCTTGCCGATTGCCCTCATGGTGAACCTCTATGTCATCGACTGCATGACCTACAGTGAATGGAAAACCGGCAAACGCGCTGACGGCTTTTTTTCAGTAATGTGCCAGTTTGGTAATAAAGTAGGCTCAGGACTCGGTTCCGCCAGTGTCGGCCTTTTGATGGGGCTTGTTGGTTACGACGGGATGGCTGAAGCGCAAAGCGCCGGCGTGAACAATATGATCATCGCCCTGTATTCATGGATTCCCGCGATAATTCTGGTGGTGAGCCTGGTGATTTTCGCCATGCACGATCTGGACAAGCGTATGCCCCAGATTAAGCGGGAACTGGAAGCGCGAAAAGCGGCCGCTTCAGCGGGTACGGCAACCGAATGAGCGTAGCGTACATTAAACGAACCACGCTTTGAACAGGTGCAGGAGGTGCAAACGATGAAACCGATAAAAGAATTTACTGTGGACTTGAACGCCACAACCAATCGCCTTGACCATTATTGGGAACTGTGCGTCGGCAGTTGCCATGCCGCAACGGCCTTGCGGGCGGATTGGCGGGCGCAGATGACCCAATGCCACAGCGACTTGGGCTTCCGCTATGTCCGTTTCCACGGACTGTTCAACGATGATATGAACGTGGTACAGCGGCCAATTCCCGCGCCGGGCGTTCCCGTTCGGCTTTGCTTCACGTACATTGATGTGATTTTTGACTTTCTCCTGTCCATCAATATGAAGCCTTTTGTGGAGCTTGGATTTATGCCGGAAGCGCTGGCAAGCGGAAAGAAGACGCTGTTCCACTACAAGGCGAACACCACCCCGCCGAAAGACTACGAACAATGGGGCTGGTTTATCGGCGAGTTCGCAAAACATCTGATAGAACGGTATGGGCGCGACGAAGCGCGGTCATGGTTTTTCGAGGTATGGAACGAGCCGAATCTGGGCGGCAAAGATTCGCCCGCGGCGTTCTGGAGCGCGGATAAAGAGGAATATTTCAAATTATATGAAGCGACCGCCAGGGCGCTTAAAGCGCAAGACCCCGGCCTAAAAGTGGGAGGGCCGGCTACGAGCAATAACGCATGGATTGCCGATATGATCGGCTTTTGCAAAAAAAGCGGAGCGCCCCTTGATTTTATCACGACGCACCAGTACCCCACGGATGTCTCTGTTGGTTATGGCGTGGAGGACAGCGGCGCTTTCGCGAACCCGATGGAAAAACTGAGCGACCCGGAGGAGATGGCGCAAATCATGGCAAGTCCGGAAAAGATGACGGCGTTTTTTCAGGAGATGAGCGTATACCAATCGCACATCTGGAAACACGTTGAGCGCGGACAGCTTACCGAATTCACCAAACGCGCCCGCGTGGAAGCGGGGGAATTGCCGCTGTACTACACCGAATGGGGCAGTTTGGCGGGGATTGAATCCGACGGGCCTTTCGGCGCTTCCTTTATCGCCAAAACCGTATTGGACAATGCGGGGCTGGTTCAGGGCTACTCGTTTTGGACATTCAGCGACATTTTTGAAGAACAGGGACAGCAGCCCGCGGCGTTTCACGGCGGGTTTGGACTGATGACGCAACATGGCGTACCAAAAGCCCCCTATCGCGCCTTTCAACTGCTGCGCCAACTGGGAAACAAATTGTATCCCGCGCTTAACGATGGGACCGTAGATATTTACCCTGTTCTGAAAGAGAAGACGAATGTTTTACAGGCGCTGGCGGTAAATCACAATTCTTTGTTGCATGACATCGAAGCGGCGGACGTACGCATCAAACTCCCCGCCGGCGTCACCGTTCATTCCGCTGATATTCAGCGTGTTGATGAGACTAACGCAAACGCCCTCGCCGCATGGAAGAAAATGGGCGAACCGGAATATATAAACCCCGCCCAAAAACAGGCGCTTCTTTCCGCAAGCCATCTTGTCAGGGAGTCGTTGGAAGTAAAAAACAATTGTTTTGAGTTTACGCTGCCGGCGCAGGGAATTGCGCTTGTATGTTTATATTTATAGGAGAATATTATGGAGGATATTTATGGAAGACATTAAAACGTTGCTGGCGAAAATGACGTTGGAAGAAAAGGCGAGCCTTTGCTGCGGCGGAGGATTTTGGAACACGCGGGAACTGCCTCATCTGGGCATTCCCGCGCTGACCCTTACCGATGGCCCCCACGGGGTGCGCAAGCAAAGCGGCGCCGCCGACCATTTGGGGCTGAACGAAAGCGACAAGACCACCTGCTTTCCCACTGCGGCGGGAATGGCGGCTTCATGGAACCGGGAGTTGCTGTATAAAGTGGGCGCGGCGATTGGAGAAGAATGTCAAGCGGAGGACGTGCAGATCGTTCTGGGTCCTGGCGCCAACATCAAACGTTCTCCCCTCTGCGGCAGGAATTTTGAGTACTTTTCGGAAGACCCCTATTTGTCGGCGCAGCTTGCCGCAAAACATATACAAGGGGCGCAAAGTCAGGGCGTAGGCGCGTCGCTGAAACATTTCGCGGCGAATAATCAGGAGACCAGGCGTTTCAACATTGATGTGGTTATTGATGAACGGACTCTGCGGGAAATATATTTGGCGAGCTTCGAGGGCGCGGTTGTCGATGCCCAGCCCTGGACGGTGATGTGCGCGTATAACAAGATTAACGGCGAGTTTTGCTCTCAAAACAGAAAACTGTTGACGGAAATTTTGCGGGAAGAATGGGGCTTTGCGGGCTTCGTCGTTTCCGACTGGTTCGCCGTAAGCGAGCGCGACAAGGGCCTTGCGGCGGGATTGGACTTGGAAATGCCGACCAGCGCGGGCATCGGGAAGGAAGCGATTGTCAGCGCCGTAAAAAGCGGCGGCCTTTCGGAAGCGGCCCTTGACAAAGCTGTTGAACGGATATTAAGCGTCATATCCAAAGCCGTGGACGGCAAAAAGGCGAGCGCGGCCTGCGACAAAGCCGCCCACCACGCGCTGGCGCGGGAAGCCGCCCGCGAAAGCATGGTACTGCTCAAAAACGAGGGCGGTGTCTTGCCGCTCGCCAAAAAGGGCGGGATCGCTGTGATCGGCCCCTTCGCCAAAACGCCGCGATTCCAGGGCGCGGGCAGCTCGCACATCAACGCCACGCGGGTCGACATTCCCTATGACGAACTGGAAAAGGCTGCGGAAGGCGCGGCGTTGATGTATGCGGAAGGATACGCGCTGAACGGCGAGGCGGATGCCGCCCTGCTTGAGGAAGCGAAAAAGATCGCCGCGAGCGCCGATGTGTGCGTCATCTTCGCCGGATTGCCGGACAAGGACGATTCCGAGGGCAAAGACCGCGTGTCCCTGCGTCTGCCGGAAAATCAAAACGCGCTTATCGCGGAAATCGCCAAAGTCCACAAGAGCGTTGCGGTTGTTCTGATGAACGGCTCGGCGGTGGAAACGCCCTGGGCTGGCGATGTCAAGGGTATTCTTGAGGCGTACTTGGGAGGGCAGGCTATGGCGGGCGCTCTGGCTGAAATCCTGTTCGGGGATTGCAACCCTTCCGGCAAATTGGCGGAGACGTTTCCGCAAACGTTACACGACACGCCGTGCTTCATCAACTTCCCCGGAGACAGCAAACGGGTGGAATACCGCGAGGGCCTTTTCGTGGGCTACCGGTACTATGACAAAACGGGCGTAAAGCCCCTTTTCCCCTTCGGGCATGGGCTTTCCTATACGACCTTCGAATATTCAGACCTCCGCCTTGATAAGAGTGAAATGATGGATACGGAAGAATTGCGGGTAAGTCTTACGGTCAAGAACACCGGCAAGCGGGCGGGAAAAGAAATAGTCCAACTGTACGTGCGGTACCCGGCGGCAAGCGTCATCCGGCCTGTTAAAGAATTAAAAGGTTTTGAAAAGGTTGACCTTGCGCCGGGAGAAGAAAAGCAGGTTGAGTTTACCCTGGGAAAACGGGCGTTCGCGTTCTACGACACGGACATAAACGGCTGGCGCGTGGAAAGCGGGGATTTTGAAATTCTAATTGGAAAATCATCGGCGGAAACCGTCCTAAGCGCATTGGTACACGTTACGTCAACAACAACCGTGAAGAAACGCTACACGCTGGACTCGACCATCGCGGATATAAGAGACGAGCCCGCCGCGGCGCAGTTGGTGCAAACGTTGTCTGGAAGTTTGGGTGCGGGACAGGAATTGGGACTGGATTTGGACGCGCTTTTCAGCAGCATCAAAATCAGGTCGTTGGTAGCCATGAGCCAATTCAAAAGCGGCGGAAAAGGCGCGGTTACCATAGAACAGCTTAACGGCTTAATCGCCGCAATGAATGGATAAAGAGGAGGCGGGCAATGAAAGCGATTATGGTGATGTTCGATTCGCTCAACCGGGCGATGCTTGAGCCTTACGGCTGCGACTGGACCAAGACGCCGAATTTCAAGCGGCTGGCGGAGCGGGCCGTAACATTCGACAACTGCTATGCCGGCAGTCTGCCCTGTATGCCCGCCCGGCGCGAGTTGCATACGGGGCGTTACAATTTTCTTCATAGATCGGAAGAGCGT
>JAITIK010000195.1 GCA_031279555.1 Treponema sp. | reverse complement strand
ATGGATATAGCGGGATTGAGAGAGAAGTTGAAGGGGGTTGAATATCCCCGGCGGCAATGGAGAAACATCAGGCGCAATGTTTTTTGAACTGGCGGAACATTTGGGCTACAGCCAATCCTCCATATTGAACGCGCTTAAAAAGCGGCTGAATATGAATTTCAAATAACCGGGCATACTGAAAAAGATTGAGCAGTTTGAACGCATCATCTCGGAAAATTCGGACGCCCCCTCCATTGAAGAAGCGGTTTTAGAAGTTAGTTACAATGACGCCTCGTCTTTTCCTCGTATGTAGAAAGTCACGGCCCGCCCACCGCAACCCTTGTGAAAAACCGTGGTACAGTGTATGCTTATAAAATCAGAAGAAAGGAGCGGGAAAGAGGGGCTATGTATACAAGCGAGACATCGCATGCGCACAATAGGGAGTTTTTTTTAGCCGCGCTTTCCACGCTTCCCCGCATACACTTGCAGTGGTTCGCGGCGGAAGACGAGGGGCGCACCGAGGAGCCGTCCGAGTACAAAATACGCAAGGCGCGGGAGGAAGAAGGGCGGGTCGCCAAGAGTCAGGAATTTATCGGCGCGTTGACGTTGCTGATTCCATGTGTAACGTTGCTGTTCCTTGCGCCCTTCATGCTAAGGACGTTTGTCGAGATGCTCCGGTTCTTCCTGTCAATGGCGACGGAGATCGATCCGGTTAGGGACAGGCGGATCGCCGGCGTCGCATTGTTCTATTTTGTCAAACTATGCCTGCCCATTATCGTGGTCGCTATGGCGGCGGCTATTTTTGCGAACATCGTGCAAGTGGGATTCCTGTTCACAACCAAGCCTTTGACGCCCAATTTCTCCAAGATAGCACCGCGTTTTGGCAAATACTTTCAAAGAACGCTTTTTTCTATGGAAGGAGTCTTTAATTTTTTTAAATCCATTGTTAAAATGCTTGTCATCGGCTTGACGGCTTTTCTGCTCATCAAATCGAAAATCAACACGCTGACAAACATGCAAACCATGAATTTGTGGAAGAGCGTGAGTATTGTGGCGACATTGGCTATACAGATGCTCATTCTGTCGGCTTTGTTTCTGCTCCTTTTGTCCATTCCCGACTACATGTTTCAACGGTGGCAATACCGGGAGTCGCTCAAGATGTCCAGGAAGGAAGTTGAGGAGGAGCGTAAAATGTACGAAGGCGATCCGTATGTGAAGGCGCGGCTCAGACGGCGTATGCGGCAGATTCTGACCAAGAATATGGCTATCAATGTCGCTAAAGCCGATGTGGTGATCACAAACCCGACACACTTCGCGGTGGCGCTGGAGTACCACATGGGAGAAGGCGGCGCGCCTGTCGTAACCGCAAAGGGTGAGGACGAGATGGCGTTCCGCATTAGACGCATCGCGCTTGACAACGGGGTGCCTATTGTAGAGAATAAGCCCTTGGCGCGCGCCCTGTATGCGGACGCCGAGATTGGCGATGAAGTGCCGGAGCAGTATTGGGAGGCGGTTATTCTGGTGTTGCAAAAGGTGTGGGCGATTAACGAGGAAAGACGAAGAAACGCCCATTGAGTAAAGAGGTAAATTAAGGAAAGAATATGGCGGATGTGGGAAAACCTTCTGATATTGCGCTTGGGGCGGGCGTTGTTTTAGCAATAGTAATGTTTATTGTCCCGCTCCCTACGATTATACTTGACGCGTTGATGGCGTTGAATCTTGTGCTTTCAATAGTGATACTCTTGACCGTGCTTTACACAAAAAAAGCCACGGATTTCAGCCTGTTTCCGGCGGTGTTGCTTGCGGTTACGGTTTTTGGGCTGGCGCTGAACATTTCATCAACGCGGCTCATATTGTCCAAGGGAGCGGCGTTTGACGGCAATATGATACGGGCGTTCTCTTCCTTTGTGGTTGGCTCGTCCAACTCAATGGACGGGCTTGTGATAGGCTCCATCATATTTGTCATCATTATTGTCGTGCAGGTGGTGGTGATAACAAAGGGAGCCACCCGTACATCGGAAGTGGCGGCGCGGTTCACGCTGGACGCTATGCCGAACAAGTACATGGCGATTGATTCGGAGTATAGTTCTGGCGCCATTACGGAAGAGGAAGCCCGTACGCGCAAAGCCGAGGTGCAGCAGGAAGCGGATTACTACGGTTCTATGGACGGCGCAAGCAAGTTTATTTCGGGCAATGTGAAAGCCGGCATTTTTATCACCGCAGTGAATGTTGTCGGCGGCATCATTGTCGGGACGGTGATGCATGGCGAATCGATTGGGTCTGCGGTGAACAACTACATACGGTTCACCATAGGAGACGGGCTTCTATCCCAGTTTCCATCTCTGTTTGTGTCCACCGCAGTCGGCATTGTCGTGTCAAGAGCCGCGACGCCTGGCGATTTGGGGCAGGAAGTGGGCGTACAGTTCTCCCGTGACGCCCGCATTTACTGGATTGCCGCGTTTATACTCCTAGGACTGGCTTTGCTGCCTGGTTTTCCGCATGTTGTGTTGCTTGTCATGGCGGCGCTCATCGGGTATTACGCATATACCATCACGTGGAAACAGCGGCAAAAGGCTCACGCCGAATCCCTTGCGGCGGGAAAGGCGATGAAGTCCAAGGAAGATACAGGCGAGATGCCTTCGATTGTGCCGCTTGACGCGCTCTCCCTTGAGTTGGGTTACGGGCTTATCCCGCTTGTCGATAAAGACAAAGGCGCGGAATTGCTTGAGCGCGTACAGGGGGTGAGGCGGCAGTCCGCTCTTGATCTGGGCTTGGTGATTCCCAAGATACGCATCATTGACAACATGGCGCTAGAGCCTTCGGAATACTGCTTCAAAATACGGGGCGTCGAGGCGGGCAGGGGCAAGATACGCATGAACTACTACATGTGCATCAATCCGGGGTATGTAAAAGAAGAGTTGTATGGTGAAAGAACGCGGGATCCGGCGTTTGGGTTGCCCGCCGTGTGGATAAACGACGAAAAGCGGGACGAAGCCGAACGGCTGGGATACACGGTGGTTGATCCGCCTACCATTATTTCAACCCATTTGACCGAGATCATCAAACGAAATGCGCCGGAGATACTGGGGCGGCAGGAAACGCAGTCCATTATTGAAACGATAAAAAAAGAGTATCCCGCAGTTGTCGAGGAAGCTATGGGCGCAAAGGCGTTAAGTCTTGGAGAAATCCAGAAGGTGTTGCAAAATCTTCTGAAAGAGCAGGTTTCTATTCGCAACATGGTGACGATTCTGGAGGCGCTCGCCGATTACGCGCCTCTAACGCATGACGTCCGCTTTCTTACGGAAAAAGCCCGCCAGGGATTGGGCAGGCAGATTTGCCACAAGTATGCGGATGAAAACAAGATTCTCCACGTCCTGATCCTTGAGCATAGTCTTGAGCAAAAGATCGTTGACAGCAAAGTCGAGACGAGTTCCGGCGTTGTGGCCGCGCTGGAGCCTTCGGCGCAACGTTCCTGGATAAAGGCGTTGACCCGCTCCGTAAGCGCGATTCAGGAGCATGGGTATCTGCCGGTCATTGTGTGCGCGGAACAAGCGCGTTTCCTTGTCAAGTCGTCAACCGAGCGGGAACTGCCGGAACTGGTTGTGCTGTCCGTGCCGGAAATTTCTTCCGATATTACACTTGAATCATTGGGTACGATACGGCTGGAATAATGTCCAAGGCGGGGAACGGGTGAATGGCGCGTAACGGCGCGGCTGTGGCGCGAATCCGTAACGGAGCAATGGCGTGGGAATGGGCTTCCCTCGCGCAACAAGGGCGCGGAATGACTGAGCCATTGCGTAGACCGAGTTTCCGCAGCGTATACGCCCCCGTTATGTGCAATTGGTTTTGAACTGGTTGGAATATTATAAATAATAAATGCGCTGGAAAAAATAAAAGGGCGCTCGGTATATACTTTTTAGTTAAAATATTTGTAAAAACAACCCCTAAAGCAAAGTTTTTTCACCCCCAAATTCACTGGAGCAGGCGGCGTCCATGCCGCCTGAAATTCACCCCAAAAGAAGAAAAGCGGAAGGCGGGCGTCGCCCGCCTTTCAATTAACGTTAGGGGGCTTGCACCCCCTAACAACCCCCTTCCCGGCTTGCGGTAGTGCTAAGGTGTCCTGCGGGCACCCGCACACCCGCAAGCCGCCATTACTCACAAGAAAAGTCTCCGTGTTGAGCCACGTAAAAAGCGAACCATAGCCAGCCCGATGCGCCCCGTTAAATTCTAACCATGTCATCCTGTTCCGCGACGCGGAAGCGCCGGTGCATCATGGGCGCAGGAGAGCGGCCTGCCAACCGCCCGGTCCATCTTCAGTTTCCGCTCCACTAAATCCGCGGTGTCCTTCAAGGCAAGGGCGGCCATCTTGGCCCGCCGCTCCTCAAGCCCATCCTCAAAAGGCTGTTCCAAGAGCCGCTGGAAAGGTGTCTTCCCCTGGCCATAGTTTTTTTCCTTCGCCCCAGCCCGTTCGCGGTTGATTTGTTTCATGCAGGGGTAACGCAGGTTGAGCAAGGGGTTGCAGGCATCATAGACGGCTTGGAGGGCGGCCGCCCCCTGGCGGCGGAAACACCCGGCGATCTTGCGGGCGGCGGCGTAATTTTTTGTTCGACATAGCGATTATCGTTTTTGTGGATAGGGCGGCATCAGGGGAAGGCGACTCCGTGGCGCCGGCGCCAGAGGCCAGCCGGCCTGTTGGTGAATTCGCTTCCGGTGTCGGAATGGATGCCCTTAAGCCTCATGGGGAGCGTGGGGAGCGCCTTGTCCAGTGCCTGGATTACCCAGGCGGAGGCCCGCCTTGTTCGGGAGGGCGGGATGGACGGCCCAGCCGGTTTGACATCGGCCGTGGCGAGGGCGTGGCAAAATTCCCCTGAAGGATTGCCGCCGCCATGCCGGACGAGGTCAATTTGGAAGAAGCCGGAAGGCATGGCGGCGTATTGGAGCCAAGTGACGATAGGGACGGCGCGGTGGAGGAGCCGGACGGGCTTGGCGCCCGATGCGCCGCGGATTTTCATGCGCTGTTTGGGTTTTCGAGGGAGTCGGCCGATGGCGCGGGGGCTGGTTTTTTTTTTGAGTTTGTCGGCGGGCGTATCGGACATGGAGCGTTTTTCTCTGAGCCTGATAAGGCCAAGGTTCAGCCTGAGAAAGGGGGCGAACAATTTTCCGCAGGGCCAGTTGAAGTTTTTCCAGAGCAATTCGGGCATAGTGGCGGCGGCGGTGTCATAGCAGGGCTGATAGACCCGCTTTTTTTCAACGATGGCGACCGTGACGGCCTGTCCGCCCAACAAGCGAAGATGAGTTTTCCCGATACGGTTGAGCTTGAAGATCGCATGTTTCCGGCTTGCGCCGCCGGAGAGGGCGAGGCGCTCGCCCAGGATTCGAGATTTCTCACTTTTTCCCGCTTTCCGGCAGCGGGGAGCGAACCGCGCCGCAATCTTTTTTTCTCTGCCATGGTAAACCCCATTTGTTCCTCCAGGCTTACTCTGGATACAGTGTGTCTCCATGGTTAGCTTTTTACATGGCGCAAACGTCCCGCTTGTGAACCTCAACCAGTTCAACCCGGAGGACTCACAAAAAGACTGGGCCGGCCTCTTCTCCGCGCTACAGGCCGCTACGCGGACAATACCGGCAAAGCCTGGATCGTGTCCCTCGTCCTGCCCGACGCGGCGAAGGGCATCGCGGCGGGCACTTACCAAGCAGGCACTTACCAAAATTCGACCTTCCGGTACTTTGGCAACCTCAAGAGCGTAGAGGACGCAAACATAACAAGCGTCGGCAATTACGCCTTCCGCAACTGCGACTCCCTGACCACGGTGAGCCTGCCGGAGGCCACAGACATCGGCGAGTACGCCTTCTACGACTGCGACCGCCTGACCACAGTGAGCCTGCCTAAGGCCACAAGCATCGGCGAGTTGGTCTTCGCCGGCTGCACCGCCCTGACCACGGCGAGCCTGCCGGAGGCCACAGACATCGGCGAGTACGCCTTCTACGGCTGCGCCGCCCTGACCACGGTGAGCCTGCCTGAGGTCGCAACCATCGACGATGGCACCTTCGAGAACTGCGCCGCCCTGACCACGGTGAGCCTGCCCAAGGCCGCAACCATCGGCTATAGCGCCTTCGCCGGCTGCGCCGCCCTGACCACGGTGAGCCTGCCGGCAACCCCGCCT
>JAITIK010000182.1 GCA_031279555.1 Treponema sp. | reverse complement strand
TGGCGTTAATAGAGGATGTAAAAACAAATTTAAAGAAAAGCGCCGATATGAGTTTCTTTAACAATGCGCATAAATCCTCATTGAATGTATCAATTGTTCTATTTTTCAAAAAATACGCTGACTGGATATTTCAAATATTCATTTGGGCGCCATGCGAGACAACAAAAATATTTTCTTGCGTCTAATGAAACGGTATAACCATCATCACAAGACGGTTCTTTTCCGGTATTAACATTTAACCAGAAATTAGATAAAATCAACAATTCATTCATTAATTCCGGCGCTTTCAGGTAAATATATTTTGAGGCCGCATAAAACTTTCTTAATCCAGCTTTTTTGGAACTATCATTGTGGCGAGCGCGTATGATATGCATATAACATCTAAAAACATCGTCAATCGCAATATTTGCCTGTCGACACAACTGCGCGGATTATTACAGAAAAATCTTCTATATCATTCCACAGAGTCTCACAAAGTTCTATATCCCATTTATACGGTCTTTGAAATTCAGGAATAATACCTGTTCCGCATTTCACTGAATAATTTTGAGATGTTTTTTTTACGAACATGAAATTAAGGCATATTTTCTCCGCATGTGTACAAAATTATACAATGCCCCATTTCGCCTAAGTGTCGTTTTTTTCAGCAGATCGCAACGGCGACGCGAGCGTCGCCTTACAGCGCCGCGCTTGCGTGCCTGCTTGCGTGGCAGTTGATGTTGACCGCAACCGGAAGCCCGGCAATGTGGGTGGGCATGGTTTCGATTGCGGCGAAAAGCGCGGTCGTTTTCCCTCCGAATCCGGCGGGTCCGATGCCAAGCGCGTTTATTTTTTTCAGCAGTTCTTTTTCCATATCTGCATAGACCGCGTTGGAATGGCGCGTTCCAAGCGGACGGAGCAGGGCTTTTTTGGCAAGCAGAGCGGCTTTGTCAAAACTGCCGCCTATGCCAACTCCCACGACAATGGGCGGACAGGGGTTCGCTCCGGCCTTTCTCACCGTTTCTATGACAAAGTTGATCACCCCATCCCTGCCGTCACTAGGATTTAACATAGCGATGCGGCTCATATTCTCGCTGCCAAAGCCTTTGGGCGCAACTGTAACCGCAACCCTGTCGCCTTCTACAAAGTCAAGGTACACAAGCGCGGGCGTATTGTCCCCCGAATTGCGCCGCTCAAGCGGATCCGTCACAACAGAGGCGCGGAGGCGGCCTTCTTTCCGCGCCTGCCTCACCCCTTCGTCGATAGCGGCGTAGACGCAGCCTTCAATGTGCGCGTCACGTCCTATTTCCAGAAACACGCAAGCCATGCCCGTATCTTGGCAAACCGGCATGGCTTTTTCCGCCGCGATTTCAAAATTTTCAATAATCGCGGCAAGCATATCTGTCGCTATCGGGTAGGTTTCATGGTTCCGGCATTCCCGTATACAGCCGCGCACATCGGCGGGCAGATACACATTCGCTTCAATGAAAAGCCGTTTTACGGTTTCGGTTAAGAGCGAAACATTGACAATTCTCATGGTTGCGGCGCCTTATTGAGGGCGTAGCCCTGTTGGTTTAACACTCCGCCGCTTTGCGGCGGGGAGGTTTACTTTATAAGGTGAACAGTCCTCTGTGGAAACGGGATGGAAAGCCCGGCGGCTTCAATTTTTTCTTTAATGAGCCGCATATGCTTCCAATACACATCCCAATACACGCCGGCAGGCGCCCACGCCCTCAAAAGAATATTCACCGCGCTGTCACTCAGAGATTGCACCACAATTTGAGGGGCAGGCTCCCGCAAGAAACGCGGCTCCGCATCCACAATTTCACGCATGACGCGATACGCCGTGTCAATGGAATCCTCGTAGGATATGCCGATCGCCAGATCCATACGCCGCTTGGTGTTCCGGCTGTAATTCTTAATGGGGTTTTTCCATATGAAGGAATTCGGGGCTGAAATCAGAACGCCATCCGGCGTTTCAAGTTTTGTGGTGAAAAAATCGAAATCCTTGATCGCTCCCATAAAACCGTCGAATTCGATAAAATCGCCCTTGCGGTACGATTTCAACACAAGCAGTACGATACCTGCCGCTATGTTTCCCAGCGTGTCTTTCAGCGCAAGCCCTATTGCGACGCCGGCGGTTCCCAGCAGAGCGACGAGGCCGGTTGTGTTGATGCCGAAAACACCCAGAATCATTATGAGACACACGATGGTAAGCGCATATTTTAACGACACCCGCAAAAGCGTCAGCAAGGCGCCGTCAATCTTGCTTGCACTCACATGCTTGATCAGTTTCTTGAAAATATTGTAGATAATGATTCCCGCAATAACAATAATAACGGCGTTGAGCAGTTTGTACCCTAATAAAAAAAGAACGTCTTTATGAACGCTCAAAAAATTAAAAAGCGTCTCGGACATAGTTTTTACCTCTCGCTCGCTTCTTCTATCGCCTCTTTCAAAGCCTTTTCCACCAGCGCTTTGGGAGGCTTTACAATATCTCCCATTTCTTGGAGATGTCTTGCCACGCGACGCGCGGCTTCTATATCGGCTTTTGCCCTGTGGTACGCCTCATCACGGGAGAGGTGTACGCGGGCGACGCCTTCTTGGATCGCGGTTTCCGCTACATCGGCGGCTTCCCGTGCGAACAGTTCCGTTTCGTCCATTGTCGCTATGATGTTGTCCGGTGAAATGCCGCGCTGTTCTGAAAACTCCGCTATGCTGCGGCTGCACCGGACAACCATGCGGTCTGTGATCTTGCGGCTGCGGACGAGGAGGGCGCCTTTGAGGATACCGGGAAAACAAATGGAATTGTTCACTTGATTGGGGAAGTCGCCGCGTCCAGTGGCGACGATGAACGCGCCTTCTTCCTTCGCCGCGTACGGCCAGATTTCCGGCGTCGGATTCGCGCACGCGAATACAATCGCTTTGTCCGCCATGGAGCGCACCCACGACCTTTTAACCGTACCGGGTCCAGGCGCGGACAGGGCGATGAGAACGTCGGCGCCTTGTATCGCCTCTTCAATCGCGGCAATTCTCTGGGGATTGGTTTTGAGGCAGAGTTCCCACTGCCTGTATGCGCGGGGATCGTTTTCGATGTCGTTCCTGTCGGCATGGAGACCGCCGTTGACGTCAAACAGGGCGAGCTTGTCAGGATCTCCGCCGGCATCCATGATGAGGCGGACTGTGGTGGTATTCGCCGCGCCCGCGCCAAGCGACACGATACGGACGCCGCCGAGCGTCTTGCCCGCGAGTTTCAAAGCGTTGACAAGCCCAGCCAATATCACGCAGGCGGTTCCCTGGGCGTCATCATGCCACACCGGAATATCACAGGATTCGCGCAATTCGTCCAAGACTCTGAAACAGTTCGGCTGGCTTATATCCTCAAGATTCACCGCGCCGAATGAATGTTGGCACATCTTCACAAATTCAATGAGCTTTTCCGGGTCGTTTTTGCCATCCTCGCCCCGCGAATCAACACACAGCGCAGTCGCGTCAACGCCGCCCAAATACTTCATGAGCAACGCTTTGCCCTCCATAACGCCGAGTCCGCCGGCCGGCGTACAGTCGCCGTCTCCCAGTACGCGGGTTGAATCGGAAACTATGGCAACCAAGTTGCCGCGGTTTGAAAGCGCGAAGGATGCGTCATTGTCATCGCGGATAACAGTGGAAATTTTCGACACGCCCGGCGTGTACCATGCGTTGAACCAACTCAACCCCTCAAGCGCGCACTTGGGAATGGTCTGCATCTTCCCATTGTAAAAATCATGCAAGGCAAGGGATACATTTTTAAAGAACGCGGTTTTTGCCCGCGATCTTTCCTCCCCGGTAAAGTGGGGAGGAAAGAAATCTTCGATTCTGTCCAATTCTATGCTAGAAGACATAGATTCTTAAACCTCCAGTGATGCGGAACAGGATCGTTTCCACGCCGGTAGTTTCGACTTCGGCGTCGGTTGAAACAAACCAAAGTTGCGGTTCGGCGTACACCGAGACATTGCGGAACATTTTCATTTTCGGAATGGATATCTTAGGAAACTCAAGTTGCATGAGCAAAGCCGGCAGAATAGTAGGCGACCCGCTCTGCGTCTCGGTGAAATAGGAGAAGTTCGCTCCTATGGACACAGACAGGCCCAGCCACCTCCAATCCGGCCCGCCGAATGACCCGAAATTTAGGGCGTATACGCCGGCGAGCAGTTTCAGTCCAAACGTATTACCGTAGAACCGCGGATTATTTTCTCCGAACGCGGCGTATTGCTCCTTAGTGAATTGCCCATACTGGAACTGGAGCTTCACATTGTCGTCGAAGAAGGAAAGCCCCGCGCCTATATCCCACAGGGTGCCGCCGAGGAAATGGCCGTCAAGATACATGCCTTGCATAAAGCCGGGGACTTCGTAAGACTCCTTGCTCCCGCTCCTCAATACAAAGTGAGCCGAATTCACTTCTACATCATCGGTGACGATGCCGGTGAAATCAATCGTTTGATTGTAACGTCCGCCTGTTTTTGGAGAAATAAGCGTTATGACCGGCGGCGTTTTGTTTATCTGCACCAATGTTTTGGTAACTGCGGTTTCTCCATTTTTCATCACCGCTTTGATGAGCAGGTAGTACATTCCTTGTTCCATATCCCAATCTTCAATGCGGTATTCCCATGCGCCCTTCTTTTTCATGGCGGCAGGACGGAATGTCTTGCCGTCGTCAAAACTTATCTCCACAAAAGCCGGAGTCTTCGCCTCAACCTGGGCTTTTGCGGTTTTTGACGCCTTTTTATCGGCAAGCGCATCTCGGTCATCCTCGCTTAACGCATAACCCGTCAATCCTCTGAGGTACGGCCTCTGATATGCGTAGTCTCCCATAGCGAGCGTGTCGATGGTTATCCACGGACCCGTCCTTTTGTACTCAATCATGCGCGGATAGGAAATCGTTTCCCCGCGACCGTTAAAGTCGCTTTTTATCACTATTATATTGGTATCTGGAACAAGCCCCGTATTTTCGTCAAGGGTAAACCGGAAATAACCGGCGTTTGTTACGGAAGCGATGTCAACCTCAGTCCCATTCAGTTCAAGCGAAACGTAGCTCGCCTTATCCGCTCCTCCAACATACCCGTACAGGTTGAACTGCCCTTGCACAGTCTCCCCATTCATGGGGTACAGAACCTCAATAAAGTTAGGATTCTTCTCTTTCGCCAACTCAATGTACCGGGAAGCGCGGGTGATATTGCCCGCCCTGTCGGTCGCCTGTATGTCAAGGCTGTAGAGTCCGTCGGGCAAAGCGGAAATATCAAGGGTTTCAATCAATATGGAATCAGGCTCGCGTACAAAACTGGCCAGATGATCGGGAATTGGCACGCCTTCCGTACTGCGGATGCCAATGACAACATTTTGCAGGCTTATGCCGTCGGTCGCCTGCCCCGATACGCTTACTTGGCCAACCGAACTCGTACCGTCCAGCGGTCTTTCAATCGTCAATGTCGGCGGCGTGTTGTCAATGTTGATGAGATTTGAATATAAGCCAATGATATCGTACTTATCCCACACCTTGATGAACACGACATGGGTGCCGTCTTTCAGTATCTTAGTGTCGAAACGGTACGACC
>JAITIK010000095.1 GCA_031279555.1 Treponema sp. | reverse complement strand
TTCCCGCGTGTCTTTTCAAGCTGCTCCCCGCGGCGAAACCTTGCCCGGCCCATAAGCATCGCATCGCCTTTTTTTACATCGCTTAAAAGGCTGGTCTCAAACCGTCTTTCAAAACGTCCGCCTGCCATGGAGCCGTGATGACATTCAGGCTCAAGCTTTTTTTGTCAGCCTTCCGCCGCGCGCCACGGCGGCGGCGACATTCGCCCGGCGGAAATTGCCGCCGCCTTTGGCGCCTTCAATCCTCACCCCCCGCGACGCGCGCCCGCGCCCGCGTTGTAGACGCCCGTTTATGCCGCGTTCATCCGCATACACGCGCTTTTTTCCGGTGTTTCGGCCCAAATACGCCGCATCCCGTTCCTCCTCAGGCTTTTCCGAATGCGCAAACGTTTCTTTTATAGGCGACGCCACGCTTTCCAAGCGTTTTATGCGCCGCCCGGGGCCAAACATCAAGCTTCTCCGCAAACGCTCTCAGATGCCAGTCGGGATGCCCCTCGATCAAACGCGGCGACTCTTTTTTGTTTGTTTTTCGACCGCGCTCTTTGGGCGGCTTACGCTCAAGGGAGCCGGCTTCCTCAAGCCGTCTCTTCCAGCTATAATATCGCTTGGAATCAACCCCACGCGCCTCATGCATTCCTTTTAATGTATGCCCCGTGTCTTTATATCCTATCGCCCGTTTCCTGAACATCGTTTCGTACGCCTTGTTTGCTTATATACCATGTATCTTCGATCTTGTAAAGTAGATTGACTATATATATATAAAATCTTTCAAAAAGACGCCCAATCTTGAACATCATGATGTCGTTTCAGACATCCTGCTTAAAATATTCAATAAACTGCATAAATACAATCAATTATATTCATTGTCAACATGGGTTTATAATATAGCGAAAAATCATGTTCTGGATTTATATAGAAAAAATGACAAACTGAGCTTGCTGGTTTCCAATGAAGAAATAGACGAACAGACAATCAGCGGCAATGAGAATTTTGTCGATGAAATTCTACGCAAAGACATTGCCAAAAGATGCAGGCGATGCATAGAATCATTAGATGAAAAATATAAACGGCTTGTGTTTTTAAGATACTATGAAGGACTTAACTCAAAAGAAATTGCGATTATAGAAGGAACGCCGCATAGTACAATTCGCCAACGATTGATGATTGTCAAGTCACATCTCAAGAAACTATTGGAGGATTATTATGAGAATTGAAACAATAATAAAGGATGCGTTTGAAAAGAGCATGGAACGATACCAGGCGGAGATTCCCCCGTTCCCTCAAAATGTTCCCATTCCGCAAATCGGCGGGAAACAGAGGGAACGGTATGGCGCTTTAATTGCGGCTGTCATTGTCAGCGTGTCGATTTCCCTGTTTTCGTCGCAAACCGGCATGTTTAAAAGCTCGCTGGTTGTTCCGTGGGCGGACATTGTAAAACTGCTCCCGAAAAATCCAGCCGAGGCGTTTCTTGGTTTTTTACAGGCGATTAATTCTTCTGTGTGAAGGATATAATTTATTTTTGAGGAGCGTTGCATGATTCTTAACTGGCTGTTTTCTGCTGCGGCAATCGGCGCTAGAGCCGCTTTGACCATTTCATTCGCCCGTCCGGGGCTTTCGACCTATGCGGCTTATTTTGACTTTAGCGCATTTGTCATCACGGTTGTCTTTCCGTTCATTTTTCAATGGGCATTGTTCGGCCCGTCCGGGTTGAAAACGGCGTTTGCGGCGGGCTTCAAGAAAACCGCGTCAATGGAAGAACTTGAAAAAGCGCGGCTCTTTTTCAAGTCTTACAGCCAAGCAATCTGGCTTTCGGTATTGCTGCCGGTCATAATAGGGACTGTGGCAATACTTAAATGGACAACGCTCAATAATTATACATTGCTAGGGCCAAACTTCGCAATGGCGTTGATGTCTTTCTTGTATGCCGTGATACTACATGCCGCCGTTATTTTGCCCTGTTCTGTCATTTTAAAAGAAAAATGCGAGCGTTAAATATTGAAATATAATGAAAGGCGCGGCGGCGCCATGGATAAAACAACCGGCGTCTCCGCGAAGCGGCGCCGGTTGCGCTTGTCCGTCCGCTCTTTCGGGGACAACCCGTCACGTCCAACCCGGAACCGTTTTCAAGCGGGATGTGCCGTCGGTTTTATAATGTCCCTTTCTCCCCATACCCGCCGTTATAGGATTTCCCATCCGCCGCTCCACATCCTCAAACAAACTTTTTTGACGATCCCACGCGGGGAAAAGCCAGCAGTCCGCCGGAATACTATTCCATGCGGACCATAAACACCCTATAGTTTCTCCCCGTTGCTCTCGATCACGCACTTGTACCAGTAGAACGACTTCTTGCGCGAGCGCGTCAGCGTCCCGTTGCCCTCGTCGTCCTTGTCAACGTGGATGAATCCGTAACGCTTGGACATCTCCCCGGTTGACGCGCTTATCAGGTCGATGCAGCCCCAAGGGGTATAGCCGATAAGATCAATGCCATCTTCCTCGACCGCCGCTTTCATCGCTTTGATATGATCGCGCAGGTAGTCGATGCGGTAGTCGTCGTTAATCGAGCCGTCCGCCTCCACCACGTCCTTCGCGCCCAGTCCGTTCTCCACAATGAACAGCGGCTTCTGATACCGGTCGTAGAGGAGGTTCAGCGTGTAGCGCAGTCCCAGCGGATCAATTTGCCAACCCCAGTCGGAAGTCTTCAGGTAGGGGTTTTGGATTCCGCCAAAAAGATTGCCGGACGTTTTATTGGCGACGTGAGCGGGATCTGTTGAGATGGCCGCCGATAAATAATAGCTGAACGCGATAAAATCGGCGGTTCCTTCGCGCAAAACCGCTTCGTCATCTTTTTCCGTTTCAAGCCGAATATTCTCCCGCTCAAAGAAGCGTTTGATGTATGCGGGATAATAGCCCCGCGCCTGAACATCGGTAATAAACAGCCACTGCTTGTCAATTTCATTTTTGGCCAGAACGTCTTCCGGACGACACGAATACGGATAGGTGGTAAACGCGGCGACCATCGCGCCGATTTTCGCGTCGGGGCATATCTCATGGCACAGTTTGACGGCGGCGGCGCTCGCCACCAACTGGTTATGACATGCCTGATACATCAACCGCTGTTTTTGCGCCGGATCATCAATGACAAGCCCTCCGCCAAAAAGGGGAATATTCAGGATCATGTTCGCTTCGTTAAAAGTGATCCAGTATTTGACATTCTCCCGGTAGCGGGTAAAAATCACGCGGCAGTAACGTTCAAACAAGGGAATCAATTCGCGGCTCGCCCAGCCGTTGTACTTTTTCGTGAGTTCAAGCGGCATTTCATAATGGGAAACCGTTACCAAAAGCTCAATGCCGCGCTTGCGGCATTCGTCAAAGAGGCTGTCATAGAACGCCAACCCAGCCTCATTCGGCTGCGCGTCTTCGCCATTCGGGAAAATACGGCTCCAGTTGATCGAAGTGCGGAACACCTTGAAACCCATCTCGGCAAAAAGCGCGATATCATCTTTGTAGCGGCGATAAAAATCAATCGCTTCGCGGGACGGGAAATACCCTTCCGGCGTTTCGATGTTTTTTCGCAACGCCTGCGGGTCAAAAAATTCCGTCAGCCGCCCTTTCCCGCCGTGCAAAATCTCGGCGGTACAGCACCCCTTGCCGTCTGTGAGGTACGCGCCCTCGCACTGATTGGCGGCAACCGCGCCGCCCCACAAAAACCCTTCTGGAAAACTCAAGTGTAACTCCTTATAATTTATATTATTAAAAGAGGAAAATTTCCTCCCTTAACGCCTTTTCATACCACCGGGGGACTTGTTCTCCCTGACTCCCCGGTGAATCTCGTTTATTCCACGTACAGCACAATATCACCCACGTTGCAATCCCCACCTTTCGCCTGGGTTATCGCCTTGTAGTCGCCTGAGTTGGTGATGACAAGCTGGGTCTCATGGTTGAGTCCGGCGCGAGCGATTACATCCTTGTCGTATTCAAAGAGGAGGTCTCCGGTCTTGACCTTCGCTCCTTCCGCCGCGTGGATCGTAAAGCCCTTGCCGCCCAGCTTCACCGTGTCGATGCCGCAGTGGATCAGCGCTTCCATGCCGTCGTTCGAGACGATGTTGATCGCATGCTTTGTGTCGAACACCATCTCCACAGTACCGTCAAACGGCGCGTAGATTTTGCCGCCCAAAGGGGCGAAGCACACGCCCTTGCCCAGCGCCTCTTCTTGGTGCGCGGGATCCGCAGACTGGGCAATCGGCATCACGCGGCCATGTACCGGCGCGTAGACCTTTTTGGCCGCCGCGACATTGACTTTCGACGTGTCGATAACTGTCGCCGCATCCGGCTTGTAGGTGATAAAAACCAAAACGAAAGCCCCGATAATGCCCAAAACGCTTGCGGCCGCGCCAATCAGGAAGTTCATCGTGGACCCGGCAAAACCTGGAATAAAATATCCGGCCAAGGCAAAAACGCCCGGTCCGGTAAGGTATCCCGCGATGCCGTGGCCGTCCGATATAAAGTTCCCCGCGAAGGCGGCCAGGGCGCAACAGACCGCGCCGGATATACAGGCCATGACAAAGGGCGTTTTTTTGGGAAGCGTGAACCCGTAAATGATAGGCTCCGTAATGCCGACAATACCGCTGATACCCGCCGCGATACCGGCGGCTCTGCGTTCCCTGTTTTTAGTCTTGATCACCATAGCGAAAATCGCGCCGACCTGCGTAAGAGCGGCGATCTGGGTGTAGGGATATATCGTTATAACGTGCGCCTGCCAGATAGGGTTGACCTGCGCCATCTCTATAAAGGCAAGCGCGACAATTGCCCACTGAAGCCCGAAGATCACAATAACCTGCATAAAGCCGCCGAGGATAAGACCCAACAGTATCGCCCCGACATACTGAATGGAAAGGAGCTTTGTTATGCCCATCTGGATTCCCAGACCAGCGGCGCCGAAAAGAGGCCCCACCACAAAGAACGTAAGCGGAATCATAACCATCAAAGTAATGAAGGGCGCGAGAAAATTTTTAACCGCCGGTGGCAGAGCAGCCCGCACTTTCCGGTAGAGTTTGCCCGCCCCGTAAACCGCTATAATTGACGGAAGAATCGTCCCCGAATAGCGCATCATGACCAGAATGTCCAGACCGAAAATTTTTTCAACACCCCAGGGTCCAAACGGGTAATGTTCTACAATGGTCGGATACACCAGAGCGCCGCCTATAATCATGCCTATAACGGGGTTAAAGCCGAATCTATTCGATGCCGACATGGCGGTAAAAATCGGAAAAAAATATAACAACGTGTCGCCCGCAGCGTCGAGGATCACATAGGACATATCGCCGGAACCAGGCCAGGCGGGAAAGGCCAGGCTCAGAATAGAAACAGCCCCCTTGATAAGCCCGATGCCCATCAAGCCCGGTATAAGCGGACCGAACACGCCGGAAATCGTATTGATAAGCATATCGAAGAGAACGGCGGGCGTTTTTTTCGGCCCGCTGTCGTCCGTTGCCACACCGCCCGATGTGGCAACGCCGAGTTTCTCAAGTTCCGCGTACACATCGATCACATCATTCCCGATGACTACTTGGTACAAGCCCCCGGCTTTGACCACGCTCAACACACCGGAAATCGCCTTCATCGCGTTATCCGACGCCTTCGCCTGGTCGCACAGTGTAAAACGCAGCCGCGTTATGCAATGCACGAGATTTTTGACGTTTTCTTTTCCGCCAACCGCCGCAAGAATCCCTTCCGCCATTTTTGCAAAATCCTTTGCCATATTCTGCCTCCATATATATTTCTTTCGGTCCGGCTATGCCAAACCGTATAAAAAAACTTTGCAAGTCCGTTATAGAGATGAGCGTAGAATGTGTGCGGTCAGTTCCGAATTCCTGTTTTACATTCTCAAACGCCAAACGCGCCGATTCCGTAAATGCCGGTCCGGCCGATCTTTCTATGTTGGAATACGCGCCGGGAAAGGCGGCGTAACTTTGTAAAAGATGTCTGAATGTCCAAGTGAATTTGTACAGATCGAGACTATGCTGATCTTGCAGACAGGAGTACATTGCTATACAGCGCCCAGCGGTTTCTTCGCGGTGATTTACCTCTGGCGCATATAATTCATCGTTTTCTTTTAACGCCTTACGTTTGCTGTTCGATGGGGGGGGGGGGGGTAAAAATGAAATAGAAACAAATGATGGCGCCGGTTTGCCGGCTATGTTCAGTTTTCATACCATACGCCTCCTTACATTGACGCTTTCCCAGAACCGGGACGGACGCGGCGAAAACCCCTCTTCAAACCCGCCGCCCGCTTCCTTATGAAGCGTTTATATTCTTTATGAAAGAAATATACCAGACCCAACGGCTCTTGTCAAGAGGGCGCGGCTTGAAAAAGGCTCATTACAGCGCCGGCAAACTATATCTTGATTTTTTTTGCAAATGGCGCTATATTTTAACGCTATATGCAAACAGACGGCGTTGGACGGCGTTTAGTTGCGTATAATACAAATTGAGCATAGAAATTTGAGGAGAGTTATGTTATGAGCATCGACATCTGTAAGATGCGGAACATCGGAATCAGCGCGCACATTGACTCAGGAAAGACGACGCTTTCTGAACGTATTTTGTTCTACAGCAATAAAATTCATATCATCCGCGAGGTGCGGGGCAAAGACGGAGTGGGCGCGACCATGGATTCCATGGACATTGAACGGGAGCGCGGCATCACCATTCAGAGCGCCGCGACTCAGGTGGAATGGAAAGAACATACCATCAATTTGATCGACACGCCCGGACATGTTGATTTTACCATTGAAGTTGAACGTTCTTTGCGCGTTTTGGACGGCGCCATCCTCGTGTTATGCGCGGTGGGCGGCGTTCAATCCCAGTCCATCACGGTGGACAGGCAACTCAAGCGCTACCATGTCCCGCGCATCGCCTTTGTGAATAAATGCGACCGCGCGGGCGCGAACCCTTTTAAGGTGAAAAATCAATTGCGGGAAAAATTGGGGCTTAACGCGGTTATGATCCAAATCCCCATTGGTCTTGAAGACAAGCTCGAAGGCGTGGTCGACCTTATAACCCAAAAAGCCTTGTACTTTGACGGCGCCAGAGGTGAAATCGTGCGGATCGCCGAAATTCCAGCGCACCTTAAGGCGGACGTCGAGAAGTACCGCGAGGAAATGCTTGACGCGGTTTCCATGTTTGACGATTCGCTTATGGAACTGCTGATGGATGGCGGCAATATACCGGAAGATGCAATCCGCGCGGCCATCCGCAAAGGAACGCTGGCGGAGAAGCTGGTGCCGGTGATGATCGGCTCCGCATACAAAAACAAGGGCGTCCAACCCCTGCTTGACGGCGTTACGTATTACCTGCCGAATCCTACAGAAGTGAAGAGCTACGCGCTTGACATTGACAACAACGAAAAACAGGTTGAACTGACGGCGGATGCAAAAAAAACCACGGTCGCGCTTGGATTCAAACTGGAAGACGGCAAATACGGGCAACTTACCTATGTACGCATCTACCAAGGCGAACTCAAGAAAGGCGATGAGCTTATGAACACCCGCGCGCGCAAGCGGTTCAAAGTGGGACGGCTGGTGCGTATGCACGCCAATACAATGGAAGACATCAACGAAGGCGTTCCGGGCGACATCGTAGCGCTCTTCGGCATTGAGTGCGCGTCCGGCGATACGTTTTGCGGCGGCGGACTTAATTACGCTATGTCTTCAATGTACGTGCCGGAACCCGTCATTTCCCTGGCCATTACTCCTAAAGACAAGAAATCAGCGGATCAAATGGCGAAAGCGCTCAACCGGTTCACAAAAGAAGACCCCACGTTTCAGACGTTCGTAGACCCCGAATCGAATCAGACCATCATCAAGGGCATGGGCGAACTTCATCTTGACGTATACATCACCCGTATGCAGCGTGAGTATAACTGCGAAGTTGAAACCGGTATGCCACAGGTCGCGTACCGTGAAACCATCACCGCGCGGGCGGAATTCAACTACACGCACAAAAAACAAACCGGCGGTTCGGGGCAATACGGCCGCGTCGCCGGCTACATGGAACCCTGCGAAACCGACTACGAGTTTATGGACAGCATCAAAGGCGGCGCGATTCCCACAGAATACATTCCGAGCTGCGACAAAGGGTTCCGTCAGGCGATACAGAAAGGCTCGCTCATCGGCTTCCCCATCGTCAACGTGCGTTGCCTCATCAATGACGGCCAATCCCATCCGGTGGACTCCTCGGACATCGCGTTCCAGTTGGCGGCAATCGGGGCTTTCCGCGAGGCGTATGCCAAGGCGAAGCCATGCATCCTCGAACCGATCATGCGGGTCGCTGTTGAAGGGCCTTCGGAATTTCAGGGAAATATTTTCGCCTCAATCAATCAAAGACGTGGTATAATAGTTTCGTCTACCGAGGATGGAATAAATTCCCGCGTCGAGGCTGAAGTGCCATTGAGTGAAATGTTCGGTTACTCGCCAACATTGCGGGGTATGACACAAGGCAAGGCGGAATTCTCTATGGAATTTGAGAAATACGGGAAGGTTCCGGCAAGTATTTCTGATGCGCTCATCAAGGAATACGAAGAAAAGCGGAAGAAGGAGCAGAAATGACTATAGAAGATTTAATACGGCGCAGCCCCATACGGATTTTTGAACAATCCATTCACGGAGGGCTGAAGGGCGGGGAAACCGGCGTCATCGCGGCGCCGAACGGCATTGGCAAAACTTCCGTTTTGGTTCAGATCGCCTTATATAAACTGTTGCAATCACATAAAGTCATTCACGTATCGTTTGTCAGGCATGTGGACCATGTTCTTTCTTGGTACGAAGATATTTTTGACGAATTTACCAAGAAAAAGAGCCTTGACCACGCAAATGAAGTGAAAAACAACCTCGTGAGAAACAGAGTGTTGATGAACTTCAATCAAGAAGGCATGACGCGCGAACAGATATTGAAGAGCTTGCGTTCCCTGATCGTTGAAGGCGGATTCAAAGCCGAAGCCCTCATCATAGACGGGCTTGACTTCTCGCTTACGGACGCCGGTTTTTTCAGGGCGGTCAAACAATTCGGAACAGAGGTCGACCTTTCCGTGTGGTACAGTTGCTCGGCGCCTGAAGGCGCGTATGACAACCGGAAAATCCCGCTTGTGATCAAGGATTATGCTGACGCTCTTGATGTGGTCATTAGGCTTGAGCAAAAACTTTCTCACATAGAGCTTTCCGTATGCAAGGATAGAAATGTATACACCCCCTCTTCCTCAACGTTGAAGCTCGATCCCAAAACCCTGTTGGTGTTGGAAGTAGAGTGATGAAATTATTTCGGGCATGGGTGGCATCGCCTGTCGCAACGCAACCCTGATTTCCCAAGGGGACGGACGTGTACGCCGGATGTGTCAATGGAAGCGCCTCCGGCGCGCCAAATTTTTGTTTTTAACGAATAATTCCGGGCGGACGTCGCGGCAGTCGCCGCAATTCCACTATCTCTAAAATGAACCTTTGAAAAAGCGGCGCTTCACTTGGAAATCGGATCAATCCAACTTTCTTCCAAGCCAGCCACGTCAATAACCTTGATGAGCTTCAGCCAATAAGTCGCTTCACTAAATGTTGTATAGGGACCAGTGCGGACGCGGAATACATTTTTCCCTTTCACAACCGCCGGCATAATTATTGAGGCGACGCCCTTCTCCTTAAGGATTTTTTGGGCGTTCTCGGCATGTGGCTTTGTAGTGAAGGAGCCTGTTTGTATCCAATAGTAGTTATATGCGCTGGAGGAAGCGGGCGGTTTAGTGGTTGTTGTCGCGGGCTTTGCCGCCGGTTTTACCGCCGGTTGCGCGGGGATCGCTGTTTGTTTCGGCTGTGTAGTTTGGGAGGCGCCCCCGCCGCTTTGCCCGCTCCGCGACGCAATGGGAGCCGAAGAAGACGCGGACGGCGCCGGCGTCTGGACTGCATCAGGCGTTTGAGCGGCGGGCGTCGCGGGTATGACGGTGATCGTGAGCGTTTCCCCCTCATTAGGCGCCGGTTTGCTTTCGGAAACAGGGCCGCCAGCGGACGTATCATAGTTATTGATAATAACATTTTGCGCGCTGGAAGACGCGGCGGGCGGCGCAACCGGCGGATTGACAATCGCATCCCGTACATCCATAGAAGCGGGACGATCCGCAGGAAGCTCTTCGGGTTTGGGAACACTGGAAACCGCAGGCGGGGTTGCGGTTAATGCATCGTCTTTGGACGAAAGAAGCGATAGAGGAAGCGCTATTGCAATGAATAAAAAAAGTCCAATGATCACCGATATAAACAATATTTTTTTCTTTTCCATCTCACTATCCTTTACAATCTGTCCCTTGCAAAAGCCGAATCATGCGATCCAGTTGCTTTCGAACATTTTTTTCCACAGTGTTGTTGATATTGTATATATTAACTCTTTTATTGTCGGCATTTTTTTTTAAATAGTGAGACGAAAAACCGCGTTGGCGAAGGAAGCGTTTTATAAGCTCGATCCACGTCAGTCGATCCCGTTTTCTGGCGCGGATGAGCCGCGTTGCAAATCCCGCCTTGACAATGACGATGGCGTCGAGACGGTCAAACGCGATTGACCTGTGGAGCAGCGCCGCGTTGACGACGCAGGTTTTTCCGCTCTGCGCGGCGATCCATTCGCTGGTGAGCGCGTTTGCCGTAGGGTGGACAATAGCTTCAAGCGCCGCCAGTTCGCGCGGACTCCCAAAGACTTTTTCGCCCAGCAACCTCCGATCTATTTCTCCGCTTTCCTTTTCCAGTACGCCGGCGCCGAAACGCGCGATTATCGCCTCCCGTTCCCGGCGGATGGCCTCGTGTCCCAGCTTGTCAACGTCAAGCGTGGGAAACCCCCGTTCTTCAAGCAAGGAGGCGATGAAATTTTTCCCCGAACAATACAATCCGGTTAAACCGATAAGCATGGCGTTTAATGAAAATCTCCCCAGCGTTTGCCGATCTCCACGCTGACCCTCATCGGTACTCTCAGCGAGATCGTGTTTTCCATGCGTTCCCGTACAAGCGCCGCGGCTTCTTCCGCGTCATCTTCAGGCGCTTCAAGGATGAGTTCATCATGCACCTGCAAAAGGAGTTTGGCGCTGCTGTGATTCGCGGCAAGAGCTTTGTCAACGTTCAGCATGGCGGTTTTTACTATGTCTGCGGCGGATCCCTGGATCGGGGTGTTTACCGCGACCCGTTCAGCCGCGGCTTTTTCGGTCTTGTTCGTCGAGTTGATCGCCGGTATGAACCGTCTTCTGCCCAAAAGGGTCGAGGCGAATCCGGTCTCTTCGCACTGCTTGACGAGGCGTTCAATGAGGTTGTTGATGCCGGAATAGGTTCTAAAATAGGCTTCAATGAACGCCGCGGCCTCATGGCGGCTTATGCCAAGCTCATTGCTGAGCCTGAACGCGCTCATGCCGTACATCACCCCGAAGTTGATGATCTTGGCGACGCGGCGCTGCTCCGGCAGGACGGCATCCTCGTCAACGCCGAAGATGAGGCTTGCGGTACGCGCATGAACGTCTTTGCCGTCACGAAACGCCGAGACGAGGGCCGGGTCTTCGGACAGATGCGCCAGCACCACGAGTTCGATTTGGCTATAATCCGCTGAAATGAGGAGATGCCCGTCTTTTGCGATAAAGGCTTCCCGTATGCGGCGGCCTTCTTCGTCCCGAATTGGTATGTTCTGGAGATTGGGATCCTTGCTCGAAAGCCGTCCGGTTACGGTGCCAGTCTGGAGAAAGCTGGTGTGTACGCGGCTTTCCGCATCGGCTTGGGAACCAAGCGAGTCAACATAGGTGGACTTGAGCCTTGAGAGGGTACGGTGCCTTAACACCATAGCCGGCACCGGATCGGCGCGCGCCAAATCCTCCAGAACCGCCATATCCGTGGAATAGCCGGTCTTAGTTTTCTTGCCGGGCTTCAACCCCCGTTCCTCAAAAAGCACTTTTTGAAGCTGCAATGTGGAAAAAATATTAAAATCATGCCCAACCAGCGTGAAAATGCGGGCCTCCAACTCTTCGAGCGCGTCAGTCAATTCGTCTCCATAATCCACAAGCGCCTGCTTTTCAATCATAATGCCCTCGCCTTCCATTTCCGCCAGAATCGGGAGCAAGGGCATTTCGAGGTTCTGAAAAAGCGGGAGCAGCTCGGCGCTCCGCAGTTTTTTTTCAAAAAGCGCCTTCAAACGGAAACAGAGATCCGCGTCTTCCGCTGAATAGCGGGTCGCAAGCTCAAGCGGAACGGACGCGAACGTCTCGTCTTTCGGCACAATGTCTTTGTACAGAATAGGCGTATAGTTAAAATAGTAGCCCGCAAGAGAATCGAGGGAGAGGCCGGCGCGATCTGGCTCGTTGAGCCACGCCGCGATCATGGTGTCCCAGATGTTGCATTGCCAGCGGTCAATCCCCCAGCGCCGTGACACCTCGTAATCGTACTTTGCGTTATGAGCGATGATGGTCATGCCGGGATCTTCAAACAGGGGTTTTATGGCGGAACGCGCCAATTCCGGATCAATAAAAAGGCTGCCCATGCCGTGTGGAGCGACCGGTACGTACACAGCCTCTTTGAACGCGAAAGAGAAGGAAAAGCCCACCGGGGCGGCGTTCCATGCGTCAAGAGAATCAGTTTCAAAATCAAACGCCATGAGAGAATGTTTATGCGCCTCGCCAAGCAGGTTTCGCAATTCCTCAATATCCAATACAGTATGGTACGATCCTTCGCCAAGCAACTCTTCGTCGGAGGCGTCCAACGGCGCGTTCGGCGCCGCCGCATTTTGCGGCGCGGTGTTGGCGCCTTTTTCTTGGGAGGAATTGGAAAAAATGGCGACAGCATCGTACAGTTCCGCAGTTTCACGGCAGTTTTCACGAATGAGAATGGCGGCGCCCGCGCTCCTGCGTATGTTTTCTATAGAAAGCTCTTCAATCGTGGAGATGGGAAGCGGCACATCGTCTTTCAGCGCGACAAGCGTTCTTGAAAACCACGCGCTTTCTTTTCCTTCCGCGAGTTTCTTGCCGATGGCCCCTTCAATGCCCGCGATGTTGTTGAAAATCTCCTCAAGCGATCCGTAACGCGCCATAAGCTTGACCGCGCTTTTCTCGCCTATGCCTTTCACGCCGGGAATATTGTCCGAAGAGTCGCCGGTAAGGGACAACAGATCGAGCATTTTCGCCGGAGGCACGCCCCATTCGGCTTTCACCTTTTGATCGCCGATCAAATCCCAGATTTCGCCGGATGTTTTTGACGGACGCAGTTCATATACACCGTCTCCCACGAGTTGCAATAGATCCTTGTCGCTGGAAAGTATATAACACTGGCGCTTTTCAGCGCGGCATTTTTTCACCAACGTCGCAATGACGTCATCGGCTTCAAAACCATCCGCCCGCAGTATAGGGATGTTGAGGGCGGCTAAAAATTCTTCCACCAGCGGCACTTGCGCATGAAGATCTTCGGGCGTTTTCTGCCTGTTCGCCTTGTATTCGGCGTACAGTTCGTGCCTGAACGTTTTGCCTTTCGGATCGAACACAGCGGCAAGCAGGCGCGGTTTTTGCGTGGTTTCAAGCGGCTTTCCCTGCTCGTCGGCCGCCGGGGCGCCATTATTCAAAAGGCCGGCGAGAGTACGGGCAAAGCCGAACAGGGCGGAGACATTTTTACCCGCAGTGTTTCTCAAAGGGCGTTTCAAAAAGGCGAAATAAGAACGGTAGATAAGGGCGTATGAATCAATAAGATAAAGAGGGAGCATACGTAACTATAGACGGGAAGGCGGGAATTGTCAAGGAGTGTTCGGCTCCGAGCCGAACACTCCAGAACCACAAGCTCCAAAGCCGGACGGCAAGCCTCGTGTATAGTTCTTGAGTGGAAAGAAAATGAAGGGCGAGCGCTCGCCTTTGAGAGCCGCATGAATTCGCCGCCATGTTGTACAGCCGGCCTTGCAACACGCGGCGAACTGCGCTATACTGAGAATGCGTTCGTAAAGAAGCGCGGCTTTCAGGGAAACGTATGTTTCCAGAAGCGCCGCCTCCATCAAGAGGCGCATCTTACACCCCCTCCAAAGGAGGCTTGTTATGTATAAATCAGTTTCCCTTGGGGGCCCCCCCCCCCCCGCCCGGGGCGGGGCGGGGGGGGGGGGTTGGGGTTAGTGGAAGCGGGGGCGGTG
>JAITIK010000009.1 GCA_031279555.1 Treponema sp. | reverse complement strand
ACCACTTGGTAATTATCCAGCCTGATGGTAAATATTATAAGTGAAAATAATGTTTGTCCCAATGTAATTATTGAGCCGACTTGCGGGGTTGGTAATGTTTTGTTGGCCGCTTATAATTTTTTTTCATCCTCAAAAAGCAATAGGAATAGAAATAAATAACAGTTATTGTAGGAATATATTTGATAAATCAAATGGAGATAAAGATATTTTAATCGTTAATAATGATATTTTTATTTCTATAAACGCTTTAAAGAAGGAGATTGACGATAAAGATATATGTTTGTTTATAGAGAACCCGCCATGGGCAACCAATTCTGAACTCAGTTCTATTGAAAGCGAAAATGTTCCTCAAAAGAGCAACATAAAGAATCTTCGTGGGATTGAGGCAATTACTGGAAAAAGTAATTTTGACATTACGGAATATATTATAATTAAATTACTGACTCGGCGATATACATATCGACATATAGAAAAGCAATAGCATAATTAAAAATGGAAAAGCAAGAGGACGGGAAACTGGGTAAAACGTCGTTGGAAGAAAGGCGGAGAATTGTCATCCGCATGAAGGGAAATCGGCGGTCCCACTGAAACAACCGCCGCCGCCGACTGTTCGCGCCAAACTATATATCCATTATGGAACAAATGGAGAAAGAGTGAAAACAAAGAAAAAACCATCGCGGTAAAAAAAATGTGGCGGGCAGTTCGGATACGGACGAGATCTTGCGAAAATACAGGAGAAAGAAATGCAAAGAGTCATAACCGATAAATGACTTGGCCAGTTGAGGCCTGATTTCGCGCTGTGGACGCGGGATGCGGTGGAGAGCCGCTGACGCGGCGGAAATACGATGTTGACACGCCGATACGGACAATGGGAGAATATTTGAGGCGGTGGCGGCATGCCCGCGAAAACCGGCGCGGCATGCGTACGAACGGGACGGGGGAAAAGTCAAAGAATGGCTGGAAGACGCCTGTCCGGAGATAAAAAGGCGGGCGAGACGGGAAAAGGCGGACGTTTACCAGGGGGATGAGACGACGGCGAAGGCGCGCGGGGACGCGGCTACGCGCCGAGGGGGGCGCCGGCGGTGGACAGGACGGAGAAAAGAGGAGGCGTGAGCATGGTATCAGCGGCAACCAACAAAGGGAGATCATATTGGAAACTACATGAAGGAGGTGTCAATGTGGAAAAGTTTAAGGATTTTGTCGAACGGCTGATACGAGGGAAAAAGAGGGGTGTGTTTGGCGGCAGGCAATGCGAAGGCGCATCGCGGCAAGATGCTGGCCGGGCGGGTGCAGGAGAACAAAAAGAGGCGGCCTTATATTATCTCCCTCCATACAGCCCTGGCTTAAATCCTGACGAGCGTATAAATGCGGATGTAAAATATGGGGTGGCTCCAAGACACCAAAGAAGACAAGAGAAGGACTGGGGGAAGCGACGGAAGAACATATGAATATGCCGCGCAAAACGCCGAAACGGATTAAACGATATTTTCTTCACCCGGCCATAGCCTATGCCGCTGATGTTTAAATATATATTGCCGAGTCAGTAATTCCTAAAGAAATAATGGAAGAATGTAAAAAACAGGCGAGAAATTTACGGAAAGACGGCAAGCCAAAGAAATGGTATTATGCTATGCCGATAATAATAATTTATTTGCTAATTATATTCATGGTTATAAAAAATATATTTTTACGAATAAAGATTAATCGTATAAAAAATTTTAAATATAATATTATTAAAATATTCAGAATAAAATTATTTGATAAAATAACATAAGCATAAAAAAACAATGGTGTAAATTGCCCCAAACTTCGCATAACAGGGCCGTTTACGCTCCGCCGCATTGCAGGGGAAAAAGCTGGGCGACTTGGGAGCAATCCCCCGCTTCGCTTAGCGGGATTGCTTCTCCCCTGTGTATGTACGGCACTATTCCGATTGCCGCTTCTTTTTCCGCGAAAGGCATGGAGTATGACTGGCTCGCCGCCTTTATGATGAGTTCAATCCTCTTAAATCCGCAGTTGCTTTTCTACAGCGCCGCCCTCGGCCCCGCCGCGCTGGTCATCCGTTTTGCCAGTTGTTTTCTATGCGGCATTGCCGCCGGATTGTGTATCCGCATGTTCTTCAAAAACGGAAAATTCTTTAATTTTAGCGGTTTCAGCGTCCCGGAAAATCGCGACGCCGATCCGAACCCATTTTTACGGTTCCTTAAAAATCTTGGGCGAAATGTTAAAGCTACTGGAATTTACTTTTTAATCGGTCTTATATTGTCCGCTCTTTTCCAACGGTATGTTCCCGATCAGGCGGGCGAAGCTGGCTCGCCAATCATTAATCAGTCCCCGCTCGTGTTGGAACGAAGTTATGGCCGGTTTTCCTTTGTGCCGGAATAATTTTGTGCGCCGTATCGCTATTTAAGGATACTATTTTTGAAAAAACATATTGACATGAGAAGATGGTTTTACGCGAGAAAGATGTTTCTTAACAGCAGGAATGGATTATCTGGCTGTCAGCTTGAAAGGGAACTCGGGGTAACGAATAAAACAGCCTGGAGAAGGTCGCAACAAATTAGAATAGCCATGGAAAACGAGAAAGAGAAAAAATATATGACGCTCCCACTTGATATAAAGCCTATCCTCGTCTATTATATAAAAATGAAAAATCACTGTACGCTAGCGGCATTGCATCTCTTTTTTGCCATCTTCATGGCGCATGCGCAGGAGGCGGTGCCTGTCCACATGGATGATAATCCTGCGGATCTGGTCGGACTGACGTTGGAAGAGCTTTGCGCCAAATTCGGACTCCCACAGAGGGTATACGCCGTTCGGGGGCAAGCGCCGTGGCAGGACGATGTGGTCTTTGTGTATCCCGCCATTGACTGTTATATATTCGAGGATCATGTGTGGCAGGTCAGCGTGCAGGCGGCGCACGGTGTAAAAACAGGAGACCCGCGCGCGCATATCAAAGAAATTCTAGAGGGGAAAACATACGATTTTGATGACGGACTGCTTTTCAAGCTGCCTTCCGGATCATGGGAAATGATGATGAGAGTTAACTTTGACGACGCGGGAAAGGCGCGGGCTATTTTTATTTACCGTTCGGATATGTGAGCGTGTTATGGCGAAAATTTGTCTTTGTTTAACCGGCAAAACGCTGGAACGGGATTTGCAGATACTGAAGAAATACCGGCGCTACATCGACATGGCGGAACTGCGGGTGGATTGCCTTACGCCGGACGAGCGGTTCTTTATCAGGAAGTTCCCTGAAATGGCCGGATTGCCCTCCATTTTAACCATACGCCGCGACATAGACGGCGGTATGTTTTCAGAAGGCGAATGGTCAAGAATCAGTCTGCTTTCAAGAGGCCTGGCTTTCGCCGAAGCGGATCGCAGGCATAATTTTGCCTATATTGATCTTGAAGAAGATCTGGACATACCGGGAATTGAGGAAGCCGCCCGCACCTTTGGGACGCGTATTATCCGCTCGCACCACAATATAAACGGTTCGGACTCAAAGCTTGTGGATAAAATTCAGCGTATGCGGCGTGTTGGAGATGAAATCGTCAAAGTTGCGGTAACGCCCCATTCGCTGGAAGAGGTTCACGCTGTTATGAGAGCCGCAAAGGAAACAACAGATATAGAAAAAATACTCGTCTGTATGGGCGATTTTGGACTTTGCTCCCGCATCTTGGCGGATAAATTCGGGTCCCAGATAACGTTCACATCCGTCAAAGGCGAATATGACATGCCGAAAGCCGCGCCCGGGCAGATCGATCCCGTAACGCTGGCAGACTTTTACCATTTCAGAACCATTGATGACAAAACCCGCATCTTTGGCATTACGGGGTACCCGCTCAAGACGACGTTTAGCCCGGCTTTTTTTAACACCGTTTTCAACCTTGAAAAAACCAATGCGGTGTACATGGCTTTTCCCTCGTCTTCCGCAGTATCGTTCATACATTTTGCGCGCGATCTGGGGCTTTCGGGCGCCTCGGTGACTATTCCTCATAAAGAGGCGATAGTCTCCTTCTTGGCGGAAAAATCTCCAACCGTGCGCTCAGTCGGCGCATGCAACACTATTGTGCGTAATGAAGACGGCAGTTGGAAGGGATTCAACACCGATATGCAGGGTTTTTCGGATTCCCTGTTGCATTTTATCGGAAAAAAGAATTTCAGCGGCAAGAAAATCAGCATCATCGGAGCGGGAGGCGTGGCGCGCGCCATTGCGGCGGAAATTTTTCATTTAAAAGGCAAGGCGCTTGTCCTGAACAGGACGCCTTTACGGGCGCGTGATTTGGCTGAATCATTCGGTTTTCGTTGGGGCGGGCTTGATACCGCAGGCATTGCGCTCATCGACAAATATAACGACATCATCATCCAGACAACCTCGGTGGGTATGGAGCCTGACATTGACGCGGATCCGCTTGATCTCTATAAATTTTCAGGGAAAGAGGTTGTTATGGATGTGATCTACAAGCCGGCGGAAACGGCGTTGCTCAGACGGGCTTCCCGCGCGGGTTGCCGCGCGCTGAATGGGTACGATATGTTTGTCAGACAGGCGCAAGCCCAGTACAAACTTTTTATGGGCAAGGAATTTCCGGCGAATTTAATGTCCAAAATTGAATTATAGGATATCCGTATGGATCAAAAAACCATGAAGGAAAACGCGGGAAAAGCCGCCGTTGACGCTCTTGTACAGAGCGGCATGAAATTAGGCCTCGGCACCGGTTCCACCGCAATAACTGCGGTGCGGTATATAGGCAGTTTGATGAAACAAGGCTCGTTGAAAGACATCAAGGCTATAGCCACGAGTTTTCAGACCGAGCTTGAGTGTGAAAAATGGCGCATTCCCCTGTATTCGCTGAATTCTTCCGAAATAAACGGCGGACTCGATCTCACCATTGACGGCGCGGATCAGATCGACCGCGAGCATTTCTGCGTAAAAGGGGGCGGCGGCGCCCTGCTTCTTGAAAAGATCGCGGCGTACTCTTCGAAAGCCTATGCCATTGCGCTTGACGAGACAAAGGTCGTTGACATGCTGGGCGTAACCTTTCCGGTGGCAGTGGAAATTCTTCCCGAAGCGCGGGTGTTTGTGTGCGCGGAGCTTGCCAAACTGGGCGCGGAATGCATTCTGCGCGAGGCGGCGCGGAAAGCGGGCCCCGTTGTCACGGATAACGGCAACTTTCTTGTGGATATTACCTTTAAGAACGCGCCTGGACGCATTTATCCCGCGCTTTTGGAGGAACTGATAAACCACATACCGGGTGTTATGGAGAACGGCTTTTTCACCAGAAAGGGACCCCATGTATTTGTCGCGCGGGCAGATGGCGCTGTGGACGTATGGGATTAGGAGGTTTGTATGGTGGACAAGCATATCAACTTCATTGAACTGGAAAAAGCCTGCGCAAAACCGGGCTGTCCGCTATGTACTATAATCAGAGAAAGAGCGGAACGCTACATTGACGGCATGCTCTTTGAGCATGTTTCCGACAGGGTGTTCAGGAAAGAATTTCGGGAGGCGGGCGGATTTTGTTTCTTTCATTCGCAAAAACTCGACTCGTTCCGCGACGGGCTGGCGGTTGCGATCTTGAGCCGCGATATCCTTGAAGACCGAATCGCCGCTCTTAACAAGCGGCAGTTGCGGAAGCCGTGGAAACCCAAGGGAACATGTCCGGTATGCGTTGAGCGAAAACGCATTGAGAAAGAGTACCTCACCTTTCTGATTCAGGCGGATGGCGGAGAGAATGGGAACGCGGTGCGGGAGTTTTTTACCGCTACAGAAGGTTTCTGCGTTCCTCATTATGCAAAACTGCTTGAAATCCCAAAATTTATTCCCAAATGGATTGTCACATTCCACGAAAACAAGTTTGAAGAGCTTATGCGGAGAACGAGCCAATTCATCGAACTGTCCGCGTATGGGAGGGGCGCCGAATTTGCGCGGCTGTCAGAAAAAGACAAGTTAGTGTGGAAGGAAATAGCGAGGAATTTACGGGGCGGAGATTGAAAGTTGTTTGTCTATTAGTGTCCGCCCTGATTCTTGCCGGTTGCGTAAAGACGGATATTGCGGCTTCGCAGGCGTTTTCGCCAGAGGAGCGCGTGCCGGTTGCCGGTGAAAACAGCGCCGCTCTGAAAGCCGAAGCGAGAGCCGAACAGGAATATGCGGAAGCCGCCGCAGTCGCGCAACTGGAAGAGATGTCCGCATACCGTAAGCGGGCGCAAGCGATTGTTTCAGCTATGGATAACGCCGCGCTTGCGGCTCAGGTGATCGTCGCGGGGCTTGACGGGAACATGCATTTAAGCGCGGGAATGAAACGGCTGTTGCAAAACAGCCCGCCGGGCGTGATTATGTTGTTCTCTTACAACCTCAAGGCGGATAAGGAGGCAGTGCGCTCCTTTTTGAAAGAATGCGTGGACGCGGTCGCTGAAAAGAGTGTGGCTCCGTTTCTCGCGGTGGATCATGAGGGAGGGCGCGTCCATCGTTTTGGTTCCGAGGTGCGGCGGTTGCCTTCCGCGGAATCATATTGGCATCGGACGCTTGCCGTAGATCGGGCGCAGGCGTTGGAAGAAATTGAGCGCCAAGCCTTTGTATCGGGAACTGAGATATATGACGTGGGCATCACCATGAATTTCGCGCCGGTGGCGGAAATTCTCACCAAAGAAAACGCACGATTTCTCGACACTCGTTCTTATGGACCGGATCCGGTTTTTGTGGAAGCCGCGTGCGCCGCCTTTATTCGCGGGATGGAACGTTCCGGCGTCGCCTGCGTGGTAAAACATTTTCCGGGAAACGCGGATGCGGATCCGCACGAGGCGTTGTCGGCGCTTGCCGCCGATAGAGCGACTCTTGACTACATGATCAAACCTTTTGCGGGGCTTATTCGCGCTGTACAGCCGGCGGCTGTCATGGTGTCGCATGTTGTCGCGCGGGCGCGGGACGCGGAGCATCCGGCGAGCCTTTCCCCACTCATCGTAGACGAGTGGCTGCGCGGAGAACTCGGTTTTACCGGTATAGCCGCAGCCGATGACTTTTCCATGGGAGCGGTCGCGGCTTTCGGCATAAAACCGGAAGCCGCCGCAATAACCGCGCTCAACGCGGGCATTGACATGGTGATGGCGTGGCCTCCCGCTCTTGCTTCCACCCATAAAGCCATACTCGATGCGCTTAAAACAGGCCGCGTCCACAGGGACAGACTTGAAGAGGCCGCGAAGCGGATCGTCTTTCAAAAAATACGGTTCGGACTCGTAAGCATGGAACATGAACCGCTTCAATGACGAGCCTCTCATTGAAAGACGCGGCGACGAGAACAAACATCAAAGAACATATTTACAAAAAGAGTTTCTATGTATATAATGGGTGTCGAGGTTTTCCCAGAACGCGAACTACATTCGGGTTTTGGGAAAACCTCTGTTGACAGTTGTGTTTTTTGAAAAAGGAGAGTGCTTTTATGCGTTTAATAACCAGATCCGACTTCGACGGACTAGTCTGCGGAACCTTGCTCCAATCGCTGGGTTTAATCGATGACTGGAAATTTGTACACCCCAAGGATATACAAGATGGCCTCGTTGCCGCCACCGACAAAGACATTGTAGCGAACGTCCCTTATATCAAGGGATGCAAGCTCTGGTTCGATCATCACTCAAGTGAAACGGAACGGCTTGGGCAAAAGACTTTCTTTGAGGGGGTCTCAAAGAAAGCGCCGAGTTGCGCGAGGGTCATTTATGACTATTACGGCGGAGATGAAAAATTAAAACAATTCAGAGAAATGCTTGAATACGCCGATAAAATGGATTCGGGCGATCTAACCAAAGACGAAATACTGCATCCGAAAGGGTGGGTGTTGCTTGGATTTATCGTGGATCCGCGCACCGGTTTGGGCAGAATCAGGAATTTTACGATCAGCAACTTCGAGCTTATGAAAAAACTCGCATCCGAAGCCGCTTTCGCCAAACCAGTGGCGGAAATACTCGCCCTGCCCGATGTTAAAGAACGGAGCGATGTGTATTTTGAACAGAGCGGACTCTTTATTGAAACGGTAAAAAAATATGCCAGAACTGAAGGAAACGCAATCATAGCCGATTTCCGAAACATTGAAAACATCCCGGCGGGCAACCGTTTCCTCCTCTACACATTGTTTCCGGAGCAGAATATCTCCATCTGGACCGTTGACGGCAAACAAAAACTGAACAGCGTGATCACGGTAGGTTATAGCATCCTCAACAAGACGGCGACTGTTGACGTCGGCAGTCTTATGCTCAAGTATGGCGGCGGCGGCCATGTTCAAGTGGGAACTTGCCAAGTTCCCAGAGAGGACACTGACAGAGTTATGGCGGAAATCATCGCCGCAATACGCTGAACCCTCCCCGCTTCAAAGTGAGGCGTTCCAGAAGCGACGCCTCCAGGCGGGCGCCTCGCGGACGTTGCAACGGGCTTCGCTCCGCGCCGCCACCCTAAAGCGTGGAATAGAGGATTCCCACAACCTGCGCGTCATAGCGGAACGGTACGGCTATGCTGGTTGCGTTGCTAATGAAAGGCGCGTCATTTTTACTCAAACTTCTTTGCAACCATTGAGATTGCGTTGTGTCTAATGTTCTAAAGGAGTTGTAACATGTCCAAAAAAGAAATAATACGAGCGCCATGGCGGTTTCTGGAAGAATATAGAGGGAAATTTTATACGGGGCAGTGGCCCACCCTGCCTGAAATGTTCAGAATCACGGTGTCCCGCTATGGGGATCGTCCGTGTTTCACCATTTATGAACCAGACAAGATCAGCCTAACCTACAAGGAAGCGCTTGAGAAGATTGAGGCGACAGCCCGTTACCTTCACAGCAAGGGTATCCGGAAAGGCGATGCGGTTGCGGTTACCGGAAAGAACGCCCCGGAATGGACGGTCGCCTATTTAGGCGTACTATTTGCGGGCGCGACGGTCGTTCCCATTGATTGCCAGCTTAAAAATGAAGAGATCGATCTCTTGCTTAAAACATCACGGGCAAAAATTCTCTTTGTGGATGAGGAAAAGTACAAACGCTATGCGGAAAACGTGGAATATCGAGGTCTGTTACACGAGGTTATTTCCCTGCACAAAGGCGTCGGCGCGTACATTTACACCCTTGACGGGCCTGCGGCGGACATAGAGGGCGCTTCTGAGCATGACCTTGCGGCGATTCTTTTTACGTCCGGCACAACAGGCAACCCGAAAGGCGTTATGCTTACCCACCAGAATCTCGTTTCTGACTGTTATCTTGCCCAAGGACACCTTGACTTATATCCTGAGGATGTGTTTTACGCATTATTGCCCATTCACCATGCCTACACCATGCTTGCTGTATTCATAGAGGCCATGTCCTGCGGCGCGGAACTGGTGTTCGGCAAGAAAATGGTGACGCAGGTTATCTTGAAAGATTTAAAACAAGCGAAGGTTACCATGCTTCTAGGCGTGCCGATGCTGTTTAACAAGGTGCTTGCCGGCATCATCCGCGGCTTAAAAGCGAAGGGCCCGATTGTGTACGGGGCCATCAGCATGCTTATGGGCGTTTCCGGCTTCACCAAAAAAGTTTTCGGCGTGAATCCGGGCAAGAAAATGTTCCGCGCAGTGCTTGACAAGGCGAGTCTTACCACATTGCGCATCTGTATCTGCGGGGGCGGACCTCTTGCGCCGAGCGTATTTAAAAAGTACAACGAACTGGGCATTGACTTTATCCAAGGATACGGACTTACCGAAACTTCGCCTATCATCAATCTGAATCCGAAAGAACACTACAAGGAAACCAGCGTCGGCAAAATACTTCCCCAAGTCGATATGAAGATACTGAATCCCGACGGACGCGGCGTGGGCGAAATCATAGTGAAGGGACCCATGGTTATGAAGGGATATTTTGAGAAGCCTGAAGAAACCAAGGACACGTTCACTGGGGACGGCTACCTTAAAACCGGCGATCTGGGCTATCTTGATGATGAAAACTACCTGTACCTCACCGGACGCGCCAAGAATTTGATCGTAACCGAGGGCGGAAAAAATGTGTATCCCGAGGAAATTGAGAACGAATTTCAGCTTTTTGAAGAGATCGAGCAGATACTCGTGCGCGGTTTTGAGATCGACAAGAAGATGAAAACGGAAAGGATAGAGGCGCTCGTGTACCCAAGCCTGGATGTATTCAAAGAGACGCCAAAGGAGCAAATAAAAACGCGGATTGACGCGATTATTTCCGAGGTGAATCAGCGGCTGTTGCCGTATCAAAAAATTGAAAAGACCACGCTTCTTGACAAACGAATGGAAGAAACCACGACAAAGAAGATCAAACGCGACGCTGTGTAATTGCGCGCTGGATCCGCCCTCCATATAATTGAGCCTTTTTCAAAACTTTTGGAAAAGGCTTTGAAAAAGCGGGCGCACATAAAATTAAGCCGGGTGTCCGCTGGCGGCCGGTAGAATCTAACGATCTTTCAAAAGGCCGCCGCGCATATTCTACCGTCCGGTGGAACCAAAACCGCCGCCGCCGCGTTCTGTCTCCGGCAGACAGGAGGCTTCCTGAAGCGCCACTCTCATGACAGGCGCGAAAACAAGTTGCGCTATACGGTCGCCGTTGTTGATGACGACCGGCTCCCGCCCAAGGTTGACGAGAATGACGCGCACCTCGCCGCGGTAGTCAGAATCTATGGTACCGGGAGCGTTCAACACAGTTACGCCCTGTTTATATGCCAAACCGGAACGCGGACGCACCTGCGCCTCGCAATTTTCCGGCATTTCCAGCGCAAAGCCCGTCGGAATCCGCGTCCGCTCCAGCGGCTGTAAGACAACCGGTTCCGCTAAAAACGCTCTGATATCCATACCCGCCGCCCCCGCCGTTTCGTACCGCGGCGACGCGACGCTGGGAGAGATTTTACATATTTTGATGACAGCAATAGATGACGCCATAGCGGACTGTGAGAGGAAGGCCGCGTTTCAACTGCCGGAAACCGCGACGCCGTTTATAGCGTCACTGCTCTGCGTTCAAACGCACGGCTCTTTCTCCTTAAAACCTTCTCGAATTCCTATCCCCTCTCGGCCTGTCTCCGCCGTGAGGTGATCTTCCGCCAAAATTTCCGCCGGAGTTTCCGCCGGACGCGGATGCCTTCCGCTCGCCGTCAGGATCGATGGCGTCGATATAGGAAAGATTAATGCGCCCCATCCTGTCAATTTCCACCACCTTCACCGGAATCTCCTGATTTTCATGGAGTATATCCGTCACAGATGTTACATGTTCATGGGAAAGTTTGGAAATATGTACCAACCCGTCTTTACCGGGCAGAATTTCAACAAAAGCCCCGTATTCCGTAATGCGCCGGACAATGCCATTGTAGAGGCTTCCTACTTCCGGATCGGACACAATACCAGTAACCGCGAGTTTGGCTTCGTCGGCGTCTTTCGGGTTTTTTCCATATATGGTAACCGTGCCGTCATTTTCCGTGTTGATGGTAACATGGTGCTGCTCACAGAGCGCCTTGATGTTTTTACCCCCGGGTCCAATGAGTGCGCCAATCTTGTCAACCTCGATTTTCATGGTAACGATCTTGGGCGCGAATTCGCTTATATCAGGCGCGGGCTTGCTGATGGTCTGGTTCATTATGGAGAGAATGTGGAGCCTGCCCCGTTTCGCCTGCTCAAGGGCTTTTCGCATGATCTCAATGTTAAGACCTGCTATCTTGATATCCATCTGGAAGCCGGTTATGCCGTCTTCGGTACCTGCGACCTTAAAATCCATATCGCCGAGATGGTCTTCCTCACCCAAAATGTCGGACAGCACCGCGTACCGATCCCCGTCGGTGATGAGTCCCATTGCGATGCCTGCGACCGGCTTTTTTATAGGCGCCCCCGCGTTGAGCAGGGACAATGTTCCGCCGCATACGGTCGCCATTGACGAGGAACCGTTGGATTCCATTATCTCCGACACCAGTCGAATGGTGTAGGGAAAATCTTCTTTGCTGGGGATCATGGCTTCCAGGGAGCGGCGGGCGAGATTGCCGTGTCCAATTTCACGGCGTCCGGTACCGAGCCGTCCGACTTCGCCAACTGAATAGGGCGGGAAGTTGTAGTGCAGAATGAAATGTTCGCGCTTGTCGCCGTCAATGTCATCGTACACCTGCTCGTCCATAACGGTGCCAAGCGTAGCGACCACAAGGGACTGAGTTTCGCCGCGGGTGAATAACGCGGAACCGTGGGTGCGCGGCAGAACATTGATTTCACACTCAATGTTCCTGATATCTTCGAGTCCGCGTCCATCCACGCGCCTGCCGTGATCTAGAATCGACGAACGGAGTATTTCATATTGCAAATCCTCGAACAATGCGTCAAACAGTTTCGCCTGAGTTTCGTTGGCAAGCTGGTCCGCGTATTGAGTTTTAAGGCCAGCCTTCACCTGATGGATCGCCGCGCGCCGCGTTTGTTTGCTGTCCTTAAAGCACGCTTCCTGCAATTTGGAGAATGCGGCGGAGCGGATGGCGTTGGCGTTTTGAAGCGTATCGTCACTTTCGATGAGCGGAAGCTTCTTTTTTCCGGCGAGAGAGCGCAGTTTTTCCTGCAATTCGCAATATTCAATGATGACCTTGCGCGCCTTCTCAAGAGCCTCTATCATCACTTCCTCACTCGCCTCTTTCGCGCCGCCTTCCACCATGGTGATGCCGTCTTTGGACCCGGCGACCACGATCTCAAGCGTCGATCGTTCAATGTCACTGTACGTAGGATTCACGATAAGCTCGCCGTTCACCTGGCACACCCGTACGCCTGCAATAGGTCCATTAAACGGTATGTCGGAAATGTGAACAGCCGCCGAAGATGCGATGATAGCAAGCATATCCGGGGGATTCACCTGATCCGTTGAGAGCGTCGTCGGTACAATCTGGATTTCCCGTCCGAAACTTTTCTCAAAAAGAGGGCGCATGGGGCGATCAATGAGGCGGGACACGAGGATTTCCTTGTCTTTCGGGCGTCCCTCCCTTTTGATAAAACCACCCGGGATTTTTCCCGCCGCATAGTATTTTTCATTGTAATCAACGGTTACCGGCACATAATCAAGTCCGGAAACCGTCTCTTCCGAACAACACGCCGTAGCGATGACCACTGAACCTTCATATTGGGCAAAAACAGCGCCGTTCGCCTGTTTTGCGATTCTGCCAGTCTCCAACGTCAATTCTTTACCGGCAATGTGCATAGATATTTTTTGCATGTATTTACTTTCTAAGACCCAAATCCTTTAGAATTGAGCGGTACTTTTCAAGATCCGTGCGCTGAACATATTTGAGCAGCCGGCGGCGTTTACTAACCAGAATCGACATCGCCCTTTGACTGGACTTGTCTTTCTTGAATTGTTTGCGGTGTTCCGTGAGGTGATTAATGCGCCCGGTTAGGATCGCAATCTGAACTTCCGAATCGCCGGTGTCTTTTTCATTTTTACCGTACTTCGTAATGATGGAAGTTACTTCTTCTTTGCTTAATGCCATAAATAAAAACTCCTCTATATTCTTTATAATAATACTGAAATTTTCAAAAAAGTCAAGGGGGCGCGGCGCCTCATCGAAAATGGGACATGGATTCCATCCCCGACAGCAAAACAGACATCCTCTTTTTTAGGCGGATGGCTCCGAATTTGCCAACCGCCCCTTCCTTTCATGGCGCGATCCCCGCCGTATCGCCTTTGCCTGTGTCAGGCCATGCGAGAAAAACGGCGGCTGTTTCGTCGAACAAAAAACTTGCGGCGCGTTAGATGCCGCGTCGGCCGCTCCCGTTTTGACGCTCTCTTTTGAATGGCTTCCCTCCCGCCGTCAAACCCGCCGGCAAGCGACGGGCGGGGATCCCCGGTCGCGTAAGGTCTATGGCCAAGCCTGGGGCCTCCGCCAACGGCTTAGGCTTCCCCGCTGGCATGAGGCAAGGCGGAACCACGTCGCGGAGTCAGACCTATAACCCGCTCCTTCTTTGACAGGAGGCTCGCCGGGCGGTTGACGCTCTCGCGGAGCGGAGCCGATGGAAGCCCCTCATGCGGAGGCGACCCCGCCACTCTTGAGAATTTCTAGCTATAGTCAGATTTTTTTTTATGAGGCAACGAACCTTTGGGTTGGAGTTTATTTTGAGGCGGGGGCGGGGCGCAACCGAATAGTACGGCGAAAAACGGTTTGCCGCTTGACCGTTTCAAAAACGCGGACGCAGATTGCGAACTTCGTTGCGAGCGAAGCCCGAATTTGTTTTGAAACAGAATCACTTCAGAAGCGGCGGTGTATGGAATGCATGACGCGGATCAACGGCTTCCCTTCCCAAAAACGCCGCCGCCTTCATCCAATCTCCCGTGCGCAACGCCGCCCGTATACGGCTTGAACTGACCCGCTCGCCGTGGAACACGATTGGCTCCACAACTTCACACGCTACGCCATGCTCCGCGGTTATGCGTTTTACCGCCTGTACATCCGTGTCAAGATGGCATCCGCACCGGAAGTTATATCCCACGACGAGAAAACGAAGGTTTCCTTTATAGATGAGCGCTTCGATAAACTCGCGTCCTTTCAAACGTCTGAAATCCTCGGAAAAATCAATGAGGATCGTTCTTTGAACGCCCATTCGCTCAAAAAGAATGAGCTTTTCATCCAACGCAATGATGTCCCCCGCATAGGCCTGCGGCGCAAGCGTCTGTTTTGGATTTTTTCTGAACGTAATGACCGTAGGACAAAGGCCGTGTTCCACAACCTTCCGTATAAGGGACTGATGGCCGCGATGCACCCCGTCGAATACGCCGATTGTCATGGCGGAAGGGGGAGAGGCCGCGCCGCCGGCTGTAGAGCCGCTTATAAAAGCGTCCCAGTCAAGCGCCTGCATACACATATCCATACTTCCACGTTTTCTCTTTTTTTTCTACAAATCCGATGAATTGTTCCACACTGTTCTCCTCACAGAAAACGCCGAGCGGTCCATCTATGGATTCCGCGAATTCGCCGAATTCATCGCGCATGAGCGGCGCAAGATTTTTGCCGTGAATCATCGCCCGCGCCGTTTGTCCATCGACCGTGCGGCATGGCATGTTCAGCAATGCAAACATCCTTTTGTCCACCGGATGGATTGCGGATATGGGCGATCTATGGATCGTTGCTCCGGGTTTTATATTTTCTTCTCTATGTATATCATGTACATCCGGATGCGTGGCGGCGTCAGACAACTCGTTTTCGCCAATCGCATCTTCCAACCGAAAGCCCGCTATATGCGTACGGTTAAGGGACGCGAGGCGGGCGCGGGAGCCGGCGGCGCGGGCAATATCGCGGGCAAGAGAGCGGATGTAGGCGCCTTTGGAGCAATGCGCCTTAATTTCGGCGAAAGGCGGCGTATAGGATACAAGCTCCAAACGGTAGATTGAGACAGGACGCTTTTGCAACGCAACGGTTTCGCCTTTGCGTACAAGCGCGGAAGCCCGCCTGCCGCCAACGTGGACGGCCGAATACACGGGCGGCTCCTGCATGATAGCGCCCCGAAATTGCGGAAACGCGGACTCAAGCGCCTCAAGGGACGGAACCGGCGCTTCCGCAATCACAGCGCCTTCGGGGTCAAGGGTGTCGGTTTCTTCGCCGAATTTGACGACTCCGTCGTATTGCTTGTCGCAGTCCGCGAAAAGGGGAGCGAGTTTCAAGGCTTTGCCTACAAGTACCAGCAACAAGCCAGAAGCGAACTTGTCAAGGGTGCCGGTATGTCCGACTTTATCGGTTGACAACGCTTTTTTCACCGCGTTCAGCGCCCCAAAAGAGGTGACGCCGCTTTTTTTATGGTAAAGCAGATAACCGGAAATTTCAGAATTGCGCATTTACATCCGCATTATAGCATATCGCTTCAAAGATGGGCTACCCCGCTCAATTCACTCATGCGGCGGCAAGCGGACGCGGCTCGCCGGCGGCACTCGATCTTATGACGCGCCATTCCCGCAATCTAATTCGCTGAACGCTTCCCGCAGGAACGCGTCCAAAAAGAGCAGTCCCATGCGCGTAAGGCGCAACGATTCCCGATCAAAAAGCCCTTTATTCCTCCACAAAGCGATGGTCTTGGGGATGCATGCCTCAATATCCGTGTGAAAGCGCTTGCGAAACAGCGCATCGTCGGGGCCAAACATGGTGCGGAAGCCCATCAGAAAAGTTTCTTTTATAATGGCGGATCTGTCAAGGCACTCCACGGCGAAGGCGGGGTTTGCAAGATAGGAGTCAACATCCGCCGCTGTGGTTCGCCGTACGCCCGTACCGGTTCCTTCGTCAATAATGGTGCCGGAAGCGGCGGCGCCTATTCCCAGCCAGTTTTCCATGCGCCAATACCGCAGATTATGGGCGGACATATTCTTCACGCTTGCTTCGCCGTTTTCCCCACGCCGGCAGAAATTGGAGACTTCATATTGAGCGTAGCCATTCCGTTCAAGCTCGTCCCGTCCGGCAAGCCATAGGCGATCTATGCGCTCCACATCGCAGTCAAAGCGCCGTGTTCTTTTCCATTCTTTCCATTTTTTCCATAAAGGAGTATGTTCATTTACTGTCAGGCTGTACAGTGAGACATGGGCCGGTTCAAAGGCAAGCGCTTGCCCAATATCGGCTTGCAAAACGGCTTCATTTTGGAAGGGAAGCCCCGCGATGAGGTCTATAGAAAAAGCCGCCGGAAAAATCGAACGCGCAAGCGCCAGTCGCTCCCGTAAAAGCCGCGAATCCCCAACTCTGTTCACCGCCATACGGGACGGCTCGTGAAACGTCTGTATGCCGAGGCTGACGCGGGTCACCCCGGTAGCGGCGCATGTCTCAAAGAAAGCCTCGTCAGCGGATTCGGGGTTCGCCTCAACCGTCCACTCCAATGGGGTGTTGGGCGTCAACATGGCAAGCTCCGTGAGCAGCCGCTTCAGGCGCCGATATCCCAGCATGGAAGGAGTGCCGCCGCCTATGTAGACCGTCGGCACGGATGTTACGGCGGCGGCGCCCACAGCGCCAGAAAGCGCTTGCCGTACATCAGCGAGCAGACGGTCTATATAGAAATCAAGCCGACTATCTACAGTTTTCACCGGAACAGAGTAGAAGTCGCAGTAATCGCATGATCCGGCGCAAAACGGTATGTGCAGGTAAAGGGACGCTTCCATATCTTTTCATTTTTGCAGGCGGCGGAGGCGCCGGTCGAGATCGAAATCAAGGATTCTCAAGGCGCGGAGCAATTTAGTCCGCTCCCATGTATGCTTTAAAAGCTCGCTCAATTCAACGTCGGGTTCCAAGCTTGTCCCTAGGGGCGCGGCATCCGCCATGCGCCGGCGTACCATCTTCCAACCGCTTGCATTCTTTTTCTCATTCTCAATAATCGGATGCAATGCGGAAATCGTTTAGGAAAACGCGCGGAGCGGGCGCAGGAAAAGGGAATGCGTCCGCTTGAGTCGCCGTACACCGTCTCTTATAATGCTTTTAAACGGAATAAGGTGTTTAGGCGGAAGCTGTAATTGATGTAAAAGAACGCCTCTCAAACGCTTTCAAGCGGTTTAACAGCGTCTTGGAAAAGCGGCAAGCCTTCCGAAACGTCCATCTGATCCGATGCCCTCCAGCCCCCCTTGAAAACCGGCTATATGTCATACGCCAATAACCATATTCAGGAGGCAAATCCCGCCGCAGACAGCCGGCCTTCAGGATATACGGGATCCCGCAAAACACCTTGCAATGGGATGTCTTGGACGGACGCCCTTTCCAGATGCAATTCTTTTCTATGACGGGCAAAACTTTCTGGTTAAACGCTTACTCGCTTGCCGGATACAAGCGTTTGTTTTCCTCCACGCGCCTTTCCTCTCTGTCTGTATCCCGCCTCAAGCCCCTGTATTTCAACCTTTTCTAATGGTGTCCAGATTATTCCACGCATCTCTCATCCATATTTGGGCGGCACCATAAAGCGGTATGGTACCGCCCAAACATCGCCAACAGCCGGAACGCCGAAATACAGTTTTGAAACTATTGAAAAAATGCCGCCATCCATATCGGCATAAAATAAAACAATTGACAATATTGAATATGAATGTATAACAAAACAAACAGGAGTAAAAATGTATAAAATCAGGATCATAAATATAGATGATTACGATGAAATAAAGACAGGCGGAACTTCGCATAACGGGTCTGCTTGCTACGCCGCAGTAGCGGATCGACCTCCGTTTTTGCTAGGCTGGCTGCGCCTCCCACACAAAAACTCCGGCGCAGTTTGCCAGACCTGGTCGCGCTTCCTACGGAAGCGACGCCAGCGTATACGCCGCCGCAATGCCCTTATTCTCATCTGGCAAAACGTCGTCGCCCCGTAGAGGCGCAAACCGAAGGTTCGCCAACAGTCGGAACATTATGCGCAATGCGCCCAAATTTTTTGAGAAATATAAATTTGGAAAATAATGTATAAAAAACACACTTTGTCAATTTTTAAATTTTTCTGCAAAAAAGATGTTGAAATTTTTGTGAATATCCTTGACATTATAGCAAAATACATGTTATACTATGTATATTAACAAGGAGAAATATATGTTAATAGAAACTAAACAAATGGTTCCCATAACCTGACTTCAGAAAGAACTTGCCCGGACTGTTCGAGAATTGTCAGATTCTGGAAAGGCGGTATATATATTAAAAATAATAATATGGAAGCGGTCTTGCTTTCTTATGATGAATGTGAATATTGAAGAAATATTTGAGCGATTTGAAATAAAAGGCATGGTAGAAGAACGGTTGGGGAAATATTTTCCCAAGAATAATATTTCATGGGAAAATATTAGAGAAGAAATATGAATTTTGAAATTCAATTTATTCCTGAAGCTGTTGGAGATTATATATCTCTTGATGGATGTATAAAAGAACAAGTCAATGAGAAGATTGATAAATTGAAAGAAGATCAATTTCTTGGCGAAGCGTTAGGAAATAGAAACAATATAGATTTAACCGGATATTATAAATTTATGTAGCAAAGAAGGCATATAGGATTTTTTATATAGAAAATCCACATTACAAAAGCTAACGCCAATAATTATAAACTGCGGACTGAAGCAAACCACAAAGAGGGGCGGTATCGCGTAAAACACGCTTCATATTTGCCCAGCCATTCTCTATCGGATTAAAATCAGGGGAATGCGCGGGAAGAAACGGCAAACGCGCCTGGGCATTCCCGCGTGTCTTTTCAAG
>JAITIK010000204.1 GCA_031279555.1 Treponema sp. | reverse complement strand
ACTTTCTCCTTATTTTGCAAGGGCTGCCGCGGCGCCGTGAGGTTTAGGCGCGGTAGGAAAACGCGAGGCTTCGCCGGCGCCCATAGCAAAGGCGCCGGACTCTTTTACAGAGCGCGGGGTGTAGAAAACAGGCTGTACCTGCATGATTGTCTCTCCTTATTGTAACGCCGGGCGTACACGTCCAAACCGCGTTTTGGGAAACGTAGTTTCCGGTGGAAATTATGGCGGATGAAATAAAATTTTTGCTTCGGCGTGTCCACGCCTGCGCAGCCCTTTCGGGCCGGACGCAAAAATTGGAAGGCTTCTTATGGCGTTTGATACATCCTCAGCAAGTCTTCTTACAACCGCAGCCAGGCTGCGGGCTGTTAAACCGCATTATCTTCGCAACAATCTGGTGTTACGCTGATTAGTATAGCGCGTTATCCATAACAAAGTCAACCCAACGCTCTCTACGGAAAACGACGTTTCCGGTGGAAATTGCATTTCCTATTTAATCGCTAAGGGGTTAATACCCCGCCCTTTAGGGCGTAAAACTGGGGTGTGGGGGGATGTGTTCCCCACATACGCAAGATTTCAAGGAGAAATCTTTAATACCCCGCCCTTTATCGCGGGGATTCTTTATTTGACGCTCTGAAAAGCCCCTATATGAACCTCCCCGCCTTGAAGTCCAACCTTGCCCCGCAGATTCACGCGCCTGTTGAAAATAGGCGTAAAATTACTATGGCGCGCGCGCGGCGGTTTCAGTCCGCGCATTGTTCAGCGAACCGGCGGACGGGTCAACCCGCCTTCCCGCCGGCGCCCCGCTTTTATCCTAAATAGTAAGAATACTCAAACCTTCTTCTACACAGTCCCCCGCTTTGATATGCGGGGAGGAGAAGCCGCGCCTCCCCTTTTAAAAAACAGGCGCGAAATTGCGAGCCTCCGCGCGGCAAACGCGAAGGTTGGGTATTAGATCCCCACTGCGAATACAGAGAACGCCGGAGGTTTGCCATAGGCGCGCGATTTAGAAGCGCCTCTACTAGCAACATCCAGAAAATCATGTTATACTCTCACTGTGAGCGGCTTTTTTACCATTCATCATACCGAAAAATCAGCCCGTACCGGCGAGTTGTCGTTGCCCCATGGAACCGTTAAGACGCCGGTGTTCATGCCGGTTGGCACAAACGCGGCGGTCAAGGCCATGTCCCGCGAAGACCTTCTCGACATAGGGTTTGAAATCATTTTGTCAAATACGTACCACCTCTATCTCCGTCCCGGAACTGAAGTGATACAGGCGGCGGGCGGCCTGCATGCGTTTATGCGGTGGGATCGCTGCATACTCACCGATTCGGGCGGATTTCAGGTGTTTTCCCTCGCGCCCTTCCGCAAGATAACCAGCGAGGGCGTGAAGTTCCGCTCCCACATCGATGGATCCTACCACATCTTGACGCCTGAAAAGATCGTCGATATTCAGGCTGTTTTGAACAGCGATATACAGATGCAGCTTGACGTGTGCAGCCCCTGGGGTACCGGACACAGAGACGCGATTGACGCGCTTGAGACAACCGCCCAATGGCTTGCCAGGACGAAACGGCAGTGGCTTTTGCGACAGGAAAACGGCTGCGCCGGACAATTGTTCGGCATCGTGCAGGGGAATTTCTATAAAGACCTGCGGGAACGGAGCGCCGCGCTGACAGTCGCGTCCGACACGCCCGGCATCGCCATCGGCGGACTTTCGGTGGGCGAGCCTAAGGAGGTTTTTTTTGACTTCCTCGCCTTTACCGCGTCTCTGCTGCCTGTGGAAAAGCCCCGTTATGTCATGGGCATCGGAACGCCCGAATACATTCTCGCCGCGATTGAGAACGGCGTCGACATGTTTGATTGCGTTTTCCCGACCAGGGCGGGCAGGAACGGGCGTGTTTTTACGCGATCCGGCGCGCTTTCCCTGAAAAAGCTCGACAACAGACTCGACCAGTCCCCCATTGATGAATCGTGCGGCTGCAAAGTCTGCCGCGCTTACAGCCGCTCGTATCTGCGGCATCTTTTCAAGACGCAGGAAATACTCTGTTCCATGCTGGCAAGCTGGCATAATCTCTACTTTTTGCACAATGTGGTAAAAAACGCCCGTACAGCTATTGAAGAAGGCAGGTTTTCGGCTTTTAAGGCGGACTTTTTGAGAAAATATACGGAAAATGATATATGATGGGAACCTCTGGAAACTCAACCGGAGTTTCCAGAGAATTCGAAATAAGAAAATCTCTAAAAACTGAAGTTTATAGAGGTTCCCTGATGCCGCTCCACACTGTTTGGAGCGGATTGTAAATGGAGGTTTGAGCGTGAAACCAATAGCGGTCGTTTCATTGTGTTTTTTTATCGCCGCCTCAGCGCGGTCTGATGAAGCGCAAGACCGGCTCAATGTCATTCGCTACGGGACGGAAACCGAAATAGCGGCGTTGATTGAAAGCTTGAAGAAAGACCCTTCGTATGAGGACGACAATCTCGACACGGAGTTGGCGCGGATAGCCCAAACCACGCGAAACAGGAGGATCGTGGCCGGGGCCTTGTCTTTTTTCGGAGGCAGAGGGAAAGGCGATCTGGAGGAAAAGGCGGTTGCGATCATTGAAAACCGCGCGGATGAGCCGCAGGACGCGGTTATCGCCGCTATAGAGTATGTCGGGAAGATAAAGTCGCCCGGGGCGGCTTCGGTTTTGAAGGATGTCATTGACGATGGGGCGTCAGATGTTTTGGGTCCGGCGATTCGCGCTCTGGGCGGCGTCGCGGACAGCGGCGGTTCTGGCGAAGCCGATGAAATCGCGGAATTTCTGATCGATCTCTACACCAACCGCGATCCGGGCGCCGGAAATAACGCGACGCTACTGAACGCATTGGGGGAAGCCAAATCCGGAAAAGCGGTTCTTTTTCTTACCGGTATTGTTAACGACGCCGGGCAAAGCTCTTCATTGCGCATAGCGGCGCTGGACGCGCTTTCCAAGATAGGGGATGACGCCGGGCTTGACGCTATTCTCGGCGCGGTGTCCGCGTCTGAGCCTACGGTGCGTACCGCCGCTGTCGCCGCTCTGGCGCCGTTTTCGGGACAGCGGGTTGACGAGGCGATACTGGGCAATTTCCGCGATCCGGTCTTCCGCGCGCGGGCCGCCGCGGCGAAGGCGGCGGGAGAGCGGAAGCTGTCCGCCGCGATTCCCTATCTCAAGTACCGGGCTGAAAAGGACGAGGCGCGAATTGTGCGGGAGGAGTCGATCAGAGCGTTGGGCGCCATCGGCAATGGAGAAGCGACGAACGCGCTTGACGCGCTGTTTTCCGAGCCGAAAAACCCCGATTATGTGCGGCTGCCGGCTGCCGAAGCGCTTTTGAATACTAACGCGGACGCTTATGTACAGCAGGTGATCGACGCGATGGATGACGCTCGACAAAAACACAGAACCACGCTGTACAACGGCTTCCTGAGCCTCCTTTCAAAGACGAAGAGCGGCAAGCTCGAAAGCCTCGCCGGACGATTTTTCGCGTCCGGCTCCGCTGTGGAAAAATCAGCGGCCCTTGACATGACGCTGAACAACAGATTCGCCGCTTTCACCGAAGAAGTCCGCGCTCTTGCGAATCAGAAAAACAACGCGCTTGCAAAAAAGGCGCAGAACGTTCTGGAAAAATTATGACTGCGGATGTTGAGACGATCAAACGCTTCAAAGCCGAGGTGTATTCGTATTATGAACAATGCGGAAGGATGTTTCCCTGGCGGAAGAATACGGCGCCGTGGGGCGTACTGGTGTCCGAATTCATGTTGCAACAGACGCAGACCGAGCGGGTGATCCCGTATTTTGAGCGATGGATGTTGCGTTGGCCCGCGCCGGAAGCCTTGCATAACGCTTCTTTGGAAGAAGCGCTGTCCGAATGGGTGGGGCTTGGCTACAATAGGCGCTGCCGCTTCTTAAAAGACTGCGCGGACGTCATCACCGGGGATTATGGGGGGCATGTACCTGAAACGCCGGAAACGCTTTGTTCTTTGCCGGGCGTCGGCGCGTACACTGCCGGCGCCATAGCCTGTTTCGCCTACAATTATCCGTCCGTCTTTATCGAGACCAATATCCGCGCCGCCGCGATCCATTTCTTCTATGGCGCGCCCGCATCAAGCGCCCCGGCGGAAATTCCGGCGGAAATTCCGCTCGTCATTTCCGACCGTGAGATTTCTTCCATACTTGAGTCCGCTCTTGACGGGGATGCCAGGGAAAACCCCCGCCGCTGGTATTGGGCGCTCATGGATTATGGGGCGAATGTCAAGAAGCTGCATGTAAACCCGAACCGCAGGAGCGCCCATTACGCAAAGCAATCCCAATTTGAAGGCTCGCTCAGACAGATTCGGGGAAGCGTCGTCCGGACGCTTGCGCGGGAGGGCGCTTCCACCATAGAGTCCTTGTTGCGCGAGACCGCGGCCCGGAAACAGGAACTGTACCGCGCCCTTGACGGTTTGCAAAAGGACGCGATGGTGTGCGAAAATCAGGGCGTGTACCGCATTAAAGGATAGCGGGCGGCGAGACCGCTTCTAAAGGCGGCGGCTTGGATCGCGGCGGCGATCAAGGCCGCTGGCGGCGCGTTTCCGGTTGAAACCGGCGAACACGGCGAGACGAATGGACGACGAACCGCCTAAAGGCCGCAAGCGTTTAGGCGGCGTCTCGATCAGCGTATGTACGCGGTTCAGGCATCCCGTTCCTTCGCCAATTCGTGGAATATGCCCCCAAGCGTTTTGCCACCCCTCCATACAGTTGTTTCCTCCGGCATTTCGGGATACAGAGCGCATGACACTAATCGACTTAAAGGCGATTTCTCGCCGCGCGAGCCGCCGTCGCATCAAAGGTTCGCAGAAGCCCAATAATCGTGGTTTTTGCGGTACAAAACATTGCATTTATTATAATAGTGTGGTATACTATCATTCAAAGCGGTTCCGGCTCAAAAACGCCGGATATTAAAACTGCGTGTCATGTATCTATGTACGTAAGGAGCGGCGATTATGCGTGTTCTTTCTATTTCTTATAGCGGCGGAATCCCCCCCCCCCCCCGACCGGTTCGGCGGGGCGAATATGTTGTAAACGTCCTCTCTCCGCGCCGCGCAGAGCGCCGCGGTCCGCGTCTGTTTCCCCATTCTTTTTTATATGGTTTCTCATCCCCATTAGTGATCGCAGAGCGCGTCTATTCTGTACGCCCGTCGCGGCGTTCCATGGGATTCTCATAGCGCGGCATGAATCGCTTTTATCACGTTGCGGATCATTCGCGGCATACTATAAATCTCTTATGGCATTCGGCAAGCGGACTATAACACAGCCCAAGGATGTCTGTATGACGTAGTGGATCGAGGCGGCGAGAGCGGTTGTTCCGCGTGGATGTTCCACAGGAACGGGAAGGGAGGCCGCCGTTTGCCGTATTGAAACAGGCGCAAGCCCGCCCGTATGGGCGGTCATTTATAGGAAAGAGACCCCCAAAGCCGGTTCAATTCTTGGCGGAAGTCCGGCTCCGGGGGCGCGCTAAACGCATCGCTAGTATACCGCGTATGGAGGCGGTCTTTCAATGCGTTTAGTCCTCTTTCATGTTTAGGAGGACAGGTATGAAACGTACACTGTTACATTCGGGAATGCCCGGCGTACTGCTGGCATTCGGGTTTTTATTATGCGCGGGATGCGATGTCGGTAGCGACAAATCCGACGAGGGCGGCTATTTCGTCAGCGGCCCGTATAACGTAACTGCGGAGGCGCTATCCACAAGCAGTATCCGCGTGTCGTGGTCATTTTCGGGAACCGCGAGCTACAGGGTGTACCGGAGCTTCAATTATAACGGCGCGTATACGCGAATAGGTTCGGAAACAACATCTCCAACGTATACGGATACGGGATTGACGGCAAACACGATCTATTATTACAAAGTGAGCGCGATAACCAGCGCCAGCGCGGGGGAACGGCAGTCCAGCGCCGTTTCCGCAACCACAAACCAAGCCGCCGTCGAGCCGCCGCCGTCAGAAAAGGTGGAAGGGGTGTACATCGGGATTATCTCTTTTGCGGGAGACGCGACCGACTTAACCGGCGGGGCTCCGGTTCTTCTTGACGCGGCGGGAAAAGACAGCCTTATCAGCAAGCTTAGTTCGGATTACGCCATTTCATCTCAAGGAGGCACCGCTCTTTTCTATTCGGTTCACAAGGCGCTGGCTAATCTCAAAAGCGGCGAGACCCGGTATCCCCCCAACCTTGATTCGGTGAACATGGTCACTTTTACGGACGGGCTTGACAATGGATCGACAGGGATGTCCGCGATCTCTCCTATTGAGGGGCGAACTTTTGATAGCGACGCCGAGTACACCGCCTATTTGAGCGGACAAATCGCCAGCCTCACTATAGCGGACAAGCCCGTCACCGCGTATTCCGTAGGCGTGCGAGGAAGCGATGTTACGGACACCGCAAAGTTTGACAGCAATTTGGCGCAGATAGCCAGCGTGGGAAAAAGCCAGAGCTTGACGGATTTCGCAAACCTGCAGACGACTTTTCAGAGCATCGCCGACGGCTTGCAGATAACCCACACGACGAGCACCGCTTTTACGATGAAGACCACCTTGCTGGCAAGCGGCGCCAAGGTGCGCATGACCTTTGACGTAACTGGCGCAAGCTCTACAGACGCGGCGGCGTCGTCAAAATATATTGAAGGCGTCATAAGCAGAACGGGAACCGGAGAAAGCGTGGCGTATACCTTCGATTCTATAACGTATGCCGGCGGACTTGGTTCAGATCAGGGGGCGGGACCCATAAGCGGCGTTAGAGACGGCGCGGAGGTCTATTTCGCGTTTACCGGAGTTGAAGGCTATGATCCGGATGCCGATGAATCAAAAGCGAAGCAATGGATTATGGCTCCCGACGCGACGGCGTGGCAGGTGAACAGCGAATATGATGTGGAGGGCGCGATAGACGAGCGGATTGAGACGCGCTCCTCAATTATTTATCTGGTGTTGGACGCCAGCACATCCTTAAACGCAACGCAAATTGGACAGATTAGAGACGCGGCGGCCGTTTTTATCAATTCCCTTTACAATCAGCTCAATGGCATGACATCTCCAAGCGCGCCGTCCGGCGTAACGGCGGCGGCGCAATCGTCACACAGGATCTTGGTAAGCTGGGATTCGGTTTCCAATGCGAGCGGCTATTATATATACCGGGCGGCAAGCGAGTCCGGCGCGTATGCCAAGGTCGCCTCGTTATTCGGGACTTCCTTTGCGAATACGGGGCTGTCTGCGGACACGGCCTACTATTACAAGGTGTCCGCCTATAACAGCATCGCGGAAGGCCCGCAGTCGCTGGCCGTTTCCGCGACGACGAATTCTTCAACCAACGGGAGCGGGAGCGCCCCTTCCACGCCGTCCGGCGTAAAGGCGACAGCGCCATCGTCGAACCCAAGCGGCGCCATCTTGGTAAGCTGGAATTCGGTTTCCAATGCGAGCGGCTATTATATATACCGGGCGGCAAGCGAGTCCGGCTTGTATACTCTCGTTAGTTCAACAACCGGGACTTCTTACATGGATACGGGGCTGTCTGCGGACACGGCCTACTATTACAATGTGGCCGCCTACAACGACTTTGGGAGAGGGGAGGCGTCATCGAATGTTTATCGGACAACCAGCGGAGTCGCCCCTTCCGCGCCTTCCGGCGTAACGGCGGCGGCGCAACTGGAGATCTTTGGCTTCATCAGGATAGGCTGGAGTCAGGTTTCTAACGCAAACGGCTATAAGATATATCGGGCGACAAGCGGTTCCGGCGTGTATACTCTCATTTCAAGCTCAAGCGTTACCGTTTCCTACTATATCGATAATACAGTGTCGCCAGGCGGCGCGACATACTATTACAGGGTGTCCGCCTATAACAGCTACGGGGAAAGCCCACTGTCGTCATCCGTTTCCGCGAAGACGTTGACGGTTCTTTCCTCCTCCGGCGAATGGCATGAAAACACCCTCTCTTCCGGAGACGTTCATGTACTCTATTACAAGCTAGTGAACATCGGCGGCGGTCAAATACCCTACCGCATCTATTGGGAAGATTATGATTATGACGAGTCTTACGGCAATATTAAGGTGTCCGCAAGGGATCGCGAGGGAACGACTTTACTCAACGCCACTGACGCGGGATACGACGGCGAACCCATCTTTCCCGTGTCAGACGGGAACTATATCACGATCATAGTTCAAGGGTATGATTCTTCATCTTCCGGCTTCTACCGGATAAAGTGCGTTCAGTAGGGCGAGTGAGACAGCATCGGGCGAGTCCATAGCGGCGGCGGTTCTTTGCGGAGCCGCCGCTCTTTTTTTGGGGCGGGATTATCGTCAAACACGCCATTCGCCCGCTTATAGGGAAAGAGCGAAGCGGCGATTGGCGTACGGGTATGCGGGGAACGTGGAGCGACAGGCTTTCCCTCCTTTTTATGCGCCTTCCGCTCCTCAAATAAATGAAAAGATGCCCGTCATACGCATCTGGAGCGGGACGCATCTGGTTTCGCCGCCGTCATATTGGCAAACAACGAAACCGGCGCGGCGAACAATGGCGAACAATATAGAGAATAATAGAGAAGAAATTGCCGAATATCTGCGGCAAAGAAGAATCGCCGGTCAAAACCCGTCCATCTGCACTGCGATATGGCTCAGGCGTTTGTACCACAAAAGATCCCGATTATCGGGATTCTGCGAACCTTGCGAACCTTTGGTTGCGAACCTTTGGTTCGATGGCAGCTTGCGCGGCAAGAAATCGACTGACCGGCGATTTTGCAGTTTGCTGGAGATTTTATGCGCGAAGCGCGACAACTGTTAGCTCGTCTTGAACTTGGAGATTTCGCTTGTCAATATGTCGATGTGGCGTTTGTTCTCTCCGCTGCTGTCGTTCACCCGCGCCACCGCCGCGCTTATCTGGTCGGCTCCGCTCGCCGT
>JAITIK010000093.1 GCA_031279555.1 Treponema sp. | reverse complement strand
AATCGGGTGGATCCTTATGGACTATTAAGAATGGGCTGTATAGCGCGGCCGAAAGTCCTGACGGCGTAGCCGAGCTTGATGATGCAGAGTCTCCCACCGGCAAAGGCGCCACTTTGGGGAGCTACATCCCGATCAGATTCGGCAAAGGGACACCGGAAAGTCAACAGGGTACAACTGTCAGCATTCCTATTAATTAGACGCCTCATTGTTGGGACGGTTCGCATGGCTGTTTGACGCGGCCTGCGGGCGCCGCGCCCCTCTATGAAAGACCCTCGTCCGGCGGCATGGCGCCTTTGACGCCATGCCGCCGGCGTTTTATAGCGGCGTACGCCCGCAGGTAATAGGCTGTTCCAAAAATTGAAGTTTTGGAACAGCCTCTAGAAATAATTGTCAAAAGACATGTATATGGAGTAGAAAAATAAGAGCGCGGCATAACGCGACTGTTTACCCTTCGAGCGCTAAAGTGGCATCGACATCCGTGAGGAATTTCTTTGTACGTCCCGCTTCAGCGCTTTTGGACAATATGAAATCTTACGAGTTTCTTTATAGCGCCGTTCATATATCTTAAACAGCCGTTAATGTATGCGTCCATACATCCCCGTGCTTCACCCCCTGTTCACAAAAACCAAAGTATGGTATACTTATCTTAAAATGGAATTTACGGAACTGAATTTACACAACGATCTACAAAAAGGCATTGTAGAAGCAGGTTATGCAACCTGTACGCCAGTTCAGGAGCAGGTGCTTGGCAATGCGTTTAATGGACAAGACCTCTATGTACAGTCTCAAACCGGCACCGGAAAAACAGCGGCGTTTTTAATTGTCATCTTTCAAAGGTTCCTTACAGAGTCGCTTTTGCATGGAAAAAAAGCCCTTGTCATGGCGCCAACGCGAGAGTTGGCGGTTCAAATTGAAGCGGAGGCGAAACTGCTCGCAAAATACCTTCCTTTCAAGATTGGAAGTTTTTACGGCGGGGTCGGCTACGGGCAGCAACAACAACTGTTGCGCGGCAATGTACAAATTTTGGTGGGAACGCCCGGACGGGTTCTCGATCTAAACGCTTCGGGGCAGATGAACCTCATGGACATCGCCTTCTTGGTGATTGATGAGGCTGATCGCATGTTTGACATGGGTTTCTATCCTGATTTGCGGAAGCTCATTAAAGCGGTGCCGCCTGCAGACAGGCGGCAAACTATGCTCTTCAGCGCGACGCTCAACGCATGGGTGAAAAATCTTGCGTGGGAATACACAAAGACGCCTTTTGAAATAGAGATTGCGCCGGAAACGATTACGGTTGAAGAAGTTGAGCAACTTTTGTACCACGTGTCGTCTGAAGACAAGATGAAGCTGCTGTTGGGCGTCCTTGACCGGGAGCGTCCAGAAAGCGCCATCATCTTCTGCAACACCAAACGGTACACGGAAATCATCGCAAGGCGTCTTGAGGTCAACGGCTACAAAGTCGAGTTTATCATGGGCGACCTGCCGCAATCCAAACGGCTCAAGATAATCGAAGATCTGAAAGCCGGCAAAATGCGCTTCCTCGTCGCCACCGATGTCGCCGCGCGGGGGCTTGATATTGAAGGGCTTGCCTTGGTTGTCAACTACGATCTGCCCGCCGAGGCCGAAAACTACGTTCACCGCATAGGGCGCACAGCCCGCGCCGGTAAAACCGGCAAAGCCGTATCTTTCGCCAGCGAACAGGACGTGTACGAACTCGCCGCCATCGAAAGATACATTGAGATGAAAATCCCCTCGGAAATCGCGGGCGAATATCTATACGCGGAAGACAAAAGCGCCCGCGCCAGCTCACGCGCTCAAAACAGAGGCGAACCGGATCCGGCGCGTGGCGGCGGACGGCGGTTGAGGAAAGAAGAGAAAAGGCGCGACTCATCACGGCGCGATTCCGCGCGGCGCGATTCCGCGCGGAGCGATTCGGCGTCGCGCGATGTATCAAAAAACGATAAAGCGCGGCGCGCGGATGCGTCTGCGCGGACGTCCAAAAAGTTCGCTTTCCCGCCCAAACAAGAGTCTTTTGAACAAATGGATGTCATTGACAGCGGCGATCTTTCCTCAATGCCTTTTGAAAAGCGCATGGCGTATTACCGGGCGAAGTATGGCGCAAGCGGCGCAGACGCCGCCGGATCAACTGGCGCCGAAGCGACAGCCGCCGGCGCCGAAGACAAGCCGCGGCAGGATGGCGCCCGCAAGCGAAAAAGCCGGCGTTCACGGCAGGGAAAATGGGCGCCGGCTGAGTTGACGCCCGGCTCCGCCGGCGGCGAAGCCGGAACCGTCTCTGCCGCCGCCGCCGCAGCAGATTTCGCCGCGAATTTCGCTTCGGGAAAAGCCGTGGAAAAAGGCGCGCGTAACGAGCGGGCGTCAGGCGAACGGCCGGTAAAACCCTCCAAAACAACGCCGTCGCAAACGACGCCGCCTGTGGCGGAACTGGAAAAAACCGCAAAAAAAGGATTTTTCGCAAAACTTTTAGGTGTCTTTAAGAAAAACAACTGACGCTTTCTCTGCCGGCAAGACCAGATTGTCGCCGGCTTACTGTCGAACCTTCCCAAAATGCGAACTATATTCGGGTTGGAGCGAACCTCCGGTTCGGCGGGAAAGGCTCTATATATAAATTATACAAACGAGGTGTATTGTGATCACAGTTACAGACGTACGTTTAAGCTATGGAGAACGGACGTTATTCAAAGATGTTAATCTCAAATTCACGCCCGGCAACTGCTACGGAATCATCGGAGCGAACGGGGCGGGAAAATCGACCTTTCTCAAGATACTCTCCGGCGAGGTGGAACACGACAAAGGTGAAATAAGCGTTACGGCAGGACAGCGCATGGCCGCGCTCAAGCAGGATCATTTCGCGTTTGAGGAATATTCCGTGATAGACACGGTTGTCATGGGCTACCCCAAACTCTACAGCGTACAGAAAGAACGGGAAGCCATCTACGCAAAAGAGGATTTTTCAGACGAAGATGGCATCCGTTCCGCGGAACTGGAAGCTGAATTCGGCGAACTCGGCGGATATGAGGCCGAAGCCCAAGCGAGCCAACTCCTTTCCGGTCTTGGTCTTGACGAGGCGGATCACGGCAAGATGATGAGCGAGCTTGACGAAACCAGGAAGGTGCGCGTGTTGCTGGCTCAAGCGCTTTTTGGCAGTCCCGACATCCTCCTTCTTGACGAGCCGACCAACGGGCTTGATCTTGAGTCCATCTCGTGGCTTGAGGAATTCCTCATTGATTTTCCCAACACAGTAATCGTGGTGAGCCATGACCGCCACTTCTTGAACAGCGTCTGCACCCATATCGCGGACATTGACTTTGGAAAAATCACCCTGTATTCAGGCAACTACGACTTCTGGTACCAGATGAGCCAGATACTTCAGAAGCAGGCGAAGGATCTACAGAAGAAGAACGAAGAAAAAGCCCGTGAGCTCAAGGAATTTATCCAGCGGTTCGCTTCAAACGCCTCAAAAAGCAGGCAGGCGACAAGCCGGAAGAAAGTGCTTGAAAAGCTCAACCTTGAAAACGTTACGGTAACAAGCCGCAAATTTCCATACGCGGGCTTCAAACCGGATCGAGACATCGGCAACAACGTGCTGAACATCGAAAATCTGAGCTTTTCAACCGCCGAAAACGCCGGCAAGGGGGACATTCTAAAGAAATTCAACCTTACGGTCAACAAAGGCGACAAAATCGCATTCGTTGGACAGGAACATCAGGCGAAATCGGCGCTGTTCGACATCATCGCCGGGGCGCAGAAACAATCATCCGGCGATTTTTTTTGGGGGCAGACAACCTCGATGTCGTATTTTCCCAAGGAAAATTCCCGGTTTTTCGATTCAGACCTCTCGATCACGGATTGGTTGCGTCAATATTCTCCGGATCAGGACGAAACCTATGTACGCAGTTTTCTGGGACGCATGCTCTTTTCCGGCGACGAGGCGCTGAAGCCCGTAAACGTGCTTTCCGGCGGCGAAAAGGTGCGGTGTATGCTCGCAAAAATGATGCTTTCCGGCGCAAACGTTCTCATCTTTGACGAGCCGACCAATCACCTTGATCTCGAAGCCATCACCGCCCTGAATAACGGACTGTGCGCTTTTCCCGGCGTTATCCTGTTCAACTCGCACGATCACGAGTTCGTCAACTCAACGTCGAACCGCATCATTGAAATCCTGCCTGGCGGCGCGTCTCCAATAGACCGCATGATGCGGTTTGACGATTACCTTCTGGACGAGTCGGTAAAGGAACTGCGGGCAAAGGCGTATCATCATGCGGAGCGGCTCCAGATATAGGCGGCGCAAGCGCGCGCAAAAGGCGGGGCGCGGCGCAGGGTATCTGGACGGTTGCCATTGCGGGGACGGAGCGACGGTCTGGACGCCGATCCCCCTCTTCCGCTTCCCTTTTATCGCAGCCATGACAGGCGGCCCACTGCTATAACGATCCCTCCAAGATTTGTAAAAAACCAGCCTCTCCAACGGTTTGCAAGGATTTTTAAAGACTTGCCTCTCGAAATAATTCATGCTATGCTTTAGCTTAAAATGAACCTCCCCGCCCTGAAAGGCGGGGTATCTTGCAAGCGTCGCATCGTTTACGAGGTTCGTTCTGTAAGGAAATTATGTAACTGTGGGGCCTGCCGCTATTTTTCGTTGGTGTTGCCAATTCTAACCGCCCTAAAGGGCGGGGTATTAGACCCCACCGCGAATAAAAAAGACGCTTTTGGCAAGTGTTATTGTTTGTGGAGAGCGCAAGACCTTTGAGCGCGCGTGGTTCAAGCGAATGCCCATAAAGAGCCGCCGTGAAAACCAAGCTGCGACGCTTGGGCGCGCTCCCTAGCGTCCCTCGCTTAAGGCGGCGCCTTAATGCGGGAGCGCATTAAGCGTACGCTTTGTCAAAAGCGTTTATTGAAAAGTGGATGGGAGAAGCGATGAAAAAGTATATGTTTTACACGGTTGGATTAGCTTTTCTGATTGCCGCGTGCATGAGTTCCGGCGAGAGCGCGGCGAAACCGGTTTCTTTAGACGAGGCGATACAAGCGTCGGCGCAAGAGTTGGGAGTGGACTTGCGGGGCAGGAAGGTGGCGGTGATCAGCTTCAGCTCGGACTCGGATGCGTTGTCGGAATATGTCATTGAGGAGCTTTCGCGGGCGCTGGGCAATGACAAGGCGGTAGTGGCGGTGGAGCGGCCAAAGCTTGACTTGGCGCGGGAGGAACTGCGTTGCAATGAGTCCGGCGAGGTGAGCGGAGAATCGGCGCAGTCCATCGGGAAGTCGCTGGGCGCTGAGGTGGTGGTTACAGGAAGCCTCTCGGATGTGGGGAACGTGTACCGCTTCGGGGTGAATGCGATAAGTGTGGAAAGCGCGGCGATTGAATCGGCTCCGGCTTTTGACGTGGGAAAACGGGACGCCCAGGCGGCGCATTTTTTGGGCGGTCAGGCTGTCGCCGCAACGAAGAATATCCCGCCTGTGAGTAATGCGCCGCAGACTACTGGCGTGGCGAAGGATAATCCGCCTACAGATGACGTGTCGCCGCCGCCAGAGGGTCTTGGCTACGAAATAATTGGCGGCAAGAGTGTCGCTATAACCGCCTACGCCGGAAGCGCCACATCAATAGTCATTCCCGCGCGCATACAGGGGCTGCCGGTAACGGCTATTGAAACGAGGGCATTCGCCGATTGTAAGAACCTGGCGAGTATAACCCTCCCTTCATCGGTAACAACTATTGGAACATGGGCATTTTCCGGTTGCGGCAAACTGGCGAGTGTAGTCATCCCTTCATCGGTAACGTCTATTGGAGAAAGGGCGTTTTCCGGTTGCGGCAAGCTGGCGAGTATAACCCTCCCTTCATCGGTAATAACTATTGGAGAAATGGCGTTTGCCAATTGCGACCGCCTGACGAGTATAACTATCCCTTCGTCAATGACAGTTATTGGACAATCGGCGTTCGCCGATTGTAAGAGTCTGAAAAGTATAACCATCCCTTCTTCGGTACTCTCTATTGGAGAAATGGCGTTTGCCGGTTGTAAAAGTCTGACGAGTATAACTATCCCTTCGTCGGTAACCTCTATTGGAGAAAGGGCGTTTGCCAATTGCGGCAAACTGACAGGTATAACCCTCCCTTCATCGGTAACGTCTATTGGAGAAATGGCGTTTGCCAATTGCGACCGCCTGAAAAGCATACTGGTTGACGGACGCAACAGCGATTTTGCCAGTGGTGACGGCGTTCTTTTTGACAGGGCAATACGGACAATGATAGCATATCCGGGCGGGAGAAGAGGCTCTTATACTCTCCCTTCATCGGTAACGTCTATTAGAGCGAGCGCATTTTCCAATTGCGGCAAACTGACGGGTATAACCATCCCTTCATCGGCAACAACTATTGGAGAAAAGGCGTTTGCCAATTGCGACCGCCTGAAGAGTATACAAGTTGATAAACGCAACAGCAATTTTGCCAGCAGCGACGGCGTTCTTTTTGACAGGGCAATACGGACCATAATAGCATATCCGAGCGGAAGAAAAGGATCATCATATATCATTCCTTCATCGGTAACCTCTATTGGAGCATGGGCATTCGCCAATTGCGACAGCCTGGCGAGTATAACCATCCCTTCGTCGGTAACAACTATTGAAGAATCGGCATTTTCCAACTGCGACAATCTGACGAGCGTCGCCCTTTCGCAACGGACGCGAGTAGGGTACAATGCCTTCCCCAACCGGACGAAGATCGTATATCGGGACTAGAGCGGATGTCTGAGGAGTGGTTCGGACGGCGACACGACCACGACATACGGAGCTGGCAACCGGACGCGCGGAGTCGGCGACGCAACGCGCGGGGCTGGCAACGCACCGCGCGGGGCCGGCAACCGGAAGCGCGGGGCTGGCGACCGGACGCGCGGGGCTGGCGACGCAACGCGCGGAGCCGGCGACCGGACGCGCGGGGCTGGCAACGCAACGCGCGGAGCCGGCGACCGGACGCGCGGGGCTGGCAACGCAACGCGCGGGGCTGGCAACCGGAAGCGCGGGGCTGGCAACGCAACGCGCGGAGCTGGCAACCGGACGCGCGGGGCTGGCTACGCAACGCGCGGAGCTGGCTACCGGACGCGCGGGGCTGGCGACGCGACGCGCGGGGCGGGCGGCCGGACGCGCGGGGC
>JAITIK010000177.1 GCA_031279555.1 Treponema sp. | reverse complement strand
GTCAGGATTGGAGCGTTCTTTTGATTCCGCGTAAAATTCAATAGGTGCGCCTATATTCTTTTCATCTTCTATTTTACAGAATATTAGTTTAAGGAACTCAAAGAAGGCCGGCTGTTTTTGAAGACCGTCATTTGCGTAGATATGATTATGACAGGTTTTGAAAACAAAGAGCAGATTATCACCGGAAGCGTTCTTGAGGGTAGTCCGCTTTGGACGGTTTATATCCTCAAGGTTTCCATCGGCGGAAGGAATATCATTATATTCCATATAACCATACTCCCCGCTGTCATTTTTATATTTCTTGATCACTTCTTTTTGTCTGCCGTTTGTCCACATACCCCACTCGCAATTAGGGCAGATATTCATATAGGATTTAAGTTGTTCAAGTCCGTCTTTCGCGTTACAGATATCAACGCTCTCCGCCTTGCATTCGATGATGATTTTTATATGCTCCTGCGTTTGGTCTTCAGTGTTTCTATCAAATATGACTATATCCGCCCTGGGCCTGCGCGTACCTAGCGTCAGCGGAAATTCAATCTTTATTTGCGATGAAAGGTATTTATGCTCGTTGACAAGCCGCTTCTCAACGGTTTGGCGGACATATTCCTCCGGCGTGTCTTTGCGGAATTTTTGGTCTATGTAATCGCATATTTTGCCGTCCGGAATGCTGATTATTTTCGGTTCCATATTTCTCCTTATACTCTATATCATCTAAAATTCGGTTGTTCCATAGGGTGTTCCCTTCTAACCTCCATCTCCCCTTAAGCGGGTTAACGCGGTTACGAATCCCGCCTGTTCCCCTCCAAGCAAACCCCGGTCGTCTTTTATAGAACGAGTTCCACTCGGAGCAAAACGACCGATGCTTTGAACCTCAATCGTTCACCTTTTTGTCAAACCCGTTCCACTCGGAGCGGAACCACCGAGGCTTTGAGCCTCAATCGTTCATCTCTTTGCCAAACCCGTTCAACTCACAACAGAACTACCGATGTTTTGAGCCTCAATCATTCGTCTTTTTATAGAACAAGTTCCACTCCGCATAGAACTATCGGTGTTTTGAATCCCGTATGTTCCACTTCCTGTCCGGCGGGTTCTATGTAGTTTCGCCGGGGGCATCCGTTTTGCGCCGTCCGCCACGCTGGGGGAACCGGGTTTTGAGTTCCTCGTAGACGGCCTTCGCGCCGGGGATGTCTTGGGCCGCCGCCATCTTGACCGAGTGATAGAACACGAGGGCGGCCTGATACGCCTCGCTTCCGGCGGCCATTTCCGTGTCGTCAATGGCCTCTTCCAACTGCTGCGCCAAATTGAGCGGCGTCCACAGCCCGTGGGCGTCGGCGAAATCAACGCCGAAAGCGTCCGCCTCAAGATAGGGCGGGACCAGATTGGGGTTTTGCCGGGCAAAATCATACGCCTTTTCCTCAAAGCCGATGGTCTTTTCGCCCATCTTGGGCAGCCCGTGCCGTTCCGCCGGGGTCAGCGCCAGCATATAGGGGGCAAGCAGGGCCTTCGCCTCGTCAATTTTTGTCTGCGCCTGGGTCAAAACCGTTGAGGGGATGGCCTGGAGGTGTTTATTGTCTTTCATAATGGCTCCTCTTGGGTAAGATGGGTCATTATAGGCGGAAATGGAGGGAATGGGCAAGGGGATATGACGCTTATGATCGCTCATGGCATCATAGACGCATTCAATATTGGAGGGATTTATGAAGGGGAACATCGCGTATCCATTGCGATACAAGCGATTGCGACAGGGCGATTCTCTTGTAAAAGTGAGAAACCCTCTGAAAATTGGAGTTTTCAGAGGGTTTCTTGAGAGCGGACGGCGAGTTGAATATCGCCGCGCTTGACGCCTGCCGGAACAACTCGTTTAAGTTGTTATATTCACCGGAAGGCGTTCGCCGGAATGCTCCCGCCATCCGCAACGGCTTACAGCAATTCTTGCGCCAGCTTGTTGAAAATACCGCAGGCGGCTTGCACCGGATCCGCCTTCGCCATGTCAACGCCCGCGCTTTTAAGGCTTTCGATGGGGAAGCTCGAGCCGCCTTCAAACGCCTTGCGGATTTCAGCTTTACTGCGATAAAAACCGCCCTTCCAGGAGACGGCTTGGAGGACGGCGCATGACGCGAGAAAACGCCGCTTTGCGGCGCGGCGCTACTTTTTGAACTCCGACTCAGCCCTGAACAGCCGCTCCACCACCCAGCCCGCAAGCGAATACACATAGGGAGAGCCTGAAATCGAAGCGTTGCGCTTGTTTGAGTCCAATTTCGCGCCAACGCTGATGACGCGGCTTGTCCCGTCGCCGAGTTCCAGTACAATGCGCCCCTCGTTAAAGGACGCGGAACCGCCACCGGCGAAAGCGCCGGCGGCAAAATCATCGCCCTCGGCGTCCAGAATGGCGCGTATATAAGATTCAACCTTCGACGCATCCGCATCTTGCCCGTTGACCGTCCAGCCGCCGTTTGCGCGGACGAACGTCAGCGTAACGGGCGCGGCTGGAGAGCCGGTTTCAGCCGCAGGCGAAACGTCAGCCGAAGCGTCAGCCGGTTCCCCAGACACGCCGCCTTCCCCATTGTCCGCAGGCGGCAGGGTGACAATCACCCGCTGTACGCCGTCAACCGTGAGTTTCCCGGTTTCAGGAAACAGGCGCAGGTTGTACCACGCGGTCTTTGCGTCTGAGACGTAATTTAAGATCGAGAGCGCGCCGGAACGCGCTTCGTTCTTGCCGGCTTTTCTCAAGTACGCCTCGTTGCCAGACGCATCCGTATTTCCGACCAGAAGGTCAAGGAGGGTCGCCACGCCGCCGCGCGCCGTTATACGCGCCGCCTCATCTTCCAACAGCCCCAGCCGTTCATGGGACGCGGCTTCGGCGCCGCGCACCGGATAGGAGTCCTTTTTGGACAAAAGATTGAGAAAATCCTCGACGCGCCGTTCCTTGGCCGGATAGTCCTGTCCGTCAACCGATACAAACCACGCCGCGTTTTTTTGTACCAGCGTAACGGCGCCGTTGGCGCTTTTCAATTCAATGCCGTCAACATACGGAACGCTTTTCGCTTCAAGCCAAGCGTAAGCGGCGTCCCGCGCGCTGACGCGATCAGGATCAAACACCAGCGATCCCGCGTACACAACAGCCAGTCCCGCGATTATCACGGAAAGAATCGTCACCTTTGTTTTATATACCATCGTTTACTCCATTGACGCTGTTTCAAAACTTGCGGTTTTAAAACAGTTTCCACTAATTTTTGTTTCTACCTGAACGCCGCCAGCGCAGAAACAATCCAACGGCGATCACCAGAAGCGGGACAAGCCCCAAATTGACGATACGCGCTGTGTTCATAGCCGCGCTCCGCCGCGCTTCATCCGTAATCTTGTCAAGCCGCCCGGCCTGGGGTTGCCTGTTTCTGATATTGATAATGTCATCGTCATTGCTGAGGTACAGGGCGGCCTGCGCCATAAAATCAAAATTCTCGCGCCGCTGTACAAACGCAGACGCCACATCGCTGTCTCCAATGACAATGACACGCGCATCTTGCGCGGAAGCCGGCATATCGGGCAGAGATTCGGTCGCGCCCTCGCGCCCGGGCTTGGCTCGTCCGGCAAAGTAACTGCTGAACGCGCCGGTCAGCGCCGCTCCCATCACCTTTTTGCCTTTGGTCGTTGAGGCTTCCGCTTCAAGCATGTAAGGAATCTCAGGGCTGGCGTAAAAGTCCTTTGTTTCAAGCCACGCATCCCCGGTGGTGGTGAACAGGGCTTCCGCAGTCACCGAACCGGAGGGCGAAAGCTCAATGGGGCTTGCCCAAAAGAGGTCTATGCCGCCAAAGCGGGATGTCAGCGGGTGTTGCGCGTTGCCGTTCTCGGCAAGCACGCCTATCCACAGCGGGTATCGTGTAAGATGCACCTGCCGCATACCGGAGCGGCTCGCGGTTTGATACTGGATGGTCAGGGCGGAACGGTCCAGCGCCAACTCGCTTTTAACGGTCGCGCCGTAGGAGGCGAGCATTGCAAGAAGCCCTTTGTCTGCCAGAGCGCGCGCTTCAAGACCGCCCTGCGAATTGACAAATACGCCGTCAACGGCGAAAAGAACGCGCCCGCCCATCTGAATGTACCGGTCTATGCGGTACAGCGCCCATTCATCCAACTCTTCAACGCCGCCGAATACGAACAGAGCGCCCATATCATCGGGAATTTCATCGCCCGCCACGATCTGCCGTACGCTGAACCCCGCCAGTTGCAAAAACTGGTTGAGGTTATTGAAATCCTGTTCCCATTGCTTTGCGCCGTCCCCCACAATGACGCCAATCTCCCGAACCGCGCCCCGCACCATGGCGCGGATGCGGCTGGTAAGGTCGTATTCCAGCGTATCCAAAGAGAACACAAACGGCAGCGCTTCAATCTCATCAAGATATTCAATGGTTATACCGGTGTACACCGTGGCTATGCTCGCCTGATCCTTTTCAACGGTCTGTATCTGTTGCGGCACAATGCCGAACTGTTCAACGACATCCTCAAGCCGCGCTTTCGCCGGGTCTTTCACCGCAACCCGTATTTTGCCGTGGGCGTACGCCGCGTATTCCCGCAAAAGACCGGTAATTTCTGCGGGCATGGGGTGTATCGCCGAGAGTTTTTCCGAAAGATAATAGGTGACTCTCACCTGATCGGGAATCTCTTTATAAAGGTTTCTTGAGACCGGGGAAATCGTATAGGCGCGATTCTTTGAGAGATCGATCCTGAACCATATGCGTCCGCTCGCCAGAAACCCCAGCGCAATAGCGGCGATAGACAGCGCGGTAATGATTGTAACTTGTTTTCTCGTCATATCTCAACTCCACTTCCGGTATAAAATCACGCGGGTGTTCAAAAATAGGAATAGCAGCGTACTCAGGGCAAAGAAGGCCACATCCCGCGAGTCGATAATGCCCTTGGAAAAGGTTTCAAAATGGAAGGACAGCGAAAAGAAATTGAGCGCGTCCGCCACGAACACAGGCAGGTTGAACGAGGTCGTCGTCTGATTGATGAAAATAACCACGACAAGCGCGACGGCGCCGCCCAAAAACGCGCCGGCTTGGTTCTTGGCCAGTGAAGAAAGCAATACGCCCAGGCTTATAACGGATGCGCCCAAGAGGAGCGCGCCGATATATTCCCCGCACATGACGCCGATGTCAAAGGCGCCCAAGGGGAACAAGGTCAACGGCACAAACAGCGTGAGCGCGATAATGCCCGCCAGCAGGATGAAAGCCGACAGGAATTTGGCCAAAACCAGGTCCCATTCTGAACACGGCAGGGTGAGGAGAAGTTCCACGCTGCCGAGTTTGCGCTCTTCAGCCCATGATTTCATGGTGAGCGCGGGTCCCGCAAGGATAAACGCAAGCGGGAACGCGGAAAAGAACGGGCGTAAGGTCGCGCTGTCAAGCGCGAAATACTTTTGCAGATAAAACAGCCATATTGAAACAAAAAGCAAAAAGAAGACGGCGACCGCGTAGAAAACAGGCGAGTGAAGAGCGGAATACAACTCTTTTTTTATCAGGGCTTTCATTCCATCTCCTCCTTAACGGCGCTCTCCGCATACTCGCCTTCCGCAACTTCTGCGTCCGCTGTCGCATCAGTAGTCCGCGTTTCGCTGGTGAGGCGCACAAATATGTCTTCCAGACTGATCTTTTTCTGATTCATGCCAAGTATCTTGAGCCGCTCGGCGACAGCCCAATCAAATATCCGCTCGCCGTCCAGCCCGGTTCCGTCAGCAGGCGTTGAAAAACTCACCGTGACGACGCCGCTTCCCGCATCCGCCGCGTCAAGCGTAATGCCGCTCAAGCGTTCCGCAGGCGCAAGCCTTGAGAGTTTTTCCTTTACTCCGTCAAGATCCGCGCCTTTCAGCGTGAGGCGCCACGTGTCCGCGCCCTTGAGGGTGCCGGCGATTTCTTCCGGCGTCCCCTGGGCGGCGATGCGTCCGTCGCTTATGATGAGCACCTGGGAACAAACCGCTTCAACTTCCTGCAAGATATGTGTGGAAAGGATGACAGTTTTCCGCTTCCCCAGCCGCTTGATGAGGGAGCGGATCTCGATGATTTGATTGGGATCAAGACCGGACGTCGGCTCATCCAGAATCAGAATGGCCGGATCGTGAATGATGGCTTGCGCCAGCCCCACTCGCTGCTTATAGCCTTTCGACAGGGTTTCGATTTTCTTGCTTGCCACTTGCTCAAGCCCGCACGACGCAATCGCCGCTTCTCTGGCGTTTCGCCGCTCAGACTTGGCTATGAGCCGCGCGTCCGCGACGAAAGACAGGTACTCGTCCACGGTGAGATCGCCGTAGACCGGCACGCTTTCCGGCAAATACCCGATCCGCTTCTTCACTTCCACCGGATTGTCCTGCACGGAAACGCCGTCTACCATGGCTTCGCCCTTTGTGGGAAAATGATAGCCCGTAAGAATTTTCATAACAGTTGTTTTTCCGGCTCCGTTCGGACCAAGAAACCCCAGCACTTGATCCTGCCCCACGGTAAAAGACACGTCCTTCACCGCTTCAACTGTTCCATACCGTTTGGTAATGTTTTGTACAGTTATCATGCAAACCTCTTACTATGTTTTATAAAATGCGGCTTTTAAAACTTCTGAAAAAACCGCATGGATTTATGTGGAAAAGCGGGAGACCGCAGGAGGCAGACCGCTTTTCTTCATGCTATTCGCAATTGACGCCTCCCAATCCTCTCATTAACAACAAACATATTATCCGCTGGTTACAGGCGTTTTAGGATAGGGAGCGTTCAATGTCCCGTCTCAATTCCGCGATCTGCCGCCGCGCCTCGTCCGGAGCGGCCCCGCCAAGCGTTTTCCGGGCGCGGACACAGGCGCTGGGCGTGAGCGCATCATATATGCCGGCGTCAAAAAGCGGCGAGCGTTCCTTGAGTTGCTCAAGCGTACGATCCGCGATGCGGCGCTGTCCCGCGTCAATGCAGTCGCGCACCACCAGCGCGGCGGCTTCGTGCGCTTTTCTAAATGGCAGTCCTTTGCGTACGAGATAGTCCGCGGCGTCCGTAGCTTCCAGAAAACCGCCGCAACAAGCGTCCGCCATGCGTTCCGTGTTGAAAGCCGCCGAGCCGGTCATGCCCCGGAACATGCGCAGGCACAGCGCGACCGTGTCAAGGCTGTCGAACAGCACCTCCTTGTCTTCCTGGAGATCCTTGTTGTAGGCGTAGGGCAACCCTTTTACCAGCGTGAGCAGGGAGACGAGGTTGCCGGTGGTCCGCCCCGCCTTGCCGCGGATAAGCTCCGCAAAATCGGGGTTTTTCTTTTGGGGCATGATCGAAGAACCGGTGCTCCACTTTTCGGAAAGCTCAATGAATTTGAACTCCTCGCTCGCCCAGATCACGATGTCCTCGCAAAAGCGCGACAGGTGCGTCTGGGTGATGGCCGCGGCGGACGCCAATTCAAGAGCGAAATCCCTGTCCGCAACCGAGTCCATGGCGTTGAGTGTCGGACGTTTGAAGCCCAGGTTTTTCGCGGTTGCGGCGCGATCCAGCGGCAGTCCCGATCCCGCAAGCGCCCCTGCCCCAAGAGGACACTCGTCAAGCCGGTCAAGCGCGTCAAGGAACCGCTCTCTGTCCCGTTTCAGCCCGCACGCCCACGCCGCAAGGTGAAAGCCAAGCGTAACCGGCTGCGCCCGCTGGAGGTGGGTGTACCCCGGCATGACGGCTTCGGCGTATCGCTCCGCCTTGTCAAGCAGTACGGCGATGGTCTCCCGTATCTCGTCGCACAGCGCCGGAACCATCCGCTTGAGGGAGAGTCTGAAATCAACGGCGACCTGATCGTTGCGGCTCCGCCCCGCGTGAACCGCGCGTCCCGCGTCGCCCACGCGCCTCGTGAGTTCGCCTTCAATAAAGGAATGAATGTCTTCAGCGGACGGGTCTATGGAAAGCGAACCGTTTTCGAGTTCTCCGGCAATGGCGAGCAGTTCTTTATCCAACGCCGCCGCAGTTTCAGGCGGAATAAGCCCCTGTTTTTCAAGCATGGCGGCGTGTACGCGGCTACCCCGTATATCGTCCTGAGCAAGCCGCTTGTCTATGGCAATGGAGGACTGGAAGGCGAACGCCTGTGTTTCAGGCTTCTCAACAAACCGTCCAGCCCAGAGCGCAGTTGTTTCATCCATATCAAAATTCGGGATATTCCGCCCCTTCCACCCACATGCCTTCGCGAATCTCACCTTTGACGCTGGGCAAGGTGAGAACCAAACCAGGATAAACCAAATCCGGCTCATCAGGACGGGGCAGTAAGGACTTGTTGGCTTCATAGATAACCATCCATTGGAACGGATCGTTGTACGCCCACGGCATCGCGGCGATGTTCCACAGACAATCTTTCGTAGCCTCCCAGTCGCGCACCACGTAAAGACCAGGAAGCCTCGTCGCCTCTTCAAACGTGGAAAGCAGTTCAAGCGTCTGATGAGCGGCGGCTATCGCCGCGTTCCAGCGTTCTGCCGCATACTCGCCGCTCGCATCCTCCCAATAGGCTTGGGCTTGGCTATACTCATCGGGATACCGTACCGCCGCATGGATAGATTCAGCCCATTTTAGTTTCGCATCCGCGTTTATCATAGTATAGTCCGCCACATATTTATCGGACAATTCGGCGTATTTTAAGGCTTCCTGGGCGTATTCGGCGGATGCGTCGTAATCACCCTCATCGTACATCTCTTGAGCGAGTGTGTTGAGCCGTACGCTTTCACGATAATACTGGTTGTTCCTGAGATCAGGGGGGACCGTAAACGTGAATGGCGCGGACTCAATGCCCGCAGACGCAACAAATGCAACGGAAGGAGCCGCCGCTGACGGAGTGGCGGCGGACGATCCATCAGGCGCCGGTCGCGCAAAAAGCGGCATGACGCACAAAAAAGCGACTGGCAGCGCAAAAAAGAATTTCTTCATTCTTGACCTCCTCCAAGAATTCGAACGGCATCCTGCGCCAAGGCGTCGCTCTCTACGGCTTTCTCCTCAGCGGCTTTAATTGCGGCGTCAGCGGCGGCGCGTTTTTCTATCGCCGCGTCACGCGCTCCGGCAAAAAGTTCCGCAGCCCTCGCATAGCCTTCCGCCGCATCCTCAAACGCGCCCGCCTTATACGAGGAGGCGGCCTGGTTGTACAAGGCGTCCGCCGCATTATAATCGTCGCGCGCCGCTACATCGGCTTTCACCCCACGGGCTTCCTGCCGCGCGCTGTCAGCCAGGGCGCGGCTTTCGTCAGCGCGGCTTCTCAACACAGCTGTATACGCCACGTTGTACTTGTCCGCGGCGGCGTTGTACAGCGCAACCGCCTCCCACGCCTGCCTCCGCGTATCACGCGGCGAGGACTCCGCTTCGCCGTACGTCCCTTCGGCGCGACTCCAGTCATCGGGGTATGCCGCGTCGCCGCCAGCGGCGCGAGCCTGTTCCCGCGCCGCGTCCGCGCCGGCTTTTGCGGCGGCGAGCGCTTCAAGAGCCGCCTGATCCGGCGCAAGCTCCGCTTCGTCAACAGGCCGCTCCGGCTCAGATTTCGGCTCTTCAACAACAGGCTGTACGACAGGCTGCTCCTGCGGCTCCTGTACAGACGGCTCCGGAGCGGGAACCGGCTCAGGTTTGCTTGCGCACGACATAGCAACCGCTGTTACGACAGCCATCAACAAAATCTGAATTTTTTTTTTCATACAAACCTCACTTGTTCATCATGGAAAGGGCGCTTGAAATGCTGTAGCAATAATCGCCGACTTTTTCAATGCGCCGCACCAAGTCAATAAAAAGAAGCTCAGTCTTGACGTTCTCACCGGCCTCAATCCGTTTTCGCCCCAACTTTCGCAACTTGTTCTGCATCTTGTTGATCTGACTTTCCAATTCTTCGCTCTCGCGCCGCTTCTCCTCATCATCAGGACTTCCCCACTGTGTCTCAACGAGATTGAGAAATCGCTCCACCATGCCGGAGTATTCGGTCAGCGACTCGGTTTCTTTGCGTTTGAAAACGAGGTTTTTCTTGACGCTCCGTTCCAGAAGCAGGCTTGCGCCGTAACAATCGTCCGTCAGTTCTTCAAGACTCGCCGTTATCCTCAACAACACCGAAACTTTCTTTTCAGAATAGTGGCTCAGTTGTTGCCTGGTACACTCAATCAGGAAATGCGTAAGCTCCTCGCGCATTTCGTCCGCATACTGCTCTTGTCCCGCCAAATCTTTTACCAGCGCATTCACAGACTGCTCTTTATCGGTTTCTTTCACGTCTATGTGAAAGGCGCGTAGGGCGTCTTTGATTTTCGCGTACATTGAGGCGGAAAGGACGGACATATTCCGTATCTCTTTTTCGGCGCGGAGTATGTTCAATTCGGGCGTATCCTGGAGCGATCCCGATTTGTACTCCAGCTTATAATGCCCAAGCTCTTCCGGCTCGTTTTTCTCTTTGATAATCAGTGAGACAAGGAGGGCGAACGGATCCACAAAGGGCAGAAATACAAGGGTATTGAGCATATTGAAGATTGTGTGGAGCATGGCGAGATGCACGGTAAGCGCGGCTCCGGCAGGGACGCCCGGCGTAACAAGATCAACCAGCGCAAGCAACGGATGGAAGAAAGCAAGCGCCCATACGGTTCCAATCACATTAAAGAGAACATGCACCAAGGCCGCTCGTTTCGCCGACGTCTTGGCGCCAATTGCCGCAAGAGCGGCGTCAATGGTGGTGCCGATGTTGGCGCCGAGGATCATGCCGGCGGCAAAATCATAGGAGATTAAGCCTTGAAATCCCATCGTTATAATGACCGCCGTCGCCGCGCTGGAAGAATGGACAAGCAGGGTGACGCCCATTCCTATGCCGACCGCAAGCATCAACGACAGAAACCCATAGTTTGCGACAGACGCTATTATTTCAAGCTGTTCGACCGAAAGATCCGGCATCGCTTTGGTAAGAAAATCAAGCCCCATGAAGAGCAGTCCGAAACCCAGCAACACCGTTCCCAAATCTTTGTGTTTCCATTTTATCATGGTCATTATGAATCCGACGCCGATTGCAGGCAGGGCGAAAGCTGAAATATTGAAAGAAAAGCCGGCAAGCGACACGATCCACGCGGTTACGGTCGTTCCGATGTTCGCTCCCATGATCACGCCGATAGCCTGCTTCAGGGTGAGCAGCCCCGCGTTCACAAACGACACCACCATCACCGTAGTCGCCGAAGATGACTGGATAATCGCCGTCACCGCGAAACCGGTCAGTACGCCTGTAACACGGGTGCCGGTCATAAACGTCAGCACCCGCTGCAAACGCTCGCCAGCGGACTGCTGGATGCCGTCGCTCATCACCTTCATTCCATAAAGAAAAAGACCGAGGCTGCCTATGATGGTGAAAAGCATGACTATGTATTGCATACGCCATCCTTTTGTACAATTTCTCTGCCACCAGATTTTTTCGCGGGGAAAAGCCACGAGATCACAACCGCGCATACCAGCAACGCGAGCGTTCCCGCCAAAACCGCCCAGCGCGCCAGCCTTATCTGGGAAAAGAACGCCCAGTACGCCGTAGTCGCAAGGGGGGCGATCACTATGCCCGCCATTAACCATACGGCGGTTGCAAGCGTTTTTTTTCTAAGGGAGAGGTTTATGAAAGAAGAAACGCACGCCACGATAGACGTCCACAGCACGGGAATCAGCAGCAACTTCGCCGGATCGTTTTCCACGCCCCATTGAACGGTTCGCAGAATACCCGAAGGCGCAAGCCAGAGCAGGGAAAAGCTCCCGAAACCGGTTGGATCTTTTGCAATACGGAGCAATAGAAAAAGCGCATAAACAAGCGGGGGCAATAACGCGGGAAGCGCAACCATGTCAACAAAGACGCCGATCCACCGCTCCTTTCCGAACGCGCCGCCGGCAATGAGATTGCCGAAAAAAAACTGTAGTATGGCGACGACGCTTCCCAAAATAACCGCAAGGGCGCCGCTCGCCTCAATATCGTATGGAACAAGGGCGGACCAGAAGAGAAAAAACAACGGTATCCACAAAAGACAAAAGACGCTCATCCCCAGATGATCTCCAAAACGACGCCCTCTTTTATGGAGAGCAAGGTTCCGATGGGAACGCTGAAAGAAAGCGGATCGCCCTGCCTGACTTCAGCGTCCGGTATGACAAGCGGGCTGCCGTCAGCGTCACGTACGGATAGCGAGCCTTCCGAGGGGACGGACACGGTCACGGCGCACGTGTACCCGCTGGACACTGACGCGAAAAGCGCGAGCAGGTCAGGATCAACGCCGCCGCTTTTTGGGGCGAGTACAAGGGACAGCTTGTTTTTCCCGTTTTCGGCGGCGAAAGACGCCCTTTCGCCTGTCGCGTCAAGAAATCCAAGCAACGAATCAATGGCGTCAAACTTGAGTTTCACCGTATTGACAACCGCTGCGGTCGCGGACTGCGCCGCAGTCTGTCGCGCCGCGTTTGTTTTTGAGGCGAAGGAAACCAGTTCAACGCCGTCAAGCAACTCAACAGTACGCCTGAAATCAGCCTCTCCCACCGGAACCGTCCGCCACCGCTCGTTGCCGTCCAGTTTCCCCATAGTATCAAGCGGTTGGGAAACGCTGTACTCCAGCGTTATAGTACCGGATCCGTTGGCTTGTATGACGGCGTCAGCGCGGACGCCCACACAGGAAGCCATGAAAACGCCAACCGCCAACACCGCGAAAACCATGCCTCCATTCTTCTTGATGTACGCGCGCATGGCGCCGGAAAGATGGGATGGGGCGCCCGCCAAAATCTGATTATCCCTATCAACTCTGAACATGGCGCTTGGAAGGGCTTCCCGAACAACCGCTTCACCTTCAACAGCTTCTTCTTTAAACACTATGACTCCTCTTTATCTATGCTACTTGTTCATTCCGGTCATGTCAACATCAGGACTCCACGGCATATACGTTGTGGTGAGACAGGCCGAATGGCGCTCCTTCATTCTCTAGCGATTTCCCGATCAGGCAACGGCCCAGGACGCTGATGAGTTCGTTGAAGTCTATGGGCTTCCCAAGATGATCGTTCATGCCAGCGGCCAGGCACTGTTCAATGTCTTCCTTGAATACATTTGCCGTCATGGCGATGATGGGTATTGTTTTGGCTTTTTGTACGCCCGCATTCCTGATGAGGCGGGTTGATTCATAGCCCCCCATCTCGGGCATTTGTATATCCATCAGGATAATGTCGTATCTTTCAGGCGCGGCGACAAATTTTTCAAAAGCCTCTCGTCCGTTTTCAGCTTCGTCTATAACGACGCCGGTGGGTTCCAGGGCGGAAAGTACAATCTCGCGGTTTATTTCTATGTCTTCGGCAAGGAGTATCGTATACCCCGCAAGGCAACCGGCTATGTTTTGGGGCGTTCGCATATTTACGAGCGTTTCGGTTTCAGCGTTTTCATTTTTCCCTTTGCCCGCACGGATGGTGAAGGCAAAGGCCGAACCCTTTTTCAATTCCGATTTTATCCATATCTTGCCGTTCATAAGCTCTACAATGCGTTTTGAAATCACCAGCCCCAAGCCGGTGCCGCCGTATTTCCGTGAGATGCTGTTGTCCGCCTGTTCAAACGAATGAAAAAGCTTTGTCTCCTGTTCAGGGGAAATGCCTATGCCCGTATCGGTGACAATAATCTCTATGACACAATCACCGGCATTTTCCTCAAGCAGTTTCGCGCTGATGGTGACGCTCCCCCCATCGGGCGTGAATTTCACCGCATTGGAGAGGAGGTTCGTGATCACCTGGGCAAGGCGCTGTTCGTCGGAAACAATGGAGGGCGGAATGGACGGATCAAGGACAACATCGAGAGCCAGCTTTTTTTCTTGTATCTTGAAACTCAATACGTCGACAACCTTGTTAAGCGTGGCGGCAAAATTAAAGGTTGTTATCGAAAGCTCAAACTTGTCGGCTTCAATCTTGGACATATCGAGAATATCGTTGATAACGTTGAGGAGATGAGTGGAAGCGCTTTTGATTCTGCTCAGGCAGTAATCTTTTTTTTCAACGCTCCGTTCGGCGCCGCCTATATTCACCATCCCGATGATGGCGTTGAGGGGCGTGCGGATCTCATGGCTCATGTTGGCAAGGAAATTTGATTTGGCTTTGCTGGCTTCTTCGGCCCGTTTAATGGCGTTCTGAATTTCCGTGGTATCGTGGAGGATCATGATAGAACCTTCCATCGCGCCGGAATCATTGAACATGGGGGTAAAAAGCACTTCGTAATCCCGTTCCTCGCCTCTGCCACTCAGGTTAAATTTTTCTTCGAGTACCTGCGATTCCCCGGTGAGGACGGAATTTTTGAATATTGAAGCCAGATATTCAAGTTTTTCTTTTGAGACAAAACGACCGAAAACTTCCCTGAAATGGCGGCCGATCACCAGCCCCGCATGTTTAATGCCGGTAATCCGGAGAAAAATATCGGCGCAGTAGAGGATACAGGTGTTTTCGTCAAAAACGATGAGGATGTCGGGGTTATACTGGAGGATAAGTCTCATGGTGTGATCCTGCCTGATCCGTTCATTCCTGAGAATAGCGTTTACGCTCTCCCGAGAAAAAGAAGCGACCTTGATCCTTTCCAAGGTGTTCTGCGCAAAATTCAGAAGACGGGTAAGGCGCTTTACTTCTTTGCGCAGGCGCGCGATTTCTTCCGTCTCGGAACCGAGCCTTTTTTCTTCTGCCATTATCGCGTTCCTTACAGAAGACAGGCGATAAACGTACAGTTGTGAAAGCGGTTCACAGTGGCTCCTTTTTCAGTATACACCGGACAGATTTCGCCGCCTGAATAACCGAAGATATAGGCCGGAAAATCCACCAGGGTGTTCCGTATTACATCCATTTCGGCGGTGGTATGGGCTTCCAACGCGAAGTAGCGGGTCAAGCAGGAAAACATGAGAAGACATGAATTGCCGTCGTTTTTTTTAAGAACTTGCTCCAAGGTCTCACGGGTGGTCCGTATTACATCGGAGTAATCTATGCCGCCTATCGACAGGGTTGCGTTTTCCGGCACATTGCCGCCGCAGGCTGCGTAACCTTCTTTGGTGACAAGGTAAATAGACCGGGCGACAGGTTTTGTACCGTCGTTGTAGTCGATTACGAAAGGAAAGTTCGCCACCGTCCAAGCGCCCTCTTGTTTCTGGATACCTATGCTTTGAAGGTAATCAAGAACCGGCATATTGTTCACTTCCATAAGGATGTTGTCTTTCGATTTGGTGATAACCCCCCGCTGTTTTTGCATCTTGTCTTCCGCGAAGGAGGTTACGAAAAAAGAAGGGCGCAGATCGCCATAGAAAAGGGCGAATATAACGCTGTTTTTATGGTACTCCCCGTTGTAGACGCTCCCGTTAAGACTGAAGTCCGCCGATGAATCTATGGCAAGGGAACCGAAAATGGGAATTTCGCCGGAGGCTTTGTTGAGGCTTACGGCGATGGCCTCGCCACCCAAGTCGTCTATATATGGCACAAAGGCAAGCATCATGACTGGCCGGTCGGAACGCTTCGCGCATGTCTCTCTGTAGGCTTTGCAGATGGAGTCGTCTATGTCTTTGCCTATGAGTTCCGCCATGCCGGTGATAAAATCCGTGTCATCGCTGGTAAGAACCAGAAGTCCCAGTCCCATTTCGCCTGCCGTGGCTTGCGCCGCTGTCCCTGCGGTGGTCATACCGATTACGTCAAAGGGCAAGGCCGCGCAGATCGTCCGCACGGCGCCGGAATCAATAAAATCGGTATAGCAGGTAAGGACGCCCAGAGAATGTTCGCGCAGTTCTGTAGTATCAATCTGTTCCAGGATTTCCGCCGCCGCCGCATCAGGGTCGTCTATTTCAAATGTAAACGCCGTCATTGTTTTCATCATACTATTCCCCTTTCACTTTTTTGAAGGCCGTCCTCCGTCCTTTAGCAGTGTATCATCAGAAGCCGGAAAAAAGAAAAATTATCCGGCATGAAACCTCTTTGAGGTGAAAAATCAAAACTCCTCCGAATGTATAGCCATATCGTGAATACGGACGGGAAGTTCGTTCTCTATCATTTCAAACGCCTTGCGCATAACGGTTTCTCCAAATCGCTTTGAATTCGACGCCATCACCGCGCCTATCTGTGAAAACGAAAGCGAGGCCTGTAGATCGACCTCAGCCGCAGAAAGATGGAAACGCTTTTGCAACTTCATTTTCACCGATTGCACAATACGCCGCTTCGCTTTGATGGTGTCAACATCGGGAATTTCAAAAATCACTTGCAACATCGAGACGATCATGACGGCAGTATAGCATACATGGGAGAAAGGCGCAAGGCGGCATATCCGCCATAATAAAGCCGAAACATCGCGCGACACGACGCGCTCTGCATAATGAGGCTTTCAGCCTCCCTTGTCTATTTCTTCTCTTTTTATTATCATTTTTCCATGGATTTAAGAACGGCGAAACTTGTGTTGGAAGACGGGAGTGAATTTTCAGGCTGGTCATTTGGCAAGGCGCGGTCGCAGGCCGGAGAGGTGGTGTTTACGACCGGCATGACCGGCTACCCCCAGTCCCTGACAGACCCCAGTTTCCGCGGACAGATACTGGTGTCCACCTACCCGCTCGTGGGCAATTACGGAGTGCCGGTACAACCAAAAACCGGCGAGCCTTTTTTCGATGACTTCGGCATACCGGCGCATTTTGAGTCGGACACAGTGCAAGTCGCGGGCTTTGTTGTGTCCGAAGCGTGCGACAGGCCAAGCCATTTCGCGTCCGGGACAACCCTTTCCGCGTGGCTTGAAAAGCGCAATGTGCCGGGTATTTTCGGCGTTGACACGCGGGCGCTCACGTGCAGGCTGAGGGAACGCGGCGTCATGCCGGGAAAAATCCTCGTGGAAGGCGCCCGCGACGTGACCATCGATTCCGGCGTCATACCCCACCCGGTCGCGGACGTGTCGCCGGCATCAATAAAAACCTACGCCGCGCCGTCTCCAGCGCCGGGGTCTCGGAAGCCGAACATAGCCCTCATCGACTGCGGTGCGAAAGCCAATATTCTGCGGTGCATTCTCACACGCGGCGCAAACGTGATCAGACTGCCGTGGAACCACGATCTCACCGGCATTGAATATGACGGCATTTTTTTGTCAAACGGTCCCGGGGATCCAAAAGCTTGCGGCAAAACGATTGCGGCGATCCGCCGCGCCTTTGACAAGGGCAAACCCATATTCGGCATCTGTTTGGGCAACCAGATCATGGCGCTCGCCGCAGGCGCGGACACGTACAAACTGCCCTATGGACACCGCGGGCAGAATCAGCCCTGCGTAGAGGCGAGTACAAACCGTTGCTATATCACGAGCCAAAACCACGGCTACGCGGTGCGCGGCGACACCCTGCCGGACGGCTGGGAGCCGTGGTTCCTCAACGGAAACGACAACACCATTGAAGGCATCCGCGCAATAAACGCGCCCTTTTCCGCAGTGCAGTTTCACCCGGAAGGTTGCCCGGGTCCAAGGGACACGGAATTCCTCTTCGACAGGTTTTTGAAACAAGTAAGGAGCGGCATGCCATGAGCGGCGAATATGCTGACAATTATACTATAGAAGAAAAACTCCGCGCGCTTTTCGACAAAATCACTTCGGCGCGGCATTGCGTCGCCTTTACGGGCGCGGGCGTAAGCGCCTTGTCGGGCATACGGGATTTTCGGGGCAAGAACGGCTTGTACACCTCTCAAGATACCGCTGAAGACGCGCAAAAGATGTTTGACATCGACTATTTTGAACAAGATGCAAGCTATTATTACAAAGCCGCGGCGGGATTCATCTACAACCTTGATGAGAAAGAGCCTTCCATTGTCCATACAACCCTGGCGGAACTCGAAAGACGCGGGCTTCTCAAGGCGGTCATCACGCAAAACATCGATCTGCTTCATCAGAAGGCCGGCGGCAAGCGGGTCATCGAAGCGCATGGATCCCCCACGGTACACTACTGCCTGCGTTGCGCGGGCGTACGCATGAGCTTTGAGGAAGCGGCCGCCATTGTCAAAAGCGGCGGAACGCCCCGTTGCCCGCACTGCGACCGCCCGCTTAAGCCCGCCATCACCTTTTTCGGCGAAGCCCTGCCCATAGACGCGCTCAGACAGGCTCAGGACGAAGCCCAAACCGCGGATCTTATGCTCACGCTTGGCTCAAGCCTCACGGTGAATCCCGCCGCCTCTCTGCCCCGCGTCACGCTTGCGCATGGCGGCGACATCGTGATTGTCAATGACAGGGAAACGTATTTAGACAGACGAGCCTGCCTGCTGTTTGACGATTTGGAAACAGTGTTTAGAGGCTTGCGGGCTTTCTTGACGGCGGGCGCGTAAGCGGGGATTCCCTTACAGGAGGATGAAAAGCGTTTTTCGCTTGCAACATGGCGTATATTGAATTTGTTGATGTTTGTAAATACTACCGTATGGGCGACAGCCGCATCGCCGCAGCCAGCGGCATGAGCTTTATCATCGAAAAGGGCGAATTTTGCGTGATTACGGGGCCTTCGGGCGCGGGCAAAACGACTCTGCTTAACATACTCGGCGGTATGGACTCCTGCGACAGCGGGAGCGTCAGTTTGGATGGACTTTCCATCAGCGCCATGAGCGAGAGGCAACTCACCGATTACAGACGGGACGATGTGGGCTTTGTGTTTCAGTTCTACAATCTCATCCAAAACCTCACGGCGCTTGAGAATGTGGAGCTTGCCTCTGAAATCTGCAAAAACCCGTATGATCCGGCGGAAACCCTCGCGTCTGTGGGGCTTTCGGAGCGGCTGAACAACTTTCCATCCCAGCTTTCCGGCGGGGAGCAACAGCGCGTCGCCATCGCGCGGGCGTTGGCGAAGAACCCGAAAATTCTCCTGTGCGACGAGCCGACCGGCGCGCTCGACTATGTTACGGGCAAGCTTATTCTCAAAATATTGCAGGAAACCTGCCGCGACACCGGCAAGACGGTCATCGTGATCACGCACAATTCCGCCATCGCCCAGATGGCCGACAGGGTGATTCACATCAAGAACGGACAGGTCAGCGGCATGGAGCTAAACGCCGAGCCGCTAAGCATTGACAGGATTGAGTGGTGAGGGGTATACGAACCCGGCGGGAAATCGCTTGCATTACGCATGAGGTAATAGCGCCCAAGTGGTGAGGGGTAGGATAATTTACCCTATTCAATAAAATACGAGATGCCTTTGCAACTCCCGCGTCAGCGCATCGTTTCGCCAATCGAGTCAAGATGATGGAAGTCAACGGCAAAGCGACCGTACTGCGCGCGGCGGAGTTCACACTGCGTACGCCGGAGTCCACACTGCGTACGCCGGAGTTCACACTGCGCACGCCGGAGTCCGCCCTGCGCACGGCGGAGTTCACACTGCGCACGGCGAAGTCTACACTGCGCACGCCGGAGTTCACACTGCGCACGGCGAAGTCTACACTGCGCACGGCGGAGTTCACACTGCGAACGGCGGAGTTCACACTGCGCACGGCGAAGTCAACACTGCGCACGCCGGAGATCACACTGCGCACGGCGAAGTCTACAAGAACGTAAGAGCTGATAGTACT
>JAITIK010000135.1 GCA_031279555.1 Treponema sp. | reverse complement strand
GATCCTTGCTGGCGGCGGAGGGCATAACGGCTCCCGAAGGAGGCAATGGAAATATGAGTTGCATAGGTTGTCGGATGAAATCGGCGTTCCGATTCGGGTTTGCCATTATCCGCCGGGGGCAAGCGAGTGGAACAAAATAGAACGCTGTTTGTTTCCGTTCATCAGCATGAGTTGGAGAGGGGCGCCTTTGACAGATTATCAAACGATTGTGGATTTGATAAGAAACACCAGAACCCGGACGGGTCTGAGCGTCCGATGCCAATTAGACACTAACAAGTATGGCCTGGGCGTTCACATAACTGACGAACAGATGTTGGAGATAAAACTACGATGGTGCAAATTCCACAAGGATTGGAATTATACTCTCCAACCTTCGGTACGCAATATGTACTATTTATTTCTGCGAGAGTCCAGAACTGGCTTGTCGAAGTTTTCATATCCCAACTATACTCTTTCTATCCGTTTTCCACCATATTGTCTGAAGAGCCAATAATTTTAATATTTCTGTATGAATATTTACGTCAATATTAAAGGCGGTACAAAAAGATTTGTCTAGAATATTTGATTTACAAAAATTGGCTTATTTGAGCGATGCAAAATTATTAAATAGTCAAAGACCACCGGCATAGCCGGTGGCTTGAGGAAGCCCCCTTAAAGGGGGCAAGCTAAATTACAAGTATTTTCCCTCCTCCAGAATGTCTTGATTGGCGCTCCGCCCTACCCTTATTTCCTTTGATCTGGCAAATTTACTTTTCGCTGTTCGGATCACGATGGGACGGTATAACCTTTTCAAGTCTCACCGGCATAGCCGGTGGTTTACGTAAAATAATTACAACCGAACCTAAATGATGCGGATAAAGATGTACTTGAAAAGATATTGTCAGCCGGGGATATTAAACATAAATACGCGGTCAGGGTGCAGACAATGCCGCTTCGCCATAACGGCAAAGGGACCGGTGACATCGCTGATTTTTGGGACCGCATCGGTCTACCGTAAGCCTTTATATAAACCGGTACAACACATGGGGAATTGATTCGCCGCTTCAGGATAAAACCCGCAAGCCGGGCAAAAATCCCGCAAGCCGGAAACTAAAAGAAAATATCCGCCGGATTGTATGTACGGAAAAACCACAAGATCAGACCCATTGGAGTGTCCGGACGCTGGCAAAGCGGGCGGGGATCGGCGGGACGGCGGTCAACGCCATCTTGCGGGGAATACGGTCTTAAGCCGCATCTGGTGAGCAAACGCCAATACAGCAAAGACCCCGAGTTTGAAGGGAAACCGGAAGACGCGGCCGGCTTGTATACGAACCCTCCTTCCAACGCCGTAATTCTTTGTGCGGGCGGGAAATCGCGGATACAGGCGTTGGAGAGGACGCGGCCGATAGTACCCGTCACGCGCAATGCGACTGAACGGCGGACGGTGGATTATGAACGCCGCGGAACCACGACGTCATTTGCCGCGCTTGACGTGTTAAGCGGGAATGTCCTAGGGGAATGCAAAGACACGCGCAACGCGAAGGATCATGTGAGTTTTCTCAAGAAGGCGGAGGCCGCTTGTCAAAAGGACAAGGCGCTGCATGTTATAGCCGATAATCTGTCGGCGCATAAAGCCAAAGCGGTTGCCGCATATCCGGAGAGGGTGACCGGGCGGTTTGAGATGCATTATATGCCGGCCCATTCGTCCTGGCTCAATCCGGTTGAAAGACGGTTTGCGGAAATAACAAACAAGCGGATACGGCGGGGAAGCTGGGAATCAGTATCACAACTCATCCGATCTATAAAGGATTATATAAAAACCTGGAATAAATCCGGAAGAAAGTTTGTATGGACAAAAAAAGCCGATGAAATACTACTAAAAATCGGGAAGGCAAAATCAATAAACACTTCGACAAATGTTTAAGTCAGAACGCTAGCAACCTGCCGTACCAGTACTATGTTTCCTTCCAGCTTCGCCTTCATTCGGTTGAACATCTGGCCATTCTTTTCATCGTCATCTTCAAGCCGGAAAAAGTCGCGCGGGCGGAGCGTTGTTATACCCTCCTGAGTAGAGTCGTGACATTTGGCGAACGTCCGCGCGGTGTTTGTCGCAAGTTAAACTGAAACAGAACTGGCTGTGCGCATACCGGCAAAGTACATTTCAGGCGAAAACAGGCGGATACACACCGCTGGAAGAGGGCGAAAGGCCGTCGCGGCCAGACGGCTGGCCGTGTCTCCATAACGAGCTGCCAAAAATCGTTGACGAGAAGCCCCGCACGGACGATTGAGAGAGCGACGCCATAGAAAGCGTCGGTAAAAATGCCCGCGTGGCGATGTCTGTTGACCAAAACACAAAAACGCTTCCGGTTAAACTCATGCCGGACAAGCCCGCTGGCCGCGCCTCCAAGTCAATGCCCACGCAGTTGCGGAACACCCTGACGCCGGACAACGGCAAGGAATTAGCGGCGCGTAAAAGCCCGTCGCAAACGTTCGCGCCCGGCATCCGCTTCGCCCGTCCGCACCCGCTTATGGGAGCGGCGGCTTGACGAACATGCCAAGGGGATAATAAGCGCCGCCTAAAAAACACCTCTAATACCCTTGTATAAAAACAGCTTGACAAAATCGTCTCAAAATCAATAGCCGGCATCGCAATTCCGCAAGCGTATTATTCTTGACTCATGGATATAAAACAATTATTTTATACAACTATGAAGCATTTAGTATTCTTTTCTATTTTACCGCTCATTTTATTGTCCGCATGTCGGAGCGTTTCGCAAGACGCGCCGCTTGCGCCGCATATGCCGTATGCGCAGGAAAAAACGGTCTTTTTATTGCCGGATAATGAAAATAGTCCAAGCATGAAAATCTCGCTTAATTTACTTGAGATTGCGGGAAATGACGGCTTACGGGATTGCATGTATCGCGTTTTATATAAAAATTCTTCGCCCGCTATTTACGGGGACAACCTCATCGCCACTCTGGAGGAACGGTACGCCGCCGCCGCTGATGTATGGGAAGAATCCGAACCAGCGGCATCTTTTAGCTGGGAATATAGTGAGACTGTGGAAGCGTTCGATTTAGGGCGCGTCACGCAGATAAGACGGACGCGATACGAGTTTACCGGCGGCGCCCACGGCAACCAAACCGAGGAGTTCCTTGTTTTTGACCAAACTGGCAAAGACGGAAAAACGCCCAATTATGTTCTCTTGAGCGATATAATCCTGCCGGACGCGCAGGCGGCTCTGCTACGGATCATAGAGTCGCGCCTCCGTATGGACGTGGGGTTAAGCGAAGAAGTCCTCCTCAGTGAAAACGTTTTTTTTAATGACGCCATAGCAATACCCTCCCAGTTCTTCGTCACACGGCAAGACGCATCGCCCGGCATTGGTTTTCACTGGAACCCGTATGAAATAGCGCCGTATGCGCGCGGATATGTTGAAATGGTCGTCCCCTACGAGGAGTTAAAGGATCTGCTGACTGATTATGGCAAAGAGTTGTTGCGGCAATAAAAAACGCGATTATACCTGATATATACCCGGAACAGCCAAATTTTTGATCCACAAATAGCAAGAATTTAAACACAAACCACACGAACAGACTTATTCTGCGGGTCAACTATAGCATCCGGATCATACGCATCAGGCAAGCGGCGCGCTGTGATTTTTTATCACATTTTGAACAAATTATTGAACAAAACGGCGGACTATTTTATATTATATCTTAATACTATACCGGGTGGCGACATCCAAAAGGAGTTTCTTATGGCAAGTTTTGGTTATAGCGCGTATATCACCTGGAAAGGGAACGCGGAAAAAGGCGTTGAAATGGAGCGCATCGTCAACGCGGCCTTTGAGAGCGACGGCAACGACAGAAGCGATCCCCGCATGGAGAAAATCCGCCTCTCCGTATCCAAGTAACTCGACAAAATGCCTCCTATCACCGAAGAGTTTTCGGAGTTCAAGCTTTTTGGAGACTACGCTTTTCCCCATTCCACTTACTTTCGGTAGGAAGAAACCAGAGCGGATCCCCGGCCGCCTTCAATGTCATTTTTGAAATCTTCCCGAAACTGGAGTTTTTCCTGGAAATGGACGCCGATTGCTGTTCCAGTTACGGGTCTATGCCTACGAGCATTACCTCTATGTTGGCGGTTCTGTCGATGCTGAGTGTATATAACATTATGAGGACGACGAATCGGCTGATGAAAAAGCCAGCGCCATCTGGAAGAAACGGCTTGAACAAGGCT
>JAITIK010000071.1 GCA_031279555.1 Treponema sp. | reverse complement strand
CCGGTAAAACGGGTATTGGCGGTACGGGACGCGTACAGGTAGTATTTTCGCCCGCCCTCACTTACTTCAATAACCCTATCAGACTGTTTGGAAAGGGATACCGATGAAACTGAGGAGTTGCCGTATCCTGTGTCTATTGTTATGGCGCTGCTGGATATATACCATTTTTTCCCGGTATCCATACGCACCCATTCGCCCCAATATTCCTTGTCATACTTGGAAACCGGAACGGTTGGCTCCTCCGGTTCCTCTGGAACGGTTGGCTCCTCCGGTATCTCTGATGAATCAAGGAGATCGACTGTCGGACAAGCCAACAGCATAAGACTCATTAAGCCTACCCCAATGGCAAAAGCGATACGCTCTTTTTTCATATCCATCTCCTTAATTTCTTGTCTTTTTGACCGTTAGTATCATATATTGTCTATTACTCATAAAAGGGGACGTGTCATCGAACTGCGTCCAATCAAAGGTATACCCATATCCAATCTGGAAAGACATCCCGCCTCCCAAGGGTAACAGCGCGGAGGCCTCAATTTTAAGAAACTGAGATCGGGTCTCTTGCTCAGGGGTGTAGCAGGCAAGCTGCTCATCAAAGTTTATTGTCTTGTATGAGAGATGAACAAAATCATAGAGAACCGCCACATTGAAATACTTCAACAAGGCGCAATCAAGATGTACATAGAAATAGGGACTCCCTCCGGTCGTCTGGGCGTAATCTGCATAACCTGGATCGAGCAAAGGAACTATGCCCACTTTTTGAGATGATCCCAGCAAAAACACCGGAACTATACCGCCAGTAAGCGTCAGAGCAAATCGCGCCACAGCGTACGTAAAACTGCCTTCAATAAGGGGGCCAAACACGTGCATAGAAAAATCATTGGTATAAGCGTTGACCCTTTCTTTTCCCAGTTGTTCCAGCGCCGGCATATTAAAAAAGCCTTTTTCGGTTAAGGCGTCATATTCATAATACGCGCCGCCTCCAAGGTAGAGGGTATATTTCTCTGTGGCAAGCAATCCATATTGAATCGGAAGGAAAAATGTTTCAAAGATATGGTTATTCACCGCATTGAGGGAATCCGCCACCCCAAACAATTCTTCGTTTTTGGCAATTGCGGTATACCGGAAATGTATCGCTCCACTCAGGCGCTCTGTGTATTTGAGACTAAACCCTAGATCGGTAATAGAACCCTCTTTGAGGATCTTGGGCGCAAAAGAAAACCCAAAATCGCCTATACCCACTTTTTGCTCTTGGGCATACCCTGACGCGGTTATAAGCGTTACGCCTATACTACAGAGGAGAAACCAGCTTGCTTTATTCACCACGCTCTCCTTATCAATGCCCTGTATTTTGAATTTAACAGACACATCTGTGCAAAAGAATCTACACTCCGGCTACCGAAATTTTGCGGAAGCGGCGTATAATCACTTGATCCAAGGCCGAATCGAACGGCCGACCTGCCGCTTAGGAGGCGGCCGCTCTATCCTCTGAGCTATTGGACCTTCTTTTACAGTAGTATATCATCAAAAACAGGGCTTTTGTCAAGACGTCTGTCAGCCGTCCGCCGCAAAGGAATCGGCCTCGCCGGTGGCGCCGCCGCCGAGAAGCCGCGCAATGCCGGACATTTTCTTCCTGTCTACAAACGTGCCGTCCACATCAAGCACCTCGCGGGCGGCTTTGTTGCCGAAACTCGCGCACTCGCTAAACGATTTGTCACGCAGCCATGCGCCCAGAAAAGCGGCGCAAAAAGCGTCGCCCGCGCCGGTAGTCTCTTTAGGGATAACGGCAAGCGTGTCCTCGCGGTGAACTTTGCCGCCCGCGAACACTATCGCGCCCTTAGCGCCGAGTTTCACCACAATAATCGGAACCAGATCATTGGCGATATTCTGGAAAAAAGTTTGCATTTTCAACGGCAACGGATTCCGGCGCGCAAAAAGCCAATCTATAAACCCAACGGATTCTTTTTCCCCTTCATTTGAATCGTCGTTAAAACGCCGGTAGAACGCGCCCGCTTCTTCCTTATTCATAAAGAGTAGAAGCGGAAACTCCTTGCAGTACCGCATGATGTCCCGGGCGTACGCCTCGGTCATCTCAACCGAGCCAACGTCAAGAGCGACCATAGTGCCGCATTCGGCGGCAAGCTCAAGGATGCGATTCACCAGAGCCTCCCTGTTCAACACATAGCCGTCTATCACCACAATCCGCGCCCGCCTAATCGCGTCTTCCTTCACGTCCTTCGCGTCAAGAAGCTCGCCTGCGGAAATGGACGCCACAATAACATTGGGCTCGCCTTCGCGTTGCAGGAAAATACATGCGCCGGTCGGCTTCCGCTCTTTTGTCAAAAAAAGCGTTACGCCCGCAGCCCGCATGTCCCGCTCAAAAATCTTCGCAAACTCATCATCCGGACCGACCGCGCCCATATACCCCGTACGGACTCCAAGAAGAGCGGCGACCTTGGCGACATTCGCAGCCCCGCCGCCGGAAATCGCATTGTTGTTGGGAAAACGCTTGAGAATCCCCAGCAGCTTCTCATATTCGATATGACACGACTTCGTTATATCGATTTTCCTGAATTGCTCTTTGGTGAGTTTTACAAAAATATCGACCAGCGCATTGCCGATGCAGAGTATTTCCAGATTTTTATTTTCATCATTCATGTGTAATTCCGCCATAAAGCGCCTCTACGCCCTACTTGGGTAGCGCTAAAATCTTCTCCAACTCCGGCAGTTTCTTCAAATCCTCTTTCAAACCTTCGGCGCGGGTCTTGTTTACGTAGTCCTTGCTCTGGAATGAATAGGTGAACCTCGTATGAACATCGTACGTACCCGCCATAAGCGCGTAAGCATCCTCGGTCATTACAAGTTCCTCGTCAGTCGGAATGATGAAAACGGGAATCGCCGAAGAGTCCGCGGAGATACGGGTCTCGGCGTTGCGGGTATGGGCAAGGGCGTTCTTCGCCGGATCGTAGACAATGCCCAATCCTTCAAGCCCCTCAAGGAACTTCGCGCGCATGAAACTGGCGAATTCGCCCACACCTGCGGTAAGTACCACGGCATCCACGCGCCCAAGCGCCGCCATATACGCGCCGATGTACTTTTTCACGCGGTGCGCCTCCATATTCTGCGCAAGAACCGCCCGTTTGTCGCCTTGTTCGGCGGCTTTTTGTATGTCGCGGCGGTCGTTGTATGTGCCGGTGATGCCCAAAAGACCGGACTTTTTGTTCAAAGCGCTCTCCATTTCCGCCGCGCTCATGCCGGTTTTCCTCATCACATAGAACGGCATAGCCATATCCGCATCGCCGGAACGGGTTCCCATCACCAGCCCTTCGAGCGGCGTGATGCCCATGCTCGTATCAAAAGAACAGCCGTCCTTAACCGCGCACACAGACGATCCGTTTCCGATATGGCAGATGATGATGTTCGTCTCGGAAGGCTTCTTGCCAAGCAGCACGGACGCCCGTTTCGCCGTATACAGAAAACTCGTGCCGTGGAACCCGTATTTCCGTACGCCATACTTCTCGTACCATTCATACGGCACAGCATACATAAAAGAAGAAGCCGGCATGGTCTGATGCCACGCCGTATCCATAACCGCGCAATGCGGCGCGCCGGGCAACACCTTCTTCGCGGCCTCAATGCCCATGATATTCGCCGGGTTGTGAAGCGGGCCCAAATCCTTCACCTCATTAAAAGCTTTCATCGCCTCATCGTCAACGATCACGCTCTTGGTGAATTTGTCGCCTCCATGCAGCACCCGGTGTCCAACCGCCTTGATAACGCTCATATCTTTAATGACCCCGCGTTCGGGATCGGTCAGCAGCTTGATAATAAGGTTCACCGCATCGGTATGAGTGGGGCAGTTCTGATAGAGGGTGTACTCCTCCTTGCCCTTCGCCTTATGCGTGATAAAAGACCCGTCAAACGTAACCTTCTCCACAACGCCTACTGCCAATACATCCTTGGCATCCCAATCGTACACCTGATACTTCGCCGACGACGAACCGCAGTTCAATGTTAAAATAACCATACATTCTCCCCAATAACCTATAACCATAAAACAGGAGCTTTTCACAAAACGCGAACTACGTTCCGCGAACTAGGTTCGGGTTAGTTTTGAAAAAAGCTTTCGAAAAAGCGGTCTAAAGCCCGCTTTTTCCCTCTAAATCCAAGGCAACTTTCCCAAAACTGTCGCTCCGCGCGTTTTTGGAAAGGCTCACAGATGCCGTTATTTTACTATGATACGCCGAATGATGTCTAGCCGTATAGTTTGGCTATGAAAACTCGGAGACTTCCAACCCGCCCGACACACTTGACGCTAAAACCCATGCGGGCAACAGCAAGCAACTGCGGACAACCGCGCAATACCGCCGTTTGAACCATATTTTTGGTTGGAAAGAACTGACAGTTATTATAAATAACTGTCAGATTATGATGTTTATAATAAAAAATGTATTTTTTCAAAAGCTTATATTGCTTTTATTCAAAACAATGTGTACAGTTGAGCTTATTCTAAACTCGGTTAGTTGAGGAACAGCGGCCCGCTGTTCCTCAAGCTTTTTTCAAAACCAACCTGATTTTGAAAAAAGCCGCCGTTACTACTTTTTGTCGAAAAAGGCTTGGTTTATGATAAAAATTATTATTATTGACAGCGATGAAACGGAGCGATATAGACTAAAAGACGGCTTCTCTTCTCAAAGTGATTTTGACGTTATCGGGATCGGGAAAGACTGCTATGACGCGATCAAGCTGGTTGGAAGCAAACGCCCCGATATCGTCATCATGGACATTGCGTTAAAAGACGGCGACGGCATTGACCTTATCCCGCTGCTCAAAAGCAAATCGCCCAATACGGCTGTTGTTCTTTTCACCAATTTTGAAGATGAAGAGCATATCTACAAGGCGCTTGTTCAAAAACCGGCGGGATATATTGTCAAACGCGGAGGCGTTCCCAATCTTTGCGGAGCTATTAAAAACATCCGCCACGGCGATTGTTTTATCGGTTCGCAGATAGCGTCAAAAGTATGCTCTATTTTTTCGCATATCGCAAAGAGAGGAATATATTCAGCGGTCATACCGCATAACAAACAACATCCTAAAAGAAAACCGGCGCCGTCTGGCATGCCATCGGGCATTTCCGGTATGGAGATGCGGATCATCGGGTTCATCGCGCAAGGTTACTCCACCCATGAGATGGCGGAAAGGCTCTCAATTACCGACGGCACCGCACGGAATTACATTTCGGCGGTGATGCGGAAAGTCGGAGTGAGCAACCGCAGCCAGCTCGCTCTTTTCGCCATACATCACGGACTTGTACCGGTCTGAATCGAAATGCTGTGCGGCGCGTACGCCCCGTTTTTTCGGCGATCTATGAGGAATCGCCCGTTTATAAGCGGCTCTCTCTGCGGATACGGACGGTTTGACAGGTTGATGACGCCCGTAATGCCACCGGAACGGCTTATGAGGCGGAACACATCGCGGTCAAGCCGCACCGCGCCATACTCATCGTCCGCAAGCGCCGCGTACAGCGCCGCCATACGTTTGGCAAGTTGCAAGTCCGCAGGTTCAAGACGAAGCGGATCGTCGGAAATCATAATCTGCCCCGCAAGCAGGAAGTTGACGAGAGCGATAAGCTCTTTCTCATTTTCCGTGAGCTTGCAGTTCCGCGTACGCATAAACGCCACATCAGGATCGTTGCGGTAGATCACGCCATCAAAGAAGGAACGGCCTATAGTGTCAAGCAGGTTGATGTATGCGCTGGGTCTTCCCGTATGACCCAAGAGCTTGGCCGCGTTCCAGTCCCATTCCTCGCGGGTATCCGCGCCAATGCGCGACAGCGGAAAATGCCGGAACGAAGCGCCGAGCGGCAAGCCGCAACCGAGATAGGCCACCGGCGCATTCAGCGCGGCGCCGGTACGCTTTGTTAAAAGGGCGCAGGCGCGTTCGTAATGTTCATACGGCGAGCCTCCTTGCGCGAAATCGCCGAAAAAAAAGCCCGCATACAGGAAATCTATTTTGATGTACCGGAACCCCCAGTCAATCACCGTATCGATCAACCCTTCTATGTAGGCGAGCGCGTCGTCCCGCGAAAGATCGAGGCAGTAGTAGCGCCCGTCCCACAAGTTGTTGAAACCCGCGACAACCGGCTTTCCCTTTTTGTCTTTGAGAACCCATTCGTATTTTTCCGAAAAAATCTTTGACTTTTTGGTGACGATGAAAGGAGCTATCCACAAGCCGGGCGTCAAGCCCCGCGCTTCTATTTTTTCAGCCAAAGATCGCAAGCCGCCCGGAAACTTTTTTTCATCTACCTCCCATTGTCCCACACGCTGTTCCCAACCGTCGTCAATTTGGAAGACTGCGGGTTTGTTTTCGTCAAGAAACACGAGTTTGATTAGATTATCGGTCGCGGACAAGGCTTCAAGGTCTTCCAGAATGAGCGTTTCATTGATGTTTGTGTAATGGTTGTACCACGATTCATACCCGCCGATTGGCTCTTTCCCGCCGGATAGCCCGTTGCGCGCCCGCGCGCTTGAAAGATGAGGATTCACTTCCATGCGGTACACCGCGGCAAGCGTATCTTTCAGATTAAAATAGCCTTCACACGCAAAGACGCGCAATTCCGCCATCATCTCATGGGGCGTCCAGCGCTTCCCCGGACAGAATAGCTCCGCGGCAACGCGCTGTTTTTTCCGGTTTATGCGGAACGTCACGGGCGGAAGCGGGGCGCCGCCCGTCCATGCGCGGGAGGCGATACAAAGATACGTATCGCCGGCGCGAAGGTACATGAGGAAATGGCCTACAATCTCGCCGCGCTTCGGCGCATCGCCCTCACGGTTGGTGAGCTTGATGAGATCGGGCAACAGCAACGTCTTATGGGGGAGCGTTTCATCCGCGGCGAGTTCCCAGCCGGCTGACCATGACTGCCAGCCGCCCGGATATACCAAAACGCCTTTATTTTGGATAAAAGGTTCGCGCTCTTTCTCACCCAATCCGGCGGCGGCGCACAATTCTTCGTACGTCCACGAGACGATTTCCATGCAAAAAGCGTTTTGCGGGGCGCCGGATTCCGCGTAAAAGGTTTTGGTTTGATACGGAACGCCCGGCATTATTTTTGCCTTCCCGCGCGCAACTTTTCTTCAAACCGTTCAAGCTCTTTGCCGGCAAGTCCCGCGCCGCTGGCGACGCCGCCTCCATTTCCAAGCCTGCTTTGGATCTCCGCAAGCTCTTCTCTGGAAAACCTGACGCCGCCCAATACATGCCGCTCAAACGCCGCGCAACAGCACGGCGCCACGCTTTTCGTTATATCGAACAACGTCTGCGCGTACAACCGGATTTCTTTTTGGGCGTGGGCGTCAAGGCGCAGTTCCAAAAAGTGAAAGAGGTTGTGCAGGTCTATCTGCCAGTACCATTCGGTATACAGGGACAAAGGCAGATTGATGCGGGCAAGCTCACGGGCGACGCCCTTGTTTATGAGTTCGGTATACGCCGCGTACATGCCTTCTTGCGCGTTCTTCAGCGACGACTGTACCCCAGCCGCAGCGTCCGCCTCAAACGCCGCGCCGCGCCCCTGTTTATTGTCAACGCTTTGCGCGGCGATGTCCCCAAGGTCAGGCGCGTAAAAATCGTCTTTCATCACCGAGTAGCGCCCGGAAAGCTCATTCACCCGCGCGGTACGGTGCCGTATCCATTGGCGGGCGACAAAAACCGGCAGCTTTACATGAAAGGTAAGAACAACCTGTTCAAAGGGCGAGGTATGCCGGTTGCGCAAAAGGTAATCGATCAACCCCGCGTCTTCGCGGCGGCTTTTGGTGCCTTCGCCGTAGGACACCCGCGCCGCTTGTACCACGCGGGCGTCTCCGCCCATATAATCAACAAGCCGTATGAAACCCTTGTCGAGAACCGGGAATTCCTTGTCTAACACAGCTTCCGCTTCGGAAATAATGCAATGCGCCATAACGAGTGGTATTGTATCGCATAGAGCGGCGCCCGTCAATAGACCGCGCTCCGCCAGTTGATTAAGATGAGTCGCGCGATTTACCAACAACCTGTCCGGAAATTGAGATTGATCCGCGCCCGCAATCCCTTCGGACAAACATTTACCGCGACAAAAACCGGTTATGTTATGTTAAAGGTCGAGCCGTTTTTTGCTGACGGTAGCGGCACTTTTGCGATAGGGTATTATTAAACGCAGGTGTAAAATACACTCTGTTTTTTACGGAGGCGGCATTCATTATGGCCGCCATCCGAAACGACTGGGATATGGACGGGATGCGTCTGGCGGTCGTTCCCGCAGAGCGCGGCGGCGCGGCTGTCGTATACGTGGAAGTTTTAAGGGGGGATGATGAAAAATGAAAAGCGATATACCTAGAAAAAGGCTTGAGACGGCGCTCCTGGCGGCGCTGCTGCTGTTCGCGGGGTGCAAGGATTTGTTTCACCCGGAAGGATCGGAAAACGACGATTATACCACTACGTATAGGGTGACGTTCTTCTATGACAGTTATAGTCATTGGGATGAGCGAGATGTGTCCAGCGGCAGTTCGATTGGTTTTTTGCCTGGCGAGCCAACCAGGAGCGGATACGCCTTCGACGGCTGGTACGCTTCAAGCGATGGCGGCGGCTCGCAATTCACCGCCTCCACTGTGGTAAACTCAGATATATCGGTCTACGCCAAGTGGACGGCGGAGCCAACGGCCCCCGTCGCGTATGAATTAACGTATAACAGCGGCGAAGACTGGGAAAATTACGCTGTTGTCATTGACGATTTTCTGCCTGACGGGTTCGCCGTCCACGCGGGGGATCAAATAGAAATATCCTTTTTGATCAAAACCGGCGCCGGAGTCTCCGGCTTCTCCATTGGAATGGCTGATTGGGCAAACGGCGGCGGCTGGATCGCCACGGACTGGAACGCCGCAAAATCTGTAGACGCGGACGGACGGTTTCACCGGCGCGTCTGGACGTTGACGGCTCAAGCCTCCGGACCGGCGGGATCCAATTCGTTGCAGATTCAATTTGCGGCGGAAATCGTGGGCAAGTCGAAGATTACGGTCTATGTTGGCGATGTGACTGTCACCAACCTCCCCGCTTCCGGTTCCATGCCTTCCAATTTATCGCTCGCCGAATCATTAACATGGATCAGCGACAACGCGGAGGAAGGCGGCGTTTACAGCGTCGCCTTAAAAAACAACGAGACCATCGCGCCGAAAACGCTTTCCTACGGCAAAAATGTAAGCGTAACCCTCAACGGCGGCGCGTCGGAGCGGACGGTCAGTTTGAATACAACCGGTTCGCTCTTCACTGTGGAAAGCGGCGTCACCTTGACGCTTGGAAACAACGTCACCTTGCGGGGGCGGGGCGACAATGAATTCAATAATTACTCATCAGAAATAGCGGTCGTAAATAGCGGCGGCAAACTGATTATGAAAGACGGGGCGAAAATTACAGGGAACATATCTTCTGTTTATGGAAGCGGCGTCGGCGTATAGGGCGGAACTTTTATCATGGACGGAGGAACCATCAGCGACAATTATGTCGCGAATTCCGGCGGCGGCGCGGGGGTATACCTATGGCCTTCCAGTAATACCAACAACTTAAGCGCCTTCATTATGAACGGAGGGATTATCACCGCCAATATCGCCGAAGGCAGAGGCGCGGGCGTTCTTGCCCACGGTAGTAATTTTACCTTAAATGGCGGGACTATTAGCGACAATATCGCCAGGTATGGCGGCGGGGTGTATTCCAACAACAACACATATTACCCCTATGAAGGCGCTCCATCGACTATTACTATAGAAGGAATATTTGCCATGAGCGGCGGGAGTGTCAGCGGCAACACCGCCGATAGCTACGGCGGCGGGGTGTATGTATACAGCGGCGGCGCGTTTGCCAAGCAGTCGGGCGGCGCCATTTACGGGTCAGACGCGAGCGGTTCGTTGAAAAACACCGCCTACAACGACAGTTGCGGCCACGCGGTGTATGTTGACACTTCGCCCGCCAAAAAGCGCGACGCCACGGCTGGTTGCGGCGTCATCCTGAACAGCGGGGTGAGCGGCTCATCGGGCGGCTGGGAAT
>JAITIK010000083.1 GCA_031279555.1 Treponema sp. | reverse complement strand
AAATTATAAGCGGCCAACAAAACATTACCAACCCCGCAAGTCGGCTCAATAATTACATTGGGACAAACATTATTTTCACTTATAATATTTACCATCAGGCTGGATAATTACCAAGTGGTATGGAAATCTCCAAATTCTCTTTTCCCTACTAATTGATTTGTTTTCATTTTAATTTATATACCCCTGAAACAGTTCCAGCCTTTTCAATAATACGTCCATATTGCAATCGTCATTGCAACGCATTGGAAGGAGCGGCGCAAAGCGATGCCCCGCGCGCGCTACATGCGCACAATCCGCGTGTGAGTCAATTCTTCCACGCCGGCGCCTGATTCCGTAATCTCCGTAACCAGCACATCGTTCTCAAACCTACAACCTCCAAGCGCCGGATCGTACAGCCCCGGTTCAATGGTGAAGATCATGCCGCTTTGCAAAATCCACGGGTTCTCAGATTTGCTCCTCAGGAAGGGCGCTTCATGTATTTCAAGCCCCACGCCATGTCCCAATCCGTGCGGCAGGGTTTTCCCGTTTTCGCCGTAAAAATCATCAACGGCTATCGCAATGTCACGGGCGGAAACGCCGGGCTTTACCATAGAAAGCGCCAAATCGTAGGCTTCTTTCATCAGGAAGAGAAGCGTTTCCTGTTGGGGCGCGGCATCCTGAACAAAAGTCATGGTAACGTCGCTGGAGTATCCCTGGTATTTAAGCCCAAAATCAAGGATGGAAAGCCCTTTTCCCGCGAAAGGGGCGGATGTGTAGGCGGGGAAGGCATGAATGCCGAAACTGCGGGAGGGACCTGCGGCCAAAGTTTCAAAACTTGCGCCTTCGCACCCCTGTTTTCTCGCCTCCGCTTCAATGAACAACGCGGCATCACTTTCGGTTTTGAGCGTTCCGTCTGTCACATTTCTTTCCAACCGCGCTATTATATCATTGGTGATGAAAGCAAGCGTTTTGTAAACGCTCAATTCTTCCGCATCTTTAACAGCGCGTCTCCGCGCGACCTCCTCAGCGATCCCGTCATTCCGGCACACTAATTCATACGCATCCGCATCCCTTTGATAATTAAAAAAAAGCGGATGCGGCGTCGCCGCGGGAATCTCAATGCGACTGCGCAGTTTTATATGAAAACGCTTGGCCGCGTTTGCAAGAGCTTGCATCGCCATACGTCCGAAATCGTTGTAGGGCGCAACGGCGTCCGCATCGGCATACAAATTCGCCATATTGACATCCCACGGAACGAGCAGGCTTTCCCTGTCCGCCGCCGACAGAAACAACAGCGCGTCGCCCGGCTGTCCGGTGAGCCAGCGGACAGCCGGATCGCGCCTTCCCTCGACATCTTCAAACATGACCAAAGCGATGTCTTCTTCGGCCATCCAATCATATATTTTTTCACGGCGGGTTTTGTAAGCATTCATGAACAGTGAGTATGCCATGTTTTGCGGAGTTTGGCAAGGCTGGGAAACCGCGCGCGGTTCAGTTCCTCCGCCACGCGGCGAAGACAGGAATTGCTTAAATTAAAAATATTTGATATACTGAGATTTACTGAGGCTGTCTCAAAACTTGAGGTTTTGAGACAGCGACCTTAGATTTAAGTGAAAAAGCGGGCTTTTGACCGCTTTTTCGGAAGTTAGTTTCAAAACTAACCCTAACGTAGCTCGCGTTTTGAAGAAGACTTTATCTGTAGTTTTTAAGATAGAAAATAGAGGCTGTTCCAAAGCGCGCCTTATGACGTCAGTTTTTGGAACAGCGGCCTTAGATTTAAGTGGGGAAAGCGGGCTTTTGACCGCTTTCCCTCAAGCTTTTCCCAAAACCAACCCAAACGTAGTTCGCCGAATGCAGTTCGCGTTTTGGGAAAAGCTCACTATTACCATGAATATAAACGGACGGCATTGCAGGACAATCCGGCTCAAGGAAGCGGGAGGTACAGATCATCAATCAATTGGAGCCGCGCAAGAATAAAATGCAGGCATTTTATTCTCATTGTTTACGTAATTTTGAACAGGATGTTTTGCGGTCGGCGGAGGCGCTCAAGGCGACCCGTCCTACGGCGAGCAACCTTACGCGGGCAACCGTATGCTGGCGCGGCTTACTGCGGTGGAGAAACAGGGCGTCCGCGCCGCTGGCGCATACCTTGACACACCGCAACGCGGGCCGGCTTGCGTTTGTGGACTACGGTTCGCGCTTTCGCCGGTATACGCCGCCTTTGACGCGGGCGTCAACGTATCTGTGTGAGTGGATGAGACCCGTCCCCGCAATCAGGGGCGAAATTTGACAGCATGGGAATTGTGCCGGCGCCGCGCGGCCTTATCCCCGATAATGCGCGCGGTCATCTTATGCAGCGCGGACTGGCGGATATGGAGATCACCGGAGCGGATCGCGTGACCCGTCGCGGCGATGCGGCGAACAAGATCGGCGCTTGCTTAAAGGCGGTCGCGGCGCAGGAAACAATGTTCCATTCTATGTGGCGCCGCCTTCGTCCGCCTTTGACTTTGCTATAAGGGAGGGGATAAAGATACCTATTGAGGAACGAGACGCTTCGGATGCGCGCTTTGTTAGTGGAAAACTGCGGACGGGAGAATTGAGACGGTACAAATCTGCCCGGACGGAACCCCCGCGCGGAACTGGAGCTTTGACATAACGCCTGCGCGGTATATTCACGGATTTATCACAGATCGGGGCGTTTGCGATGCGTCCAAGAAAAGGCGATTCTTTCACTGTATCCCAAATACGCCGGCGCCCTGCCATGAGCGGCGCTCCGGCGGCTTGATGAAACATATACAGAAGCGTCTTTTCCTTGTTTTTGGGAAAAGAATGGTATTCTTTGCGGAAATCTCCGCTGAACATTAAGGAGTAAACAATGGCAATTATCGGTATTATCGGCGGCAGCGGTCTGGACAACCCGGATATTCTCTCAAATCCGCGTGATGAGCAGGTGACGACGTCCTATGGAGAGCCGTCGTCGCCCTTGAAACGGGGGGTGGTCGATGGCGTGGATGTGGTGATTCTTGGACGCCACGGGCGGGAGCATACGATACCTCCAACCCAGGTGAATTACCGCGCCAACATAGCCGCGCTCACGGCGGCGGGCTGCACCCATATTTTGGCGACCACGGCTGTGGGATCCCTACAGGAGGAAATCCACCGGGGCGATTTTGTAATCATCGATCAATTCATTGATTTTACAAAACAGCGGAAAATGTCCTACTACGAGTCCTTTGACCCTCACCATCCGGTACATACGGCTATGGCCGACCCCTACGACCCGCATCTGCGAACCATACTCATTCACGAGTGCCTGCGGCTGAACTACAAATTTCGCTCGCGTGGAACTGTAGCGACCATTGAGGGTCCCCGATTTTCCACTCGTGCGGAATCCAATATGTTCCGCTCATGGGGCGCGGATGTAATCAACATGTCCATAGCGACGGAAACCATTTTGGCAAATGAGATCGGAATTCCCTACGCAGTGGTGGCCATCGTCACAGACTACGACTCATGGCGCGCCGGCGAGGAGCCGGTAACGTGGGAGGTGGTCTCGAAAGTCTTCGCCGAAAACGCCCAGAAGGTTGCCGCTTTGCTGCTCGGCGTCATTCGGAATGTCTGACGGATGTCTGAAGTTGTCCGCCGGGTTGCCGCCTGAGTGTGGCTCCCTCCATAAAAACCTCTGTAGTTTTCCCAACAAAAACCGCCGTCTGTGGAAAGGCGTTCTAGCGGCCTGTTGCAGTTGTAGGTTTTTGCGCCATTTTGCACCGCAAAAACCACGATTAGTGGGCTTCTGCGAACCTTTGGTTCGATGGCAGTTTGCACGGTAAAAAATCGCTTTAAAGGCGATTTTTTGAGATTTTACGCGCGAATCGCAACAAACTGCTAGAAAAACCTCTTTACGCCGCTCTATATCGTAGTTCTCATTGCTTTTCTCAAAAACCTCACAGATTTCCCTGTGGCTCCCTCCGTAGGTTCACGTTGAATCTCACTACCGCATTACCGCCAGACGCCCCCGGTTTAAGCGATTTTTTTAATACGCGCCGCGCTGTGATGAAAAACGCAATCGTATCGGGCTTACAATAACTCAGATTATAACATGAGGCTGTTCCAAGACGCGCCCTAAGGCGTCAGTTTTTGGAACGAGCCCAAATGAACCTCCCCGCCTTTTAAGGCCAAATATGACACTCACAAAATAAGCGCGGCGCTTCGCGGCAAAAACATGAACTGCACGAACAAGCCGTGTCGCGCTTTGTTATCCACGATTATATAAATCAGATCAATGAAGCGGTTCCAAAGTTGAAGTTTTGAAATTGTCTCCAATGCTAAAAAATTCGCTTGACAAACGCAACGCATTATATTACGATACCAATATGGTATCAAAATGATACCAAAATAATCTTTATATGGAGGAACATAATGAATAATGTACAAAACAGTAGGGAAAACAACATAGTCGAGAAAACAGCTTTCGGCATTGGTGGAATGGCGGTTCTGCTTGCCAACACGCTCCTGATGCTTGCGGCGGTAGGGTTGGTTATCTGGGGAGCGCGAAGTCTCAATAATTCGGCTCCGGCAATCGTGATGATCGTCTTTGGCGTTCTCTATTCAAGTCTAATAGGGCCTGTAGTGTACAAAGGGCTTACAATACTCAGACCGCGGGAGGCTTTGGTGTTGGCGCTTTTTGGAAAATACTACGGCACCCTTGCCGGCCCGGGCTTTTTCTGGATAAACCCCCTCGCGCAAGCCTTTAATCCGGCTTCAACAAATGCTACAACTGGAAACATCGGCGAAGTTGGAGAAGCGTCCGGCTCTGGGCGAGGAAAGAAATCAAAAACCATATCCTTGAAAGCGATGACCTTGAACAATGACAAACAGAAAATTAACGATCAACTGGGCAACCCCGTCATTATCGGAATCGCGGTAGTTTGGAGGGTGGCGGATACGGCGAAGGCGGTGTTCAATGTGGACAACTACACTGAATTTTTGTCAATTCAATGCGACGCCGCTTTGCGGAACATCGTACGGCTCTACCCTTACGACAGCGCCTGCAGTGAAGACGCCGATAATGAAAAATCTCTGCGCGGTTCAAGCGAGGAAATATCCAAGAGACTGTCCGATGAAATTCAAGGCAAGGTAGCCGTCGCCGGTTTGGAAATACTGGAAGCGCGTATCACCCATCTTTCATACGCGCCGGAAATTGCGGCGGCCATGCTCCAGCGCCAGCAAGCCGCCGCAATCATTGATGCGCGGCAGATGATCGTAGAAGGGGCGGTGAGCATGGTGGAAATGGCTTTGAACAAACTTGACGACAAGAATATCGTGTGTCTTGACGAAGAACGAAAAGCCGCTATGGTGAGCAATCTCCTTGTGGTGCTTTGCTCCAACAAAGACACCCAGCCGGTGGTAAACTCCGGCAGCATCTACTGATAGATACAATGGACGAAAAGAAAAAGCAAATTCCTCTGAGGCTTTCCGATTCTCTTTGGAAGGAGCTTGCGGCCTGGGCGGAAGATGAATTCCGTTCGGTCAACGGGCAGATCGAGTTCCTGTTGACCGAGGCGGTGCGGCAACGGAAGAAAGGCAAAAAAAAAGCGGAAGGCGAGTGAACCGGCGTCGCCAAGGCGTTCTGCAACGGCATCGCCGGAGAGATTTGTTCCAAAACGCAACTTGTTTTGAAGCGGCCTCCTATTGCCGTAATTTTTTATGGAGAAATATAATGCAGGTTTCAGCGGCATCCCTTATTTTTATGAACGTTTCGGCGCTGGCGTCAATCGGTACGCCGATAGCGTTGTTTGTTGTTTTTTACAGAAAGTATAAACTGCCGGCTTTGCCTCTGCTTGCCGGCTCCCTCGCATTTGTCCTATTTGCGCTGATACTGGAGCGATCAGCGCATGGGCTTATGTTAGGCGCATTCAACTTAAAAGAAAGGCCGTTCATATATATGGTCTACGGAGCTTTGATGGCGGGTGTTTTTGAGGAAACCGCGCGGTTTATTTCTTTTAACGCGCTCAAGAAAAAGTACAACAGCATAGGGACTGCGCTATCCTACGGCATAGGATATGGCGGCGTTGAAGCGATACTGCTTGCGGGAGCGGCTATGATAAATAACATTGTATTGAGCGTTATGATCAACTCAGGTTCCGTGGAAGCCCTCACCGCTGGTTTGACCGGGGATGCGCCGCTTCAAGTAAATGCCCAAATAACCGCGTTGGCGACAGCAGAGCCTTATTTGTTCCTTGTTGGCGGGATAGAACGTATATTTGCAATAGGAATACATATGGCGTTGTCAATATTGCTTTTTTACGCTGTGTCCTGCAAGAGTAAATCGTGGTTGTATCCTTTGGCGATACTCCTGCATGCAATAGTAGATGCGCCGGCGGTGTTGATGCAGACGGGAGTCATAAAAAATATCTTCTTAGTTGAAGGGTTTGTAGGTGTAAGCGCTGTATCGTTGCTGCTATTCGCGGTGTATATACATAAAAACGCCATGCTGACGACAGTAAAAGCATAAACTGCGCCGCTCTGCGCCGTCGCAGATAAGCGTTGCATCGGGCGCGAGGTTCGGCGAACCTTTGGTTCGCCTGTAAGGAAGGTATGCAACTGTGGGGTCGCCGCCACATTTTTCAGGGTCGCCAGTTCGAACCCGCCCTAAAAGGGCGCCCCCTATAGCGCGGTATGAGACCCACTGCGAATAAAAAGGCTCCTTACACGAAAGGGAGCCTTTTTTTATCCGAACAATGCCGCGGCTTCGGCAAGGTCTTGAGCGCGGCGCCACACGGTGGCGAGCGTTTCCTCCGGCGGCTCAAGCAGGTCTTTCACAAACACGGATCGTATGCCCGCCGCGTGAAGCCCCGCAAGACCAGCCGGAGAATCCTCAAAGCCTACGCAGTCATGCGGATTCTCACCAAGCCGTTCCGCGGCAAGCAGAAAAATGTCAGGCGCGGGCTTGCCGCGCTCAACTTCGTCTCCAAAGGCGAACGCCGCAAAGCGCGAGCGCAAACCGGTGTACTCCAGCTTCCATAACGCCCGATCCTTGTGGGTGGATGTCGCCACGGCGAGCGGTACGCCCATGCCGGCGAATGCGTCAAGCAGAACAAGCAGTCCGGGACGCAAAGCGATGCCTTCCCGTTTCACCTCTTCGTCAAGGATCTGTTTTACCTTTGCGCGGACTGCAAGGTAGGGAAAATCTTCGCCAAAGGCGTCGGAGTACACCTTTCTGACCGCTCCCTCGGATATACCGATGGTACGGAATACGACTTCCTCGGGAATGGGAAACCCCATGCGCTCCCCGGCTTTCTTCCACGCCCGCAGTGACGGTCTTTCCGTATCAAGCATAAGACCATCCATATCAAAAATCGCTCCGGCAGGAACGATTTTTTCTTTATGGGTATGGCGTGTTTTATGCAACATACGTCTCCAACAGTTTCTGCCGTGAGGGATGTTGCAAACGTTTAATCGCTTTTTTCTCGATCTGCCTGATGCGTTCTTTGGTAAGGTTAAACCTATCCCCAACTTCTTTCAAAGACATGGGTTTCCGGTTGCCCAGGCCAAAACGCAACCGGATAATGTCGGCTTCCTTTCTGGTCAAGGTTTTTAACGCGCTCTCTATGTCTTCTTTAAGCGCGTTTCCGGTCATATATTCGTCCGGGGATTGGTAGCGCTTGTCCTCAATGAAATCGCCGATTATCGAAGAATCCCGGTCAGACGACACCGGCACATCCATAGAAATCATATCGCGGCTAATATTGATGATGTCAGTTACATAGGTTTTATCCATGCCCAACATATCCGCTATTTCTCTGATCTCGGTTTCCGCGCTATGTCCGTTCTGAACCATTTTGCGGGCTTTCTCAATCTGGACCAACTCATTGGCGCGGTTCAACGGCAGTCTGATGGCTCTTGACTTCTCGCAAATAGCCTTGAGAACAGCCTGGCGAATCCACCAGACCGCATAGGAAATAAAATGGTAGCCCTTGTTTACATCATAGCGTTCAATGGCATTCAAAAGCCCGATGTTTCCCTCGCTGATGAGGTCCAATAACGGGAGACCTTGCCCCTGGTACTTCTTCGCCACATTGACCACAAACCTCAAATTTGCGTTTACGATCTTGTCCCGCGCGCTTTTGCTTCCGTTGGCAGCCTCATAAGCGATCTCGTCCTCTTCTTCCCGCGTCAGGAGTGGAATTCTATTGATTTCCTTGAGATACAGAGAAAGAATGTTCTCATCACAATGAAAATTATTTGCAGTATGCTTGTTTGCAGTCATGTTTACCTCTTTAAGTTGTGTATGTCATAATATATGCAATTATTATACCAAAATACAGCTTGTTTGAATGTATTGAGGTAATGAATACCAAAAAACGCCTTTTGGAACGTGGAGAATAAGGAATGGGAACATAAAATCGTGCGGCGGCGCCGAATTTTAGTAGGTTTCAGACGGGAATCCACGGATTCCAGGCATATTTTCAGTTCGCGCCTGCGCTGGCGGCGGCTGATTTGGACGGCTTATTATGACTTGCGCCGTCGTCATAGGGGGGTTTTTCAAGGCGAATCACGACATTTTGACACGCTTTTATCAAATTAGGCGAAAGATGTATCATATTGACTCGTTTTCTGTCTTTGCCATTTTGAGGGAATGAATGCGCAGGCGTCCGCTTCGCTCTAAAATTGAAGGCGTGGGGCGCATCGGCGCCGCCTATGCGATAGAGAGAAGCGTGTGTTTTCGCCTCTGATTTCGCTTGACGTTTGCAGCCAATTTTTTGTATATTTTATCCATAATAATTGCAAACTTAAAATTTGGAGGTATTTATATGAAAGTACAGCCATTGGCTGATCGAATTCTCGTGAAACAGGAAAAGAGTGAGGCGAAAACCTCAGGCGGCATCATCATTCCCGACACCGCTCAAGAAAAGACCCAGACCGGAGTGGTTGTTGCGATTGGTCCCGGCACCGAAAAAGAAAAAATTACGGTTTCCGTGGGGCAAAAAGTCATGTATGACAAATACTCAGGCGTCCAAGTCAAAATTGATGGGGAAGATCACCTCATTCTCAAAAACCAAGACATTGTAGCGATTATTGAGTAGGTAGGGCATGAAACGGCGCCGGTCAAACGGCGCTGTTTTTTTTTGCAGAGAAGGCGCATGATAGATTTGCGGAGCGATACGGTTACACAGCCAACCGAAGCGATGCGCAAGGCGATGGCCTGCGCGGAAGTGGGCGACGATGTATATGGAGATGATCCAACCGTACATAAATTGGAAGAACTCGGAGCCGAACTCTCCGGCAAAGAAGCGGCTGTGTTTGTACCGTCCGGCACTTTTGGGAATCAACTCGCCCTGTTTACGTGGTGTCCGCGGGGAACAGAGGTTGTTCTTGGTGAGGAGTGCCACATCATCCAGCATGAGGCCGGCGCGGCGTCCATCATCGCGGGCGTACAAACCCGCCCCATTTCCGCGCCGGACGGCGTACTCAAGCCGGATAATCTGATCAAACGGTTGCGCAAGGCGGAACTTCATGAGCCGGCGACATCCCTCATCTGTGTTGAAAACGCCCACTCGCTGGGGCGCGTGGTGTCTCTTGTGGACATGGGCGCGGTACGCGCCGTTGCGGACGCATGGCGGTTGCCGGCGCATATGGATGGAGCGCGCATCTTCAACGCCGCTGCGGCGCTGGGAGTCAGCGTAAAGGAAATTGCGGCGACATCGGACTCGGTGATGTTTTGCCTGTCCAAAGGACTCTGCGCCCCGGTAGGCTCCCTCTTGGCGGGCGGCAAAGCCTTCATCGCGGATGCGCGTCTTAAGCGCAAAATTATGGGGGGCGGTATGCGTCAGGCGGGCGTTCTTGCCGCCGCAGGCATTATAGCCTTAACGGATATGACAAAACGCCTCCATGAAGATCATGAGCGGGCGAAAAATCTGGCGCGTTTCCTTGCCGAAATTCCCGGAGTCGCCTTGAACATTGAAGACGTACAGATCAATATGGCGTACTTCACCGTTGCCAAAGCGCAAAATCCAAAAACAAACGCCGGCATTGTGGATATTTTTGCCAAAGCTGGCATCCGTATTAGTCCGGCGAACAACGGCGTTTTCCGTTTCGCAACCCATTATTGGATAGGAGATCAGGAACTGGAAATCGTAAAACGCGCCGCGCTGGAAGCGTTTGGCCAATAGCCGCCGAATACGCGCCTACAGCGCGTTGACGTAGGCAAACAAAAAACATATTTTTCGGTTCGCAATTATCCCTTGACGCATAACTGACAAATCGAATGCCAAGCGACAGACAAGTAATTTTGACTTTTCATTGAAGCGCGGCTATTGTTCGATTATCCCATGAAAAGCCTCATTTAACAATTGATTTATCATTTCATGCGATGGGTTTTACCCTTGCAAGGAGTCAGCCTGTTGATCTGTTTGGTTGTTTTCCCTGTCGCGAGGCGTTGCGTTTATTGCGTCAATTATAAGCGGCATGTTAGTGGAGTTGTTCAAAACCGCGAACTACGTTCGGGTTGGTTTCGGAACGACTTTTTGGAAAAACCGGTCAAAGCCCGAGCGTCCTCCTAAATCTATGGAAGCTGTTCCAAAAGTTGGCGCCCTGTCGCGCGTTTTGGAACAGCCTCTATTATCTGAAAATTCCAATTCGAGAAATCCTCTCATTTCTTTCTATGTGAACCAAAATCATCAGCGGGATACCAAGCGGTTATTTCAAAATTTTCCAAAGAAACAACTCCTTCAAGTTTATCGGTTTTCATTTTTCCAGCCTCTTTTTCAGATTGACCGCCACCTGATTGGCTGTAGAATGACAATGGCCATTCCGCTTCTCATTATCTGCGCAGAAATGACATGTGGAACATTTTATTTCTGCGCAGTTCCTAACGTTCCATCTGGAATGCGACGGAGTGAGGCGTGGGAAAGAGTGAAGCGGCTGGCTTATTATGGTTGCCGCTAACTGCTAGACTCCGGACTTTCCCTGCGTATCCGCTTGTTCGTCATTCCGGCAAACCATCGCTCCACCATATCAAGCCATGATGAAGGGGCCGATATAAAGTGTTGCGCAAATCTCCCGGAAACCGATTCGCTATACGCCTGCACTTCTTTCGTTTTATGCGCCGGATGCTTGTCCGCTATGATACGCAAGCCCTCCTCCACCCGGGCATGCCTTCTTCAAATACGCTGTGTACTCTTGACTGTTGCGGCTCGATTTACATTCCCCATACTTTCCTGATCACCTCCAAATATCGCGCCCCGGTCTCGAAAATG
>JAITIK010000200.1 GCA_031279555.1 Treponema sp. | reverse complement strand
CGCTCGCGCGGCTTTTTGAGACGGACTGGAAATGCGGGGATTTCTTCAGGGACGCGCCGTCTAAGACGCCGCCCAGCCCCGAAAGCCTCAATCAGGCGATAGAGCGGAGCCTTGGGTATGTGGCGCAAAGCGCCGGGTACTACAGCGGGTGGCTTGTGACTGACAGCTACGCGCCGCTGGAAATGACGAGCCTGTATTATTCGATGGCCTCATTGCAAGCCTCCCGTTTCTGGAAAATAACGAAGCCAGCGCGTTGGGCGATTGCCCTGTTAAAAAAGGCGCATGCCGCGTATTCACAGTGGAGATTCCGCATCCACCGTTCAAAGGCGTTTCCCGCAACTCCCCAGCCCTAACCGCCCCGCCTTATTGGAGGCGGGTGGCGGTTCATCTCAGGAAATTCAACAGGGTCTGCGGTAAAATCTTGGATGCGGTTTGCAAGGCCGCTTTGTGGGCGAAGTCCATCATGCCCAGATCAACCGTCGCTGTGGCGAAGTCAAGCGCAGACTCCCTGCCAAGCGCGGCGGTAACATTCGGGATATCCGCGTTTATCCGCTTCCAAGTGGATTCCGCCCGCTCCACGCGGCTGCCAATGTCGACAATCCGCGTCTGCACGTTGTTCAAGGCAAGGTCTATGCCGCCTATGCCGCGTCCGCCGATAAAAGAGGCGTCTCCACGGTAGAAGGCGTCGCGCAGATCAATGACCATATCGAAGACTGAGCCGCCGGAAACCGCCGCCGATGGATTCCAGTTGGGCGCGCCCTGCGCGGCGTTCGGGACGACAAGTCCTAAATCCTGCAACACGGTTGAGCCTTGCGCGTCTTCCATGCGGATAAGGTGCGGATTCGCGCCTTCAAAGACAAGAGAGTGTTTGTCCGGGTCAATGGAGGCATGGACAGGCGCTGGGGAATCGTTGATTTTGGCGACAATTGAAGAAAGATTGTCGCCGGGCGTAACTTGAATTGCAACGCCGTCAACAAAGAAAGAGCCTTGAGCCGCAACTTGATAATCCGTTGCGTCATAATTTGAGGTTACCGTCATTTTCTCAGCCCAGAACGCATCTCCCCCTGATAGGTCAAGGTGTATGTATATGCCGTCTCCAGTCTCGGCTCGCCGTGAAGCGCCCGCCCCTTGATATTCGACCGCGACAACCATTGACTCCTGCCCGCCGTCAACTTTGCCCTCAATAAGACGGAATGGCTCGCTGAACGCCTTATCTCCGGCGAAAACCGCGCCGCCATCCGGCCCTATCGCATTGGCGATAGAGGCCAGTTCCTTCAAAAGTTCGTTCACCTCAACACCCATAGCTTGCATATCTTCCTTGGTGTAAATTCCGTTGGCGCCCATCACGGCGATCTCACGGATGCGTTGCAACACATCGTTCGCCTGCCTCATATAAGCGTCCGTCTGGTTCAGGTGTTCTTTTACGTAAAGCGCGTTTTTCTCAAACCGGTTGAGGCGCGAAAGATAGGACTCGTAGCGCACCGTATGGGACGCGGCAAGCGGATCGTCGCGGAGGTTGTTGAATTTTGTCTGTCCCGCGATTTTCGCCTGTATATTTGAAAGCGCCTCTTCCTGTCTGCGCAATCTGTATTGGATGTCGTCATTCGGCATATTTGTTGAAATTCTAAACACTTCTTTACTCCTCTCAATGTATGAAATCTCTGAAGCGCCGTGGCGTCATTGCCGGCGCTACACTCCCAACCGGTTGATTAACACGTCAAGCATAGAATTCACCGTATTGATATACCGCGCCGCGGCTTCGTAACTATGCTGGTATTTAAGCATATTGGCAAGCTCTTCATCTATATTAACGCCCGATACGGATTGTCTCATGTCGTTGAGCTGCTTCATAATGAGGTTCTGCGTTTCAAGCATGCGCCCGCTCCGCTCGCCTAGTATGCCTATGCGTCCGACCGCGTCCGCGAAGTAATCGTCAAAGGAGCCTTGCTTGCCGACCATGACGTCGGTGTTGCGCAAGGCCGCGACAGCCAACGCCGCTTCGCCATTGCCAGGATTAGCCGCTCTGCCGTTTTCGCCGAATCCGGCTGCGACAGACGCGGGGTCTTTGACAAGCGCGGAATTCACTTCAATCCAGCCGGAAGGGTGGGCGACCGGCGCGGTTGAAAAATCGGCGACGCTTGCCCGCAATGCGCCAACCGCATCGGCCTGCGCCCAATCATACGCGCCTTCGGCGCCGCTGCCGCTGAGAATCCCCGCATACCCGGCAAGGAAATGGCCGGAATCCTCAACATGCCTGATGACAAAATCCGGCGTGTCCGCGCTTCCGGTGGGCGTCCCTTTAAGGGTAAGCCGCCCATCCCGGTTCAAACGGGCCGTAACATCGGCGCCGGAATTGTTGATGCGGGAGATCACATCCGCAACCGTATCGGTGGGGTAGTAAAGCACATCCACGGCGCCATCTCCGGCGGACAGGGTGATGGCGCCTTCAAGCCCAATCTGCTCCCGTTCTTCCAGTTTATTTACGCCGCTGATGCGGAAAAGATAGGTGGAATCGTACTCGCCGTCGCCGTCACGGTCGTAATTGCCGTTCACATTCGTAACAAAGTGATGTTCGGTAAAAAAGTCTTGTCCAGTACTGCCGTTCAATCCATAGGCGTTGCGGTGGACTTCGTTTACAAGATCCACAAAGTTTATGGTCATGGAGTCAAGCGTCTGGATTTCCTGCTGAATGGTTTCATCACGCAGATCAACCAGCGCGGCGACGCTGCCGCTGCGGAAATGAATTTCTTCGCCCGTGTCCGCCCATGTGATCCGTGAGTATCCCTGGGTACCGTCCGGCAATGCTGGCGCGGGCTCAAGCGCGAACTGCCGTCCGATAGCCCCCTGCACGAGAACCATGCCGTCAGTATGCGCCATGTATTCATCGGGATCGCGGCTGTCAATCGTAATATTAATGTAAGAAGAAAGTTGATCCACCAAGAGGTCGCGGCGGTCAAGCAGATCGTTGGGATTGTCCCCCTGCGCCTTTACCCGCTGAATGTCGCGGTTAAGCCCCGCAATTTCACGGCTGAGTTTATTCACCTGCTGGATGCGGAGAGAGATGTCCTCATCGGTCATGTCTTGCAGTCCTTTCAGACGGCTGTACCGGTCATGGATGGCGTCAACCAGCGTTTTCCCGCGTTCGATAACCGCGTTTCTGGGCGCGGTGTCAGACGGGTAGGTCGCAAGTTCCTGCCATGAGTCCCAAAAGGCGTCCATTTTGTTGCGGATAGAATTTTCACCCGGCTCAAGATAGACCTGTTCAAGCATCCGTACGTATGGATCGCGGGCGCCCCAATACCCTTCGTTGCCGGCTTGCGCCACGATGCGCTTGTCAAGGAGTTGATCCCGCGCCCGCTCTATCCGTTGAATCACAACGCCTTGCCCTATTTGTCCGGCGGTTTGCTCGCGGTTTAGGCCCGGAAGGTAGATGGGATCAAAAGCCGAAAACTCGATCCGTTGCCGTGAATATCCCTTGGTTGAGGCGTTTGAGAGATTATGCCCCGTCGTGTTGATCGCCTGCTCGTTTGCGTTTATCGCCCGCTTCCCGATCTCAATGCCGGTAAATGTTGAAGTCACTGTTCCTCTCCTAAAAAGCCGTCTGCGTTCAAAAACGCCGCCCGCTTTTTATATAATCTAAGGAGCTTTCCAAAACCAACCCCGAACTGGAGGTTCGCCAAACCACAGGTTCGCGTTTTGGAACAGGCTCGCCTATAGAATTTGATCTAAAATTAAAGACCGCATGTCTGATAAAACCCTTTTTCCCTGCCGTGAGTACACTCCGCTCTTGCGGTCAGGAAAGGCGGCTTTCATAAAATCGCCTATGGTAGAACGCGCCTCGTTGAGGTAGCGCAACAACGCCTCGTTTGCGGTCTGAAGTTTAAGAGCGCGGTCTTTGACGCTTCGGTACAGATCGGAAAGCTCTCTGCGCTCATCTTCCGGCAGACGGGAGACCATCGTGTAAAAATGAGGCGCCTTGCCTTCCACATCTGGCGCGGTTTCGAAAAGCGCGAGCCGTTCCTCTTCCAATACATCAAACTGTTCTTTATAAGTTTCAAGGGAAAAGGCAAGCGCCTCAAAATCCGTCCATTCCCTGTTGATAACCGCGTTTTTCACAGCGTTATGGGTTTCGATGATTTTTTGCAAAAGCTCGTCTTCCCGCTTCAGCACATCGCGCCTTCGCTTTCTTTTTTCGTTGCGGCGTATATCGTTTTCTACAGATGCGGTTTCCGCCGTTTCTACGGTCGTTTCTTCATCCCGCTCCGCTCCGCTTTCTTCATCGCGCCATGCATCGTTTTCTACAGATGCGGTTTCCGCCGTTTCTACGGTCGTTTCCTCATCCCGCTCCGCTCCGCTTTCTTCATCGCGCCATGCATCGTTTTCTACAGATGCGGTTTCCGCCGTTTCTACGGTCGTTTCCTCACCCCGCTCCGCTCCGCTTTCTTCATCGCGCCATGCGTCATATTCTACAGATGCGGTTTCCGCCGTTTCTACGGTCGTTTCCTCATCCCGCTCCGCTCCGCTTTCTTCATCACATGATGCGTCACGTTTTACAAAAGAAGGCGCGGCTTTCGCCATATTTTCTATGGCAACCTCCCCGTCATGCTCCGCCACTCTTTTTTCTTCCATAAAGTTCCTCTGTTACATTATCGGCAGGCGCATTTGAATTCTTCAATAGAACAACGGGTATTGACAAATCTGATGCGGACTTTTGACCTCATTTTATAATAGCGGCTTATTTTCTATGCCCAAAATCCGCTCGTATTCCGCAATAGTTTCGGCATGTACAAGCCGATTCCTCAGTTCCGCCCCGCGCGTCATGCCCCGGCTGTAGGCGCAGAAATGCTTGCGCATTTCGCGGCAGGCCGCGCTTTCGCCAATATCCGCGCTCAACAAGAGAAGCTGGCGGAAACCCGCCGCGTTTCTCTGCGCCCCATCGGGCGCTGTGTAAAACCCCGTGGCGAGCAGTTCCCGTGTAGCGGCAAAGATGAACGGATCGCCCATTGCGCCGCGGGCAAACATCACCGCGGCGCATTTCGTTTCTTCCAGCATCCGCTTCGCGTCTTCCGGTGAAAAAAGATCGCCTGAACCAGCGACCGGCGCCGGTGTGCGGACTGCCAAATCCGCAATATGCGCCCAGTCGCTTTTACCGGAATACATCTGGCTTCTTGTGCGGCTGTGCAGCGTGATCATGGCGGCGCCGGCTTCAACTGCAATGCGGGCGCACTCCCGGCAGTTGATCGATTTGGCGTCCCAACCGGAACGCATCTTCACCGTTACGGGAACATTTCCCAAATGCGCTTGAGACGAGTTGACGACCGCTTCCACGATGCGTCCCAGATGCGCCGGATTTTTCATCAGCGCGGAGCCTGCGCCGGTTTTCACGACCTTGGCGACCGGACACCCCGCGTTTATATCGACTACAGACGGTTTCCACGGCGCAAGCATGGCGGCCGCCTTGCCCATGACTTCAGGATTGGCGCCGAACAGTTGAACGCCGTAGCGCGCCTCGTTGTCAGCCCGCCGAAGAAGCGCCGCCGTAGGATTTTTTTCATTATGTTTGTCACTCCATGCGGGGTTTCTGATCATGGCTTCTGAGGAGACAAGCTCTGTAAAGGTGAAATTTGCGCCCTGCTCAACGCAGATAGAGCGGAACGCCCTGTCCGAATAGCCCGCGACCGGGGCGAGAAAGATGTTCCCTTCAAGCGAAAGCGTTCCGATTTGAACGCTGTGATACAAATGCATTGATAAATAATAGAAAAAAACGCCTTTTTATTCGAGGGGGAGCGAAACCCCGCCTCGCGCTCGTTTGCATGGGTGAGGGGCGTTCATTTTTCGCCATAGACTGCGCCACGCTCGCAAATGTTGTCTTTTTTCTCATGTATAAGGCGGACGGCGTTAGCCGCGGATCCTTGCGACATTAAAAACCAACAACCGTCAGCGCCGGAAATGCCGCTCTGGGGCGCGCCATTGTCATCATGCTT
>JAITIK010000078.1 GCA_031279555.1 Treponema sp. | reverse complement strand
AGCAATTTAACGCCCTTGACGTGGCGGGCGTTCAGTTCTTCCGGGGTTGCCGTCCCTTCGCTGGCAACCGAAACGCGGAAGGCGCCAAAGCCTTCGAGGTTTACCGACTGCCCCAGTTTGAGGAAAACCGGCAACACCTCCATTAAATTGGCAAGAACGCTCTGCACGTCCCCCAGAGAAAGAGCCGACCGCCCCCTCGATTTCTTTTGCGATGTCCTTAAGCCCCACGTTTCCCGACTTTTCCTGGGTCAAATAGCATTTCGACTGGCTCTTGTTCTGGGGATTGTCCCGCTTAACCTTCCGCAACCAAACCGCCATAAACCGCTCCTTTACTTTACAAGACAGGTGATTATAGGGCGAGAAATTGCGATGGGCAAGGGGCTTGTCTGAGACAGGGTGGTTTTCATCAAAAACGCACTGAGTTTTTGGAAAATCTCAGTGAGATTTAACTTTGCGGATGTGTCCCGGTGGCAGGCGATGGCGATGATTTCCCGTCATTGTCGGGGGGTCCGGGGCGTTGCGGGGCAGAACTCCGCAGAGGAGGTAGGGCGCAACGAAGTGCGCCTCCCCCTCCTATCCTGCCGCTTTGATTCACGGGCGGCAACAAAATCCCGGTAGATGCCGGGTTGCGCCATTGTGGAAACTGGCGTACAAAGTGCGCTCGCAAAAAAGGGCAAAGGAAAAAAGGAAACGTGTTTTCATCATGTCGACATCCCTAAATGGTTTTGTAATTTTCATCGGGCCACTTCTTTTTTCCGGCGGGAATGTCATACATAAAACGGATGGTTAATTCGGTATGTCCAGCGTTTTCCTCAATGGTTTTGAGATCCGGATGTTCTTCAGTTGGCCGCCACAGCATAAATTCCCGTTTGGCGTTTCCGTTCTCCTTGTTGTTGTTCTGTTCGGAACTGGCGTCTACGATGCGGAAATGAACGTTTTATTCCCGTCCTTAAAGGTATAGTCCTTAAAATTTTCAGAGGTTTTGATATAAAACTGCTCGTGGTTTGCCCAATAGAGTTTGACTTCTTCACCTTCGTAGGGAATGGCGCAGACGCTTTCCTTGTAACGGCGTTTGGAAACAAAATCGCCTTCTTCGTAATAGCGGCTGAAGAAATTGTAAAGGTGGGAGTATACTTCGGTTTCCAGAGACGAAATATCCGGGAGCGAAGCGAGATATTTCTTGATTGCGGCGTATTCATCGGACATTTTGCTTCTTTCAACAAGGACGCCGGCTTCTTCGCATATTTTTTCTATCTCCATTTTACGCTCAAGCGGTTGCCGATTGCCGGCGGCAAAAGGCTGGAGGTCTGCGGACACTATATGGGGAAGTTTTTCGCTTAGAAATTTTTGGATTTCCGCCTTGCGGATATTCATGATCCGGTATATGCCGAAGTCAAGATCGGCCTTGTCGAGTTCAAATATGCCTTGTAAAAGCTCTACAAGCCGATCAAATTTTTCAGACATTCTCAGTCTCCCTCTCTGTTCCTGTCTTCTCCGGGGAAACGGCGGTTAAATTATAACACAGGAATCGAAAAATGTCAGGGGCTTGAGGCGCGATCAGGACAAAAGCATGTGCCGCCTATCGCCGCAGATATATTCCGAAGAATTTTTAATCTTCGGGGGTTTAATACCCGCCGCTCTGCGGCGGTTAAAAAGGAAGTGGAAGATGCTATGATGAAATAATGGGCGACTATAAACACAAAGCGCGCGGCGTATCGGCGTTGACACGCCATATAGCAAGTCCAGCAAAATATAGGCGGGCGGCGATCGGCGGAGAAGCGGATTATGCTCTGAAAGAGGCGCGCGAGGAGGCAGAGAAAAGATGCGGGATAAATTTTTTAGAGACAGGCGCGGAAGGGGATCGCGCGCGTTTTCCGGCTCGGCCGGCGCCGGCGTACAGTCCGACAAAGACAGTGGGGGCGATAAGAAGCGCGGCGGCGGGCTATGTGGATGCGCGGGGGAGAGGGGGAGGCCGCTAACGGCTATACACGATGAGAGCCGGCGAAAATCAGCCAAGTTTATTCGGCTGATTTGCAGACAACAATCTTAAAATACCCCGCCGCTCTGCCGCGCGGATTTTTTATTCGCATGGAGAAGCGTTCGGATTTCCAGCAATGCAGGCGATTTTTAGGCTCGCCCATTTTTTTACAAATGGGGCTTTTTCAAAATTTGCCGCCCTTACAGGCGCGTTTTGAAAAAGCCTCAAATAACAGCGCTTTGCGGGGGCGCGCCGAAGGCGCCGCCGTCCGCGAACCGTTTCAGCCGGTCTTGAGCGGGGGCGCTCGGGGCGCAAATCCGCAAGCCGCGCCATATTGTTCAAAACATATCTGTCATAAAGCCAAAATTACCGTCAGATCGTTTACATTTGTACCGGTCGGTCCTGTGATAATAAGGGAATCAACGGCCTTGAGCGCGTTGTAGGCGTCGTTGTTCTCAAGGTATTCTAAAAGTTTCATTCCACGAGCGTTGAGGTTGTGTGCAGTCGAGCCATCCACAATGCCTCCCGCCGCATCCGTCGGCCCATCGGAGCCATCGGAACCGAATGAGAAAACCGCTATGTCGTTGAGACCGGCTATTCCTTCCGCCGCCGCGAGAGCGACTTCCTGATTGCGTCCGCCTTTGCCCGCGCCCCGTACGTGAACGACCGTCTCGCCGCCCAAGATAAGGGCGCATGGCCGGTGGAACGCGCCGTCACCAGTTGCGATCTGCCGCGCAAACGCCGCCGCGAGCCGTCCGGCTTCACGCGCTTCACAGTTCATGTCGGAGCAGAGAATGTATGGCTTGTAACCCATCTCGCCGGCGATATCCGCCGCGCTTTTACAAAGGGTTCGTACGCTTCCGGTAATAACGGTTTCAACATTGGAAAGGCTTTTTGGCGTCTCTTTCGCCAGATACGAAATCATATCGCCAAGCGGCAGCTTGTATTTTCTTGCGACATTCAAAGCGTCATCCGTGGTGGATAGATCCGGAGACGCAGGTCCAGACGCGATGGAATCCAGCCGATCCCCCAGCACATCGGAAAGTACGATGGCGAGGACTTTGGCCGGGGCGCAGGCAAGCGCGAATCTTCCAGCTTTTACGGACGAAAGGCGTTTGCGTATCATGTTGATTTCCACAATGTCCGCGCCGGAGGCAAGAAGCGCCTTGTTCACCGCTACAATGTCATCCAGCGTGAGCGGCGGCAATGGTTTTTCAAACAGCGCCGATCCGCCGCCGGAAATCAGGAGCAGCAATTCGTCTTTTTCGTCCATGCTCGCCGCCAAAGCCAGAGCCTTTTCCGTACCGGCGATTGTATTCGCGTCCGGTACGGGATGCCCTGCCTCGACAATCTCCATGCCAGGTATCGCGCCTTGGGAATGGCCGTATTTTGTAATGACAACGCCGCGCTTTATGCGGGCGCCGAGTTCATCACAAGCGGCTTTTGCCATTGTCCATGCGGCTTTGCCAAAGGCTGCAACCGAAATTTCTCCGGAAAATATGCGTCCCTTCAAGGCTTTGCGGACAGCATCGTCCGGCAGGTTCATCTTGACAGCCTTCTTGATGAGGATATCCGCGTCGAAGAACAGTTTGGCCGCCGGCATAACGTATCTTAGGCTACGCCTTGAAGCGTCACCCCATCCCGGTTTATATTGACCGGCGGAATGACGCCCATAAGCCCGAAAATGAAAGGCGCGGCCATAACCGGAGAGAAAGGATGTACCTTCAATTTCGAGATGACGAATATCATCGCAATAATAGTTATGATAAACACGATGATAAGGGGAAAACTTGTCATAATTGCCTCCGGTTTGGTGTGGAGATTCGTTTGCTTTTGAAGAGAGCCTACATTCTTTATTGGCGCTTGTCAATATTTTTTAGAAAAAATCCACGGTTTTCAAATTCCGGCAAATACGGGACTGCCGCCGGCGTTGGGCCGTACGCCGCAACGTACGCTATAACGCGCGGCGCGTTCTATTTCGCCTGCTGTTTTGCATAGACGGTTCATGTAAAAACTTCTAAAAACTTATGGACGCTCTTGCAGACCTTGCGCTGTTTTTTACGAAGAAAACAACCCCCATTGCCCATGTCCGCCGTGAAGCGGGGCATTTGGACTCTGGAGCCGCCTGTTCAAAAAATTGACTCCCATAGGGCGCGTTTTGGAACAGGCTAATCTTCTTCTTTCAACATAAAATTTTGGCGGTAATTTAGAAAGAATGATAAAAGGGTAATGACAACAAGGGCGCAAAGAAATGCTATGGGATCATGCCGCGAGCCATAGAACTCAAACGCCCCCATCGCCACAGCCCTGACATAACCAGAAACGGGAGAAAGAACAAGGGAA
>JAITIK010000003.1 GCA_031279555.1 Treponema sp. | reverse complement strand
GGGGCTTTGAATGCATCGGCGTTACCATGAAATTATTCGTAACGGAAGACGTCGACGGGATTGGGGAGAGCGGCCGCCGTTCTGAAACAGCAGGCTATGCTTCCCGCACGGCTTCCAGTTATCGCGGATGTTGCTCCTTGAATGATGTGGAAGACGCCCGCGCTGTGGCGTTTCGCATGGACATGCCCCACTATGTTCTCAATTTTTCCGATGAATTCAAAACCTTTGTCATCGACAATTTTATAGAAACGTACCGGAAAGGCGCTACGCCAAACCCGTGCATCGAATGCAACCGGCGCCTCAAGTTTGAAAAACTCCTCCTCCGCGCCCAGCAGCTTGATTTTGACTACATCGTGACAGGTCATTACGCGCAAATAGAGCAATTGGGAGGCAGATTCTTGCTGAAAAAAGCGTTGGACAGCAAAAAAGATCAGAGTTACGTGCTGTACGCCATGACGCAGGAGCAGCTTAAACGCACGATTTTTCCTTTGGGAGGGTTTACCAAGCCGGAAGCGCGAGATATCGCCCGTACATTCGGCTTCATCAATGCGGCAAAACGGGACAGCCAGGATCTCTGTTTTGTGCCGAACGGCGATTACGCCGAATTTATCGAGAACTATACCGGCGTTTCTTCTCCCGAAGGTAATGTCATTGACAAAGCCGGCGCTATACTCGGCGTCCACCGGGGCATTGTCCGCTACACAATCGGGCAGCGGCGGGGGCTGGGGCTTGCGTTTAACAGCCCCCGTTATGTTGTGGCAAAATCCGCCGAAAACAACACTATCACGCTGGGAGAGGAAAAAGACCTCTACGTTAAAACGCTTGTCGCGGATAACGTAAACCTCATCGCAAGCGACGTTCTCGACCGTCCGTTGCGCGTTACGGTGAAAACCCGCTACCTCCAGAAAGAGCGGCGCGGTACGGTTGAGCAGACAGCGCCGGATGCCGTCCGTATCGTGTTTGACGAGCCGCAGCGGGCGATCACGCCGGGGCAGGCCGCAGTTTTTTATGACGGAGACATTGTGGTAGGCGGCGGCACGATCAGGTAAGCCGGAGTCTCGCGGCGCGAAATTCGCGGCGTGAAATTCACATGCAAAACTCCGCCCCAGCCCCCGCATTCTATTGCGCCTTGTCCGTAAAAACAGTATCATATGCGCATGAAAACGATTCCCCATTATTACGATTATAACAGCGCCGAGCCTTTCAAGGCCGCAATCCTCGAAATCCGTCCTTTTGCCGCCGATACCTCTGCGGTGACGCTGGACGCCACTATTTTTTACCCTGAAGGAGGGGGCCAGCCCGCTGACCGGGGCGCCATCAACGGCGTTCCCCTGCTCAACGTCATTGAAAAAAATCACGATATTCTTCACATTATTTCACGTGAAAACGCCGCAAAACTTGCTCCGGGAGCCGCTGAACTGGCGCTTGACGCTGAACGGCGCAGAGATCATACGGTTCATCATACGGGGCAACACCTGCTTTCGGGAACGATTCTCCGCATGACCGGCGCGTATACGCTTTCCATGCATATGGGCGAGGAGACGTGTACCATTGATGTTGACGCCAAAGAACTGCCGGTGGAAACGCTTGTTGCGGTGGAAGATGCGGTACAAACCGCTATTGAAGAAGATCATCCGGTAATAACCCATCTCTGCCCACCCGAAAATATCACCGCTTTTCCTTTACGCAAACAAATACCCCAAGTTGACGAGGTTATCCGCGTGGTGGAGATACAAAACTGCGACTTTTCGCCGTGTTGCGGCACACATCTGCGGTCAACCGGGCAAATCGGCGTCCTGCGCGTTCTTGACGCTGAGAAGTACAAGGGCATGACCAGGGTGTATTTCATAGCCGGACGCCGCGTACTGCGCGACAGCCGCCTGCTTAGACGGAATGCGGACATTATTTCCCGCGCTCTCAAAGCGCCGGTGGCAGAAACCGGCGCGGGCGTACTCGCCCTGCTTGAGAAAACAAGCAAATATGAGCAAAAATTGAAATTCTTTCAGGAAGAAGACGCGATGCGCAAGGCGAAAGCGCTTGTAGCGGCTTTCGCCGGCGCGGACGCTTCCTCCGGCATGGAAAATACCGGTGGAAAACCGCGTGTTATCACAGCGAGCTTCATGGACGCCGATATGGAAGAGACGCTTCGTATAGGCAAGGCGGCGCAAAGCCTCGTCCCTGCGGTTCTGATTCTTGCGTCGGAACCAGAGATAAAATTTGCGGCGTTCTCTTCAGCGCATGGTTTTGACATGCGCTCAACGCTTAAAGCCGCGCTTGATGCCAATCACGGCAGAGGAGGCGGCGGACCGTCGTTTTTTCAGGGCATGTTTGAAAAGCTGGAAGACTTGCACACATTTATAGCGGCGGTTCGCTAAGACGTACTCGTCCGCGTCCTCCGCCCGCGTCCGCCTGCCCCCACTTGTATCTCCCCTTGCTTTCGTGTATGATGAGTTATGAGCGAAACACGTATTACCTTGCAAGAAGCCGGGCTGGAGAGAGAATTTATCCTCATCGGAACCGCCCATATTTCAAAAGAAAGCATTGACGAAGTTGCGCGGGTGATTAAAGAAGAAAAACCCGGTATGGTCTGCGTTGAACTGGATGAAGGCAGATACAAGTCCATAACTGAAAAAGAGCGTTGGGAAAAACTTGACGTCGCCAAAATTCTTAAGGAAGGCAAGGGGTTTCTTCTTATGGCAAACCTCGTGCTGTCAGGGTTTCAGAGACGCATGGGGGAAGGGCTTGGAGTCAAACCTGGCGAGGAGATGAAGACGGCCATTATAGTGGCAACCGAAGCGGACGTTCCGTTTGCCCTGTGCGACCGTGAAATACAGATCACATTGCGCCGGGCGTGGAGCAACTGCAACTTTTGGAACAAATGCAAACTGCTTGCGTCCCTCCTGTCAGACGCTTTTTCAAACGAAAAACTGAGTGAGGCGGAAATTGAGAAGCTCAAAGAACACAGCGAGCTTGATGGCATGATGCGTGAGCTTGCCGAATATCTTCCGCCGGTAAAAACAGTCCTTATCGACGAGCGGGATCAGTACCTTGCCGCAAAAATATGGACAAACCGCAACGGCGCCGCTGGAAGCGCCGGCGAAAGCGGCGCAAACACGAAAGTAGTCGCGGTTGTGGGCGCCGGACATCTTGCGGGCGTACAGTCGCATCTCGAAAAGATCGCTGCGGGAAAAGAGACCGTAGATGTTGGCAAACTGGAAAAAGTCGCTGGTTCAGGTGTCATTTCAAAGCTGTTGCCTTGGCTCATACCGGTTGCCATACTGGCGCTCATTGTCGCGGGGTTTCTCCGGCTCGGCGTGGATGTAAGCCTTTCCATGCTGGCGCGCTGGCTCCTGCTCAACGGCTCTCTCGCGGCGCTTGGGGCGCTTGTCTCGTTGGGGCATCCGCTTTCGATTCTTGTCTCATTTTTCGGTGCGCCTATCGGCACGTTAAGCCCTTTTATCAGTGTGGGGCTTTTCTCCGGCGTTGTCGAGGCGGTCATGCGAAAACCCCGCGTGTCGGACGCGGAAACGCTCATGGATGATATTTCGAGTCTTAAAGGCATTTATCGCAACCGCATCACCCACGCGCTGCTGGTGTTCTTTCTGGCGTCCCTTGGCGGAGCCGTCGGCAATTTTATATCAATTCCGGCGTTGGCAAAATTGCTGGTAAGCTAACGGCTTTGCCGCCGCGCTCGGCGCGAAACCAGGGGAATCATCCTGGAGGCCAGTCAAGGGATCGACCTCCAAGAACATGGATATGCAGGTGATCCACCGTTTGACCGCCGTCTTTTTTGCAGTTGACGACAAAGCGGACGCCGTTTTCCTCACAACCCAAGATTTTAGCCAACTCTTGCGCCCTATACAGGAGTGTTCCAAGGAGGAAAACATCGGCGGCTTCCGTTTCCATGATGTTTCTGATATGGCGTTTGGGAATAAGGAGGAAGTGAACCGGTGACTGGGGGGTTGCGTCATGAAACGCAAGCATTTCATCGTCCTCGTAGATTTTCTTTGACGGAATTTCACCGCGTATGATCTTACAAAAAATACAATCGCTCATAGTGCTAGTATACCATATTCCGCTGTTCTTTCAAGTATGAACAGCTATAAACAGCGAAAAACGCTCCCGGCCGAGGCCGGGCGGCGCAGAGCGCGGTATTTCGGGCGCCGTGTGGCAATTCAGCTTTCAGTTGGGCATTTCCCAGCGCAATTCTCAATGTCTCTCCCAAGCATCTTGAGCAAATCGTAAAAGTGATGATGGTCAAGCGCTTAGGAGTTGCGGCAAATATCCGTTGGAAGGCGAGGAAGAAGCCGTCAATACTATGATTTCCCATCTTTCTATTTTGATCGTTGCCGCGATTGTTCCATTTGAAAAATACTGTACTGGAAGCGACGTATCCAGCGTATCTAAAACAGCGCGTTTTTGAAAAATAGGGATCGCATGTTCTTTCAAAGCAATGTAAAACGACATTGCTTTGAAAGAACACGTTTTGAAACGGTTTTGCATAAAAGCAAGCGCAGTCAGAAATAAGTGGGGTAACCATTATGACACGAACAGCGGGTATAAGCGGATTCTTGTTCTCTCATCGCAGTTGCATACGCCCGATCCCCTCCCCCCACCGTACCTTTTAGCGGCGTATAACCGGCTCCGCTTTGGCGGATGTTTCGCCTCCGCAGGACCCGCGCGGCGCTGTCTGATTGCGCGGCGCATTGCCGCAGGTTTCTCTTTCCTCCGCACGCTCCTTATATCTGTCCGAACACGCCCTTTATTGTCTGCAATCCGGACGTTTCGCTTTGAGACGCGCCGTTTCTCCTCTGAAACAAGACTCGCATCTGGCGGATTTCCAACCTATCGCTTGGAGTTGTCAACTCGCAGTCCGCAGGCGCTTATGGGGCAGGGTTTGGCTTTGTCAGCGTCCGGCAGTTTAAATTTTCCCTTTCATCAAACCCGTACCAAAAAATACCCCGCGTCTTTAGACTTCAATCCAACGTTTTTAGACAACAGCTTGTTGTCTTTAGACAATACGGCGTCTTGGAAGAAAAAAGCTTCATTTATCGGTTTGTCTCCCGGCGTCGTGGGACGCCATTTTAGCGACGGTGAAGTCATGGCTTGTCGTCATCGCCGCGAGTCTGCAAAAGTGGGAGATTCCGGAAAGCGTGTTGGACGCGGCGAAAAAGGAGGACTTATGGAGCGGCAACGGGTATAAGGAATACGCGGTGCGCACATGATTGCGTACAAACGCGGAAGGCGTTTCGTGAAAACAGCCGTTGGCTGTGGGAATCGCCGCGAAAAAAGTGGTATTGAAGATTTTTCCATGAAAAATTTGCGTATGCGGGGGAACAAATCCCACTGTAAAAAGTTAAGAAACAAAGACAGCGGAGGCTCGCGCCCCTTTCCGCCGCCCTCTCAACAGTTTGATTTGTGGTTGTGATGAAAATGCGGTTTTTTCACATATTCTTTTCTTGACGCTTCCCGGTTTGACCGTACCGGGGCTATCCGCCATCGCATCTCCAACGCCAGTTCCCGACACAAGCGTTTCCGGGCGAGGCGCTCATCCGTTGTCAGCGGTCCAATGGGCCGATCCTTCGACACTCCCACCG
>JAITIK010000155.1 GCA_031279555.1 Treponema sp. | reverse complement strand
CCACTACCTCCCCCCCCCCCCCCCCCCCCCCCCCCCCCCCCCCCCCCCCCCCCCCCCCCCCCCAAACCGTCTTTACTATTTGCGCTGTTTTCTTTAGGCTCTTTTTGAGGCTTTGCGCTTCTTCGTAAACCATCCGTTTCCTCCTTTCAAAAATTTGTTGGAAATCCGCCGCGTCCGCTTCTGAAAACGGATCGGTTTCATTCACAACAGTCATTATTGGTAGATACTATACCACATGACTTTTAATAATTCAAGAGTTTTCAAAAAAAATTACGATTATATCTCACATAGCCTGATAAACGCATGATTTTATGCGCAAGGCGTTGCTTTGGACGGCGACGCCTGCAATTCACGCCTCGTAGCAGCGCCAGCCAGCCGATTGTTATACAACCAACAACCGCATCGGCGACGCCCGCATTGTCGCAAGCGTCTTCCCAAAAACCTTTCTGCCGGCAAACGCCGAATTCTTCCCTCTGGACTTGAACGCAGCCGGATCCACGATCCACTCCGCTTCCGTATCAACGACAACGAGATCCGCGCGCAAGCCTTCCCGTAGAGCGCCCCTGTCCTTCAACCCCAAGATACGCGCCGGCGACGCGCTCATGAGCGAAGACAGTTTTTGAAGGCTGACAACTCCTTTTCGCGCTAATTCCGTGTAGCACACGGCGAAAGCCGTCTCAAGGCCGGAAAACCCAGGCGCGCCGTTCGCTTTGTCCTGCGCGGCGTGCGGCGCGTGATCCGTGGCTATCGCGTCAATGGCGCCATCAGCGATGCCGGCGATAATTGCGAGCCGGTCTTCCTCAGTACGCAGAGGCGGATTCACCCGTCCGAACGATTCCCTTCCCAAGAGCGCGGCGGTTTCTTCGGTGAGCGCGATGTGGTGCGGAGCGGCCTCGCAGGTGAGGCGCGGGTTTTTCCGCTTTGCATCCCGAATCATAACTACAGCTTCCTTTGTCGACACATGGGCGATGTGAAGGGCGCATCCCGCCTGACTCCCAAGCCTGAGCGTCCGTTCCGTAGCATTGTTTTCTTCAATGCGGCTCCACACTTCCCGATGCTCGCCGGCGCGTTTCGCCTTTTCCGCCTCAACGCCGCCATTGTCGCAGTGGCAGGACACCGGCGCGCCGAATTGCGCGGCGGCGGCGAGCGCCTCAAGAAAGAGCGCGTCATTAAAAACGTCTTTGCCATCTTCGGAAAACATGAGCGGCGGTTCCCGGTCGGGAGGGCGGAACACGTCATTTTTTTCTTCCATCAATCCCCGCTTAATGCCGGACAACTCCTTTCCTTCCATGCCTTTTGTCAGCGCCATCGCGGGATACAGATCGATAAGCCCCAATGCGGCGGAACGTTCTCTGAGCGAGCGCACGGCTTCAAACGTGTCAAGCGCCGGCTTGGTATTCGCCATGCAGACAGCGGCGGCGTAACCGCCCGCACGGGCCGCGAGGCTTGCGGATTCAAGCGTTTCCTTGCCGGGAAAGCCCGGATCCCGAAAATGCGCGTGCAAGTCGATGAACGCGGGGAGCAACGTCAATCCTTTTCCATCAATAACCATATCGGCTTGCGCGGGCATCCGTCCGCCTTGCGGGACAACTTCCTTTATGATGCCATTTTCAATGACAACGCATCCCATCATGTCACTATGCTCATCAACCAGATGAAAATTTTTTAGTATGTAAATTGCGCTTTCCCTCCTTGACGTTTTTCAGTATCTTTATTATAGTAGTATTTCAATTTGGATGCTATAATGCAAGATGGAAATTTTCCCTATGAATGAACCGCCAGTTGGTTTGATGGTTCGTCCGCAAGTTGAAATTTAGCGGCTGTTCCAAAACGCGCGTTAGGGCGTCAGTTTTTGGAATAAGCTCAATATATTATATATAATTAAGGAGAACACATGAAAAGGACGTATCAGCCCAGCAAGGTTAAGCGCAACCGAAAATTCGGATTTCGGGCGAGGATGAAGACGCGCGGGGGCAGGCTGGTCTTGAAAAGACGCAGGGCGAAGGGACGGTTCAAATTGACGGTTTCCGACGAGAAGAAGCCGTATTAAGCGTGAGCGATTTAGAGGATTCGGAAGCAAGGCAAAAAAGACGGGATTTGCGGTTCAGGCGGGAATGCCGGTTGAAAAAACGCGGAGAAATCAGGGCGGTATTCAAAGAAGGTAGAATTAGCGCCTGTTTTGGCGCAAAATTGTTTGTATTGAAGAATACTGTGGGTCATACCAGGATAGCGTTTACTTTTTCACGTAAATTCGGAAACGCCGTGGAACGGAACCGGTGCCGCAGGGTGGGAAGGGAAGCGTACCGCCATTTACAGCGCGATGTCAAACAGGGGTTTGATTTGGCGTTGCTGGTGTATCCGGTTGGCAAGGACGCTTTTCCCGACCGTATGGAGCAGTTGCGGCGGTTGTTTTCCAAAGCGAACTTGTTTGCGGTGAATGCGCTGAAGGAGTGAGTGTGAGTCATGCGGCCAAGACAGTGAAAACGCCGTTGCGGAAGGGCGCGCTTCTTTTAATACGGTTTTATCAATATGCAATTTCACCCTATGTTGGCCCGTGTTGCCGGTATGTTCCGTCGTGTTCCGCGTATGCGTTCACGGCGATAGAAAAATACGGTTTCTTTCGAGGCGGTTTCTTGGCGTTCAAACGGTTGCTCCGTTGTCATCCTTTTCATGCGGGCGGTTATGATCCGGTGCCGTAAGGGTGTTTCCGTGAAACAGGCTGAGGAAGAAGGGTTGTTGCGATGAAATTCATTAGGAAACGCGCAAAAATAAAATGCCTGCATTTTATTCTGATTGCTTACGTAATAATGAACTAACATGACCAAAAAGTCATGTTAGTTCTGCGCGGCTCCTAAGATTTATATAGAAAAAGCGGGTTTTTGACCGCTCTTTCGAAAGCTTTTTCCAAAACTGACCTCAAGTTGGTTCGTAAATGTAGTTCGCGGAACGCAGGTTGTGTTTTGGGGAAAATATCCTTAGATAAAACAAGAGGCTCTCTGTGGAGAAAAATACAATATTAGCGGTGGTTCTTTCGATTGTTGTCATCGTAGGGTTCTATGTTATTCAGGGGATTTTTTATCCCATACAACAGCCTGCCGCGCCTGTTTCAGCGGAGCGTCCGGACGGCGCCGTTGGCGGCGGAGCGTCCGGCGTTTCGCCCGTTTCGCCGGATGCGGTTCAGCCCGGCGGCGAGGCGCATGACGGCGCGGCTGTTGCGGCGGCCTCCGGGTCTTCCGTGGAAGCGCCTGATCATGAAGAGCGGATAACCATAGACAATGGGCTTGTTGTGGCGACGTTGAGCAACGCCGGCGGCGATATAGTTTCTTACAAACTCAAGGAACACAGCGATAAAGAAGATTTTGTGGAAATGGCTCTAAGCGGCGGGCGTGAATCTCATGCGTTTGCCATTGCGTTTGGAGACATTAACACAACGCCTGTAACATCGTTTTTCAATATGCGCCGTGTTTCCGATTATATTGTTGAATTTTACCGCGACTTTGTTGTAACCGGCGGCTCCGGAAACAACACGTTCCGATTGATAAAACAGTACGAATTCAGGCCCAGCGAGTACATGTTTGAACTCACCATTACACTGGATGGCGTTCAAGGAATGGGCTTCAACTTTTCCGGCGTATCCTATACGTTGGCATCCGCGCCGCAATTTGGACCCGCTTTTGACAAGCTCGATCAGCGTTATGAGTATCGGCATTATTACACCTATACAAACGGCAAGCTAAAACAGGAAAAAGTAAATAACAATGGCCCGACCATTATCGGCAACAGACCCTCATGGGCGGGCGTCGCGGGAAAGTACTTTACATTTATCGCCATTCCCTATCCCTCTCAGTTTGCTATAGCGTTTTCCACCAAGCCGGAGCCGGGAATCGCCGGGACTTCCCGGCTGTATATCACCCGTCCAAGTTTGAATGCGTCCCGAACCGAAGACACCTACCGCTTCTATATGGGACCAAAATCTCAAGACGCCCTCGCGGCGTACAACAACGGCAAAAACAGCTTCAACCTTACCAACACCGAGCTTATTAAGGCGGCCAACACCTCCGGCATACTCGCCCCGCTTGAGACGGGGCTGAAATGGCTTCTCATGGTTTTTTACAAAATTATACCTAACTACGGCGTCGCCATTATTCTTCTTACGTTGCTGGTAAAAGTCATCATGTTCCCGCTTACCCGCAAAAGTTCCGAGTCTACCCTGCGTATGCAGGCGCTGTCTCCGAAAATCAAAGACCTACAGGCTAAGTATAAAGACAACCCACAGAAGTTGAATCAGGAAATGGCGGAATTCTACAAAAAGGAAGGGTACAACCCCATGGCGGGCTGTCTTCCCATGCTGATTCAAATTCCCATTTTCTTTGCGATGTACAACCTGTTTAACACCCACTTTGATTTGCGCGGGGCTATGTTTATTCCGGGCTGGATACCGGATCTTTCCCTGCCCGAAGCCGTGTTCTCATTCCCGAATAATTTCAGCCTGCCGATCCTCGGCTGGACAGCCATCCGCGCCCTGCCCTTTATCTATGTGGCTTCCCAACTTCTCTACGGCAAGATTACCGAGACGCCCGGTCAAGTGGGCGGTATGCAGATGAAAATAATGATGTACGGTATGCCGATAATGTTCTTTTTTATTTTGTACGATGTGCCTTCCGGCTTGCTAATCTATTGGATCATGTCCAATGTATTGACCTTGATTCAGCAGTTGGCGTTAAATAAGTACCTTGCGCCCCAACGCGCCGCGCTTGCGGCTCAGGCCGAAAAATCGCTTAAACTGCCGCCCAAGAAGAAAAAAAAGCGATGAGCGATCCGTTCTTAGGAAAGTTTTAAAATACAGGACGTTTTCCCAAAATTGTTGTTCTTGTGGCGCATGATGGGAAACGCCTACGGGAGAAAATATATGGTGTATGAATTTGAAGGCCGCACTGAAAAAGAGGCTATAGATCAGGCCGTAGCGGAATTGGGACTTGAAAAAGATGCGTTTGATGTTGAAATCATTGAGGCTCAACGCGGCGGGTTGTTCAAAAAAGGATTTGTAAAAATCAAAATCCATACAAATCAGGCGGCGCAAACGCAACGCGCCGCTCCGTGCGCAGGGCGGACGGAGGTTGCGCAAGATACGGAAACTTCCACAGGCGGCGCGGGGGAAAAAGAATGTGAAAGAAATCGCCACACTGGTTTCAGCGATCCGGCGGCTCAAAATGAATTTGAGCAAAAGCTGAGTGGATTTTTGGAGACCCTTATTGAAAAAATGGGGTATCCGGGAAAGATAAGTGTCCAATTCCGCGAAGATCGTAAAATCGGTCTTAAAATTGATTCGGAGAATTCGTCTGTTTTAATCGGAAAAAAGGGCAAGAGCCTGGACGCTTTGCAGCTTTTGGTGAATATTTACGCCGGCAAGCTTGGCAGAGAAGACATTAGAGTGATTCTCGACAGTGAAAACTACCGCATCCGTAGGGAAGAGTCGCTGGTGCGCCTCGCCTATACCGTCGCGGACCGGGTGCGGGAAACGAAAAGCTCCATTCTGCTTGAACCTATGAATCCGTTCGACCGCCGTCTTATTCACACCACGCTCAACGATATTGCCGATGTTGAAACCAAGAGCGAGGGTGAAGGCACCTATAAACAGGTGCGGGTTTATTTTCGGGGCGCGAGGGGCGCGGGCGAAGGCGCTTATAAGCAGACCATGCGGGCTTATTTTCGAGGCGGCAAGGCGTAACGCTTGTAAGGGTGAAGAAATACCCGCGCAACGCCGATTATAGTAAAAGAAATGCCTAATGAGCCGTCCTTCATGGCGCGTTCTACGGGACGGTTGGCATTGAGTCGAAGCTGATGATGATTTCGTCCTGTGACACTAGCTCACCCGGATAGAGCAGCTGCCTTCTAAGCAGCAGGTAGGGGGTTCGAGTCCCTCGTGTCACGCTATGGCTATTACAGTAAAAAGTATAGCGGTCACCGGCGTTCTCTCGGCGCTTGTAATCGCGCTTGGGACGACGGGGCTGGGTTTTATCGTCTTTCCTTTCGGAGCCTCAATCACCATCCTCCAGACGCCGGTTATTATAGGCGCAATTCTGGAAGGCCCCTTCGCCGGTTTCTTCATAGGGCTTTTGTTCGGTGTGTTCAGCATCATTCAATCCGCGCTCATGGCGGCGACGCCCATAGATATGGCGTTTGTCAGCTATCCCTTTATAGCGATAGTTCCGCGCATTCTGATTGGTCCTGCGGCGTGGCTGTTCTATGCGCTTATCAGCGGGCAATTGAAGAAGCCCTCGCAGGCGGTGAAACAGGCCGCTGTTAATCCCCTGCTGGAATCCGCCGCCATAATCGCCGCCGCCATAATAGGGAGTCTCGTCAATACGGCGCTGGTTCTTTCCGGGTTTGGAATTTTGAGAATTCTCCCGTGGGAGGTGATAATTCCGGTGGCCATAGCAAACGGCGGCCTTGAGGCGGCGGGTTCCGCGATTCTTGTCTTCCTTGTGGTGACCCTGTGGAAGCGCATTCCCAGAGGAAGCGGAAAATCCCGAATCAGCAAGAATATTGAGCATGATCGCCCTTGACGCAACCAAAGTGAACAAATGCGCCGCGCAACGCGCGGTGTAACTGGCGGTTGGTAAAATGGCGCAAAAATTCGTCACCGACATCTATCCGCAGGGCGGGTGGTTTGCCGTTACCCTTCGTTCTCCTGTCGCAAAAGGAACGGTAAAAAGTATAAACCGCCCGCCGAATATGCCTTCCAGTTATATGCTTGTCACTGCGGACGACATTCCCGGCGCAAACGAAATTGACGATTTTCCAGTGCCAGTTCTCGCGGAAAATGTCTCCTATATAGGGGAGCCGGTCGCCCTGCTTGTGGGGCCGAATGAAGTGGAAGTAGAGAAATACGCCTCCCAATGTGAAATCGTCTGTGAAGAAGAAACGCCCGTATTTTCAAATCTTTCTACGGACAGCGGATCCGATGCGTCTGACGGCGTTGTCCTTGCGCAAAGAACCATCGTTTTGGGCGTTCCGTTTGAAACGGATACGGTGAAAACGACTGTACAAGGCGTGTACAGAACCGGCATCCAGGAGCATTGGTACGCGGAACCCCACGCCGCCGTGGCGGATGTTGATTCGCAAGGCAAAATCACCATCCATACCGCGACACAATGGGCGTTTCACGTCAGACGTTCGGTGGGCAAGATGTTGAAAATCCCGCTCGAGATGATTACGGTTGTCCTCCACAATACCGGCGTACATCTTGACGGGAAGCTCTGGTACCCGTCGCTGATAAGCTGCCACGCGGCGCTTGCGGCGTTTGTCGCCGGCAAGCCGGCGCGTCTCTGCCTCACCCGCGAAGAAGATTTTCGTTTTTCGCCCAAGCGCAACGCTTCGGAAATCAGGATAACCAGCGCTCTGGATGAAAAAGGCGATCTTGTGAGAAGTGATATATCCCTAGCCGCCGATCTGGGCGCGGCGGGTGTTTTTACGGATGAAATTCTGGACAACACCTGCCTCGGCGCGTTGGGATTTTATCAAACGCCCTTTGTTTCAATAAAGGCGCAATGCGCGCAAACCAATGTGCCGGTACAAGGGCCTTTTGCGGGCTTCGGTTTAGCACAAGGCTTTTTTGCGGCGGAACGCCACGCTTCCCGTGTGGCGGATGCGCTCCGCATAGACCCCGCCGAATGGCGCAAGCGGCGTTTTTTAAGAAAGAACAAGAGCCTCGCCATTGGCGTCCCTGTTCAAGACCATGACAATATGGATGCGGTCATGGAAATGGTTGAAGCTATGAGCGATTATAAACGAAAATGGGCGTCCTATGAACTGTTAAGACAGTGTGTACGGGAAAACAACGCCGCGCCGTTCCGGGGCATAGGCATAGCCGCGGCGTATCAGGGATGCGGTTTTCTTCACGCTTCAAGAGCGGATAAAGGGAATTATACGGTCGAAGCGATCCTCAAAGAAGACGATACGTTGGAAATTCGCACCTCTGCGGCGCCGTCAAACGGGTCATGGGAGCGGGTTGTGCGGCTTCTTGCCGCAAAGATACTGGCTTTAGATGAAAATTCCGTAACCGTAAACAACGAAAGCGCTGGCGCCGCGCCCGATTCGGGAGCTTCAAGCAATTCCCGTACTATTACGGTCATAACGCGGCTCGCGGCGCGTTGTTGCCTTGCGCTCAAAAAAGAGCGGCATCACACGACGCTTCCGCTTGCCATAAGCCGGAGCGTCAAGCCATCCAATGTCCATGCGTGGAAAGAAAGCGCGCGCCCTGTTCGTACATCCGCAGTTGACAAGAACGCCTTTTCACCCATAAGCTGGGGCGCGGCCGTAGTGGAAATTGAGATGGAACAGGCGGCGTTTGTCCCAAAAATACGGGGAATTTGGCTCTGTATTGACGGAGGCCGCATCTTATCGGAACAACACGCCCGTAGAGCCGTCACTGTATCCGCAATTCATGCGCTCGGTTGGGCTTCGCGGGAAAAACTCTCGTATATAGACGGCAAGATCATCGACGAATTCATTTACAACTATGACATCCCTTCTCCTATAGACATACCGCCCATAGAAGCGCGCTTTTTGGAAAGTGAAAAAAAAGCGAACGAACCCAAGGGCATAGGAGAACTTCCTTTTTGCACGATTCCCGCGGCGTACGCGCAAGCTGTTTCTCAGTCTTTGGATCATGCGTTTGAGGAAATTCCGCTGCGCCCGGAAGACATTTGGGCTGCTGTACAAGGAGACAAAAAGTGACCATAGGCTTTATTTTGAACGGCGAAGATGTCGCCATTCGTGTCGATGCGAACATCAGGCTCATCGACATTTTGCGCAGAGACTTTTCGCTTATGGGCGCGAAAGCCGATTGCCTCTGCGGAAGGTGCGGCGCCTGCTCAATTATTTTTAACGGAGAAATTGTCAAATCGTGCCTGATACCCGCGTTCCGCGTACACGGAAGCGAAGTCATCACCATAGAAGGATTCTCGCAAGACAACGAATATGAGGACATTATCGCGGGATTTTCTCAAGCCGGTGTGGAAACCTGCGGATACTGCGAAACCGGCAAAATTCTGGCGGTTGAGATGTTGCTCTCGAAAACTCCCCGCCCCTCGCGCAAGGAAATTTTGCTTGGATTTCAAGGGTTGAAATGCCGGTGCACTGATCCCGAATCGCTCATAAACGCGGTGTCGGCGATTGCCGATATACGGCAAAGAAGACTCTATGGACGTTTCACTTAACAATCAAGTGTTTTTCCCCGTCAGTTTCGGAGAACTCTTTTCCGCGTGGAGCAAATACCCCGATGCGGCGCCTTTTGCCGGCGGCACTGAAATTATGCGGCGCCAGGGAGGGCGGGTCGCGCATCTGCCGCGTAATATCCTGTGTCTTGACAAGCTTGCGGATCTACGGCGCATTACCCGCACGGAACGCTATCTTGAATTGGGAGCGATGGTTACATTGAACGAGATCATCCACTTGGGAAAAGCCGTGCCTGAAGTCTTTATCCGTTGCCTTGAACTCATCGCGGGATCCCAAGTCCGCAACATTGCGACCATAGGCGGCAATCTCTGTTATAAAGCGAGGAGGCTCGACGCTTCCGCGCCTTTAATCGGGCTTGACGCGCTTTACGAACTCCGTTGCGCCGCGTCCGCCCGCTGGATCGCCGCTTCCCGTTTCTCTTCCCTCTCTGAATCCCTTGCCCTAAACGAACAAGAATTGCTCACTCGCATCCGCATCCCCCTTGAGCCGTGGGATTATTCCACATACAAAAAATTCAAGCGTCAAGAGACCAGCGAAGCCGCCGGCGGCGCGGTCTTCTTGGTCCGCAGCGAAAAGAATACGCTCACCGGCTTGCGCATCGTATTTGCGGGCGATGTGGTTTTGCGGGATAAAAACACCGAAAGCCTCCTTATAGGGAAACGGTTGCCTCTTGACAGGAAAGACGCGGCTGGTTTTGCCGAGCGCTGGAACGCCTATCTTGAAGGCGTTGGAAATCAGGACATCTTCTTCCGGTCGAGTCTGCTCAAGTTTATTACAACAAGTCTTGATGTGCTGGTGGCGTGAAGCTGGCGCCTTTAGGGGAAGCGAACGCCGCTTGCCGGCGGCGGTAAAGCCGCCTTTTCAGTCATTTTTTCTGGTATTCAACCCTAAAATATGTTATATTATATATTGTATGAATTTAACCTTCACATTTGACGGTATTGCGTCAACTATTTATATAGAAGAAGCCTTTGATGATATTCACGCCATACTTGGCGGTGACGCTGATGGCGGATGCGCCCGTTTGCTTGTTTGCGACGAGAACACCGCCGGCATTGCGGCCAAAATTGCGCCCGGCATTGTCGGCAATGCCGCGGGTTCCACCGCCGGACGGACGCAAGGCGTCCGCGTTATTGCGCGGTCATGCGAAATATGTGTGCTGCCGGCCGGGGAAAGCGCCAAAAATTGGGCGAATGTCGAAAAGATACTTAAAGCCGCGAGGGATGCGGGACTCGGAAGGGACGGCGTTTTCATAGGCGTAGGAGGCGGTGTAATAACCGATATGACGGCGTTCGCGGCTTCAGTGTACATGCGGGGCGCAAAACTCGCGCTGGCGCCCACCACATTGCTTGGCATGGTTGACGCCGCTGTGGGCGGCAAAACCGGCTTTGATCTTTTCGGCATAAAAAATTTTGTCGGAACTTTTTATCCAAGCCCGCTTGTCATCATGCCGCTGGAAAGCTTGTCCACACTGTCCGGACGGGAATGGAAATCCGGATTCGCCGAACTTTTAAAAACCGCCGTTTTGGATAGTGACGACGATTTTCTTGACCGCATCGGACGTCTGAAAGGCGCATTCTCCTCACCGGATTTTCCGGCGAATATTTTACAAGACAGTTTCCTGCGAGGTGAACTGCTCGCGTGTATAGCGAGATCCGTTGAAATAAAAGGGCGCATCGTTGAAGAGGATCCGGAAGAGACGGGAACCCGGCGCAGGCTTTTGAACCTTGGACATACCTTTGGGCATGCCCTGGAAGCCTCAGCCGGACTTGGGCGTCTCACTCATGGGGAAGCGGTGGCGTGGGGGATAGCGCGCGCCTGCGATCTGGGGCAATCGCTCGGCGTAACCGGGCGTGATCGCGCTGAAAAAATCACCGGGCTTTTGTTCTCATTTGGTTATGAGACCTGGGCGCCACACCCCTGCATGAAGGACGCCGGGCGCTTCATGGACGCGCTTTTTAATGACAAGAAGAAAACGGCGGGCAAGCTCGCGTTTATCGTACCGGAACGGCGCGGCTGCGGCGTTGTTTTTATAGAGAAAAATAAGAGAACGGAGACGGAAAGAATACTCCATATTATCAACGGAGAAGCCGCATGAAAAAAAGAGACAATCGTTTTTTTTCATGTCTTTTAACCTTTTTTCTGATGGCGCCGCTGTACGCTCAGGAAGAGGAAGGTGAAACGCAGCTTGGCGCGGACGAGGAGCAGGCGGTTTTTTATATCAGCAGTGTAACGTTTCAGATAACGGGGCGCACCAAAGCGTGGGCTGCGTCCCGCGCCGCGCAAATCAATGAAGGGGAAAAAATCGCCGGAAAACCAAATCTGGAAAAATATATCAGGGACAAAGAACAAGCCCTTTTAAATACACGGGTGCTGGAATCCGTGCGCATCGCCTATACTGTGGGAGAGCCTGAAGAGGGCGGTGAAATTCCGGCGCATCTTGTGGTGGAACTCGTTGATACGATAAATTTTATTGCGCTGCCTGAGCCAAAGTACAGCACCAGCGAAGGGCTTGATGTGGAGTTGAAAATCAGGGACTACAATTTTCTCGGCACTATGTATCCGTTGCGTTTTGATATCGGCTATACGCTTGACGAGGATCACTGGGACGGCGACAAGAGCATAGAGCAGGCGTGGGAGGGAGGTTCCATAACCTTCAGCATTGATTCTGACACGCCGTTTAAATTCATGGGGTTTCAATGGAATTTCAATTTTGATCATGAGTTTGCGTACACATTTGAAGAGCCGCTATACTATAAAAATACTACAGGCGTTTCAATGGATATTCCCTGGGGAAAAACAACAATTACAGTTTGTTTTGAACAAAGTTTTATTTTCAACGAAAAGAACGATACTGTGTATCAGGAAGAATTTGGCGAATTCGCTCCGTTTTATACGTCAAGCGCATTGAGCGCCTCGTGGAAAGTCCCTTTAGGACTTGAAGCCGGCGATTTCGGAGAAATAACGTACACTCCAAAAATTACCGGAAAAATCAACTACAATTTCGCGGATATGGACGAGTTGAGGAAAGGGCCGGACATAACGTTCTCCCAGAGCCTTGTCTTTGGAAAAATAAATTGGCTTGAAAATTTCAGGAATGGAATGGACGCTTCCATTGACAACTCAAACACTTATAACATGTATAGAAACGATTGGACTGTCAATTACAGCGTTAGCGCGCGCGCGCATAAGAAAATCGCTTCTTTTTTCGGCGTTTCCGGGCGGTTGTCGTTTAACCAGTGGGTTTTTACCAATAAGTTCAAAGGCGGATTGTATCCCGCGTATACCGAAGTTGGAGGCAATCTCCGCGGCATAAAGGACAATACGCTCATAGCGGAAACCGGCGGGTTTATGCTCCTGTTAAACGCTGATTTTCCTTTGCAAATCCTGCATTTCACGCCTTCCGAATGGTTTGGCGTGAAGGCTTTACGGTACTTTAATTTTGATATGCATGTGTCGCCGTTTATTGACGCGGCTCTTTTGCAGGGGAAAAAAGAGGTTTCATGGGGCAAAGGAAGATATACGGACTGGAAAGACAGCCGTTTCTCATCGGCGCCAGTCTGCGCGGCCGGTTTTGAAATTATTGTCTTTCCGCTCGCCTGGCGCAGTTTTTATGTGCGCGCAAGCGTCGGTTATAATATAAATAAAATAATTGAAACCGGAAAAATGCCGGGGTACGATGAAATATTCATCGGCGTTGGACACCACTATTAGAGGACAAAAATGCCTGATTTTAAACTTATTTCCGACATTCTTGACAGCCGTGAAAAAAAACAGGTTGGTTTTATTTTTCTCTTGATTCTCGCTATGGGATTTATCGAAATAATCGGGATAGGCTCTATCGGCCCGTTTATGGCGATATTGTCAAACGCTGGCATGATCCACAGCAATGTTTATTTGGAAAAAGTGTATAGTTTTTTGCATTTTTCTTCGGACACGCAGTTTATTATCGCGTTCGGCGTCGCCGTCGTGATCATTCTGGCGTTAAGCAACTTGTCTCTCGCCTTTATTCACTATGTCCTCTATTCATATACGGGAAAGAGAAATTATTCTATTTCAATGCGGCTTTTTGAAAAATACCTGAGGCAGCGCTACATTTTTTTCCTGAATACAAACACCGCGTCAATAACCCAGCAAATTTTAAACGAAGTGAACAATTTCATCTCCAACATTCTGCTGAATGTTTTAAATCTCATCGCAAGTTTGGTGATTTCCATTGCGGTCATTATTTTGCTGATTATAGTAGATCCCCTTATCGCGCTGTCCATCAGCGTCATTTTTTCTTTATTGTATATTTTTATTTTCTATACGATAAGGAAATTCCTCGACCGGAAAGGAAAAGAACGCTACGTCTTGAGCGTTCTCAAGAATAAATACGTTCTTGAAACATTCGGCGGGATAAAAGATGTAAAAATATTGGGAAAAGAAAAAGTTTTTCTTGACCTTTTCAGCGTACCGTCAAAAAGAGTGGCGAGAAGCAACGCGATAAACGACACGGTCTCCGAGCTTCCAAAATTTCTGCTGGAGACGGTCGCGTTTGGCAGCATTGTCGGCATTATTGTCATTATGATAGCTATGGGGCGGCGTATAGAAGATTTCCTGCCGTCATTAACCGTTTACGCATTCGGCGCGTACCGGTTGCTGCCGAATTTACAGAAAATTTACCGCTGTTTCACGGGGTTGCGCTATCACCGGGCGACGCTGGACAAGTTGCACCGTACATTGGCCGGGCTTCCCGAAGGAGACCCGCTTTCCAGCGACATTCCGAGATTGGATTTTCATAATAGCATCAGACTTGAGAGCATCGCTTTTTCTTATCCGAACGCTGAAAAAAAAGTGATTAAAAACCAAAGCCTGCATATAAAAGCCAACACCTCGGTGGCGCTGGTCGGATCGACAGGATGCGGAAAAACAACATTCATTGATATAATGCTGGGGCTTTTGGAGCCTCAAGAGGGCAAAATTTTTATTGACGATGTTGAAATAACCAATGAAAACCGGAAAAACTGGCAGATGAATCTGGGCTATGTACCGCAATCCATTTACTTGACGGATGACACCATACGGAACAACATCGCGTTCGGCGTCGCGCCGGACAAGATAAATGACAAGAATGTCGTGAACGCGGCGAAAATGGCGAATATCCATGATTTTGTGCAGAATGAACTGGAGCAAAAATATGAGACTGTTATTGGGGAGCGGGGAATTCGTCTTTCAGGCGGACAGCGGCAGCGTATTGGCATCGCCCGCGCCGTGTACCACAACCCCACGGTACTGATACTCGACGAGGCGACAAGCGCGTTGGACGGGGTTACGGAAGGCGCGATCATGGACGCCATCAAACGAATTGGGCATAAGAAAACCATCATCATGGTGGCGCACCGCATCACCACGGTAAAAAACTGCGATGTCATTTATATGATGGATAAGGGCGTTATTGTTGACAGCGGAAATTACGAAGAATTGTACCAAAAAAATGAAATGTTCAAAAAAATGGCAGACGGGCTATAAACCCGTGGCATAGGAGGAAAGATGGTCTCTATCGCGGTGATAGGAACAGGGTACGTCGGATCCGTATCGGGCGCATGCCTTGCGGATTTTGGCAACACGGTCGTCTGCGTTGACAGCGACAATGAGAAAATCAAGGCTCTCAAGCAAGGAATTATACCGATTTTTGAGCCGGGTCTTGACGGCATTGTGGCAAGAAACATGCAGGAAGGGAGGCTGTCGTTTACCACGGACTTTTCCGGCGCGGTAAAAGCGAGCGAAGCGGTTTTTATTGCGGTCGGCACCCCGCCCGCAGCCGACGGAAGCGCGGATTTGCGGTACGTGGAATCGGTTGCACGTGAAATCGGGCGCACTATCGAGAAATGGACGGTCATTGTTGACAAAAGCACTGTTCCAATCGGTACCGGACGCAAAGCGCGAGAATGGATACAGGAAGAACTGGCGCGGCGGGGAACAGCGATACCTTTTGAAGTGGTTTCAAACCCCGAATTCCTGCGCGAGGGAACTGCGGTGTACGATTTCACCCATCCGGATCGTGTGGTTATCGGTACGGAAAGTGAAAAGGCCAGTTCCCTTATGAAAGACATATACCGGCCGCTGTACCTCAATGAGACGCCATACATTGAAACCAATCTTGAATCCGCGGAAATGATAAAATACGCCTCCAACGCTTTTCTGGCGCTGAAAATAACCTTTATCAACGAAATTGCGAATTTGTGCGAAAAAACAGGCGCCGATGTACAGGATGTGGCTAAAGCCGTGGGCAGAGACGGGCGCATAGGATCCAGATTCCTCCATCCGGGTCCCGGGTATGGCGGCTCTTGCTTTCCGAAAGACACCAGGGCGCTGGCGCAAATCGGCAGGGAGCATGGCGAACCGTTGTCGCTTGTCGAGGCCGCAATCAGCGCCAATGAACGGCAGAAACTCCGCATGGCGGAAAAGATACAGACTGAACTGGGCGATTTGCACGGGAAAACCATCGCCATTTTAGGATTGGCGTTCAAACAAAACACCGATGACATGCGCGAGTCGCCCGCAATCGCCATCTGCGAGCGGCTTGCGGAAGCGGGCGCGAAGCTGCGCCTTTTTGACCCCGCCGCAATGAAGGAAGCGGAATGGCGGCTTGCCGGCATTAAGGATTCGGTGACGTTTGCGGGGAGCGAGTACGAAGCGTCCAGAAGCGCGGATGCCCTCGCTATTCTTACGCCGTGGAACCAATTCAGAAACCTCGATTTGAATAAGATCAAGAAAGCGCTCATGCTCCCTTACTTTTTTGATTTACGGAACATTTATAAGAGGGAAGAAGTCGAGAGAGCGGGTCTCAAATATATTGGAGTGGGAAGATAGGCGTCAGCGCGTTGCGGGATGCCGCAGGCGCGCAAGAAGCTTCGGCTTTCCTTGAGACCGGCTGGACTGAGAAACCGCCCTGAACTCTTCCTGAACCGACAAAAAAATATCCACAAGATCGGGATCAAATTTACGATTCCGCTCTTTTTTGATGGCATCGACCGCTTCCTCATGTGAAAACGCCCGCTTGTACGGTCTCGCTGAGGTGAGCGCGTCGTATACATCGGCTATCGCCATGATTCTGCCCGGAAGCGGAATTTGCTCGGCTTTTAATCCGTTGGGATAGCCCGAACCGTCCCAGTTTTCGTGGTGAGCGTCCGCAAATATTTTTGCATATTCCAAAAAATCGCTGTCCGGCGCGCTGTTTTCGATTTGTTCAATAACTTTGCCCCCGAAAGACGCATGTTTTTTCATTTCCTCGAATTCTTCGGCTGTAAGCGCCGATTCTTTTCTAAGTATGCTGTCTCTGATAGCGATCTTTCCAACGTCATGAAGCTGGGAGGATTGAACTAACAGTTCTATATCCCAATCCTTTATTATCTTGGAATACCGGCGATCTTTCAGCATGGCTTTCGTAAGAATTTCGACCAGCAATTTGGAGCGCTCAATATGACCGCCGGTAACTGTGTCGCGGTACTCAACCAGTTCCGCCAAAGTTTTCAAAATAGCGTTCTGCAAATCGGCGACCCGGTCGTATAGATACCTGAATTTCCGCGCAAGTAAAAACGAGATGCCAACCGTAAACAAAAAGAAGCTGTATATGGAAATAAGGATGTCAATGCGGAAGACTATAGCGTTCAATAGGTCGATAATACCGGTGAGCAACAGTACGGAGGAACCGATAAAAAGAACGCCAAAATCCGTCTGCGCTAGAATATGCAGATACGCTCTAAATGGCAGTTTTATGGCGGTCGACGCCCGCTGTTTTTTTACCGCATCCGAAAAGAAACAAATAAGATAATAAAAAGTGCGCCCCATGGCGGCTGATCCCGCTATTTGCCAGAGTAAAAGCGTATCGTCACGGAACGGCTGGGAGAAAAGCGCCTGTGTAACAATAATGATCGCGCTGAATATGCAGTATATCTTAATAGGAAGCGACAGGGCGCCGGAAGGCTTTGTAAGCAATTCACAAAAAGCCGCAAAAATCGGCGCAATCATGTATAATGCGCTGGTTTCAATCTGGCGGACAATGGCTGAATTCGGAATGAATGTGTAGATTGCGGTTGTTCTTGCGAAAAAATAAACGCCGAGCATAGTGGAGAACAAGGAATAGGGGAAAACGTATATGTCTTTTTTGTGTGTTATGAACAGCGCCAAATGGTACGCGCCCATAAAAATGTAAACGGCGCACAGGGCCACGGTCAAGGCGTCGTTGTTTTTCGGTATTTCATTGTAATCCATTATTATGTAGGGAGTTGTGTACATGAAACCCGTATTGATGTCATCGGGACTGCCTATGATTCTAAAGGTAAGCTGGTTTTCTCCGGCGAGAAAAAGGGAATTGTCAACCGGAAAATACACTTTCCGGTAACTGCGGTGAGATGCGATTTTTCCGTTCTTGTCAATATGCATTTCCGATTTAAGCAGGGTCCCGTTCAAGGAAATTTCCCAGTTGTCGCCGATGCTCGCCAGAAAGACGCCGGCTATTTCCCGCTTGCTACTGGTGATCTTCATCATGGTTTGCGTGTCAAGTTGAAAACTGATGATATAAGTATACGCCTCCTCTTGTGCGGCGAATGGAGAGAGAAACATCCGTTTGGCGTTGGGAAAGAGCGCTTTAATGTACAGCGGCGCGTTTTCCTCCCCGGCTGATATTTTTATCCACGCGCCGGAATTCAGATCAGCCTGAGCGCGCATAGCCGCGCCCGTGTATCCTTTTTTTATATAAACAGGAAAATCTCTCAGATTGATGAACAAACTGTTTCTTTTCCTCGCTTCCTCTCTACTCTCATGTATACGGATAACAATAAAGGCGAAGACGCCCACAAGCAAACAAAATACGCATAAGATCAAAATATTCTTCAGATCTTTCATAACCGTTGTAAGTATGCCGTATTTTCGCTTTATTGGCAATGGGGTTTAACGTCCCGCCGTACTTGTGGTTCGCGCTCCTCTGCGGTGGGGATATTCATTTACGATATAATCGGCTTTTCCCCAAACGCGCGGAGCGACAGTTTTGGGAAAGCCGCCTTTAGACCGCTTTTTCAAAAACTTTTCTCAAAACTAACCCGAACGTACGTTCGCTGAACGCACGTTCGCGTTTGGAGAAAAGCTCCGTAGTGTGAACACGCGCCGGGATTTATCCAGTGATGCCATTTGGCGGCGATTCTTCACTCCAGCCATCCAGTTTCCGGTGCAGGGTCTTTCTGCCGATGCCAAGAACTTCGGCGGTTTTGCTCTTGTTCCCTTGATGCGCCGCAAGCGTATCTCGAATCACGATCTTCTCGGTTTCCTCAAGTGTGGAGCCGAGCGGAATATATATCCAGCCCTCGTCATTCTTTCCTTGTAATGAACGCAGAGTGGGCGGCAGGTCGTCTACAGTTATGAGTTTTCCCCTCGCCATGACGACCGCGCTTTCTATGCAGTTCTGCAATTCCCGCACGTTGCCGGTCCAATCATAGGTAAAGAGGATGGAACGGGCGCGCTCGTCAATGCCTTCAATGGATTTTGCGTTGTCCATTGCGAATTTCTTCAAAAACGCTGAAATAAGCAACGGCAGATCGTCCTTGCGCTCGCGCAACGGCGGCACTTCGATGTTCACCACGTTGAGCCGGAAATACAGATCTTCACGAAACGTTCCTTTTTCAATTTCCGTTTTGAGATCGCGGTTCGTAGCCGCAACAACGCGAACATCGGTTTCTATAGTCTCGCCTCCTCCCACACGCTCGAATTTTCGTTCCTGCAACACCCGCAACAGTTTGATCTGAATGTTTTGGTTTATCTCGCCGATTTCGTCAAGGAAAAGCGTGCCTTCGTTGGCGCGTTCAAAGATGCCGCGCCGTCGCGCCACCGCTCCGGTGAAAGCCCCCTTTTCATGCCCGAAAAGCTCGCTCTCAAGCAACGTTTCCGTGAAAGCGGCGCAATGCACCTTTATGCAGGGCTTGTCTTTGCGCGGGGAAAGCTCGTGTATGGCATTTGCGACCAATTCCTTGCCAACACCGGATTCGCCTGTGATAAGCACGGACGCTTTTGAGGGGGCGACTCGGCTTATGGTATCAAACACTTTGCGTATAGCCGCGCTCGTGCCGATGATAGTTTTGAACTGTTTGTCGCGTTCGGATTCTTCTTTCCAGCGGCGGTACTCAATTTCATCCTCGCGAGTTTTAAGCGCCCGCTTGACCAAGTGGGAAAGATGATCAAGGTTCGGCGGTTTGGTGAGAAAATCGTACGCGCCGTTCTGTATTGCGGCGACCGCGTTTTCAATGGTGCCGTGTCCGGTGAGTACAATGACCGGCGTTCCCGGGCTTTCCGCCAGAATCTTTTTCAGCAGTTCTTCGCCGGTCAAGCCGGGCATACGCAGATCCGTGATAACGAGGTCTATGTCGCCCTTTTGAAAGCGTTTGAGCGCCTCGTCTCCGGATGCTGCGGCAACCACATCGTAGCCGTCCATTTCAAGTGAAGCCGCAAGACCTTCGCGGATATTTTTCTCGTCGTCAGCCATCAAAAGCCTGAATTTCATGGTTTTACACTCCTTTCCACTCTACGACGGGTCCATCGCCTTCTTTCCGCGGCTCCGGCAGGCTTCGCATGTCTTTCTGCACTATGGGCAGACTGATGATGAAACTGGCGCCTCTTCCGGGTTTTGATTTCACCGTGATTTCACCCTTATGCTCGTGGATGATTTTATACACCAGCGTCAGCCCCAGCCCTGAACCGGAGGCTTTGGTGGTAAAATACGGCTCAAAAATTTTGGGTAAATTTTCTTCGGAAATGCCTTCACCCGTATCCGTAACCGTTATAATGGCCTCCGAATCTTTCGCCGCGGTTTTTATGGAAAGTACGCCGCCTTCCGGCATGGCGGCGATGGCATTCTTTATCAGATTGAGCGACGCCTGTTTCATGTACCGCTCGTCAAAAAGCGCCAACGGCAAATCTTCCTGAAAATCAACATTCCATTCAATATTGTTTTCTTCCAACTCAAAGGAGACAAAATCCAACATCTCCTTCAAAAAGGCGTTGACGTCCCCTTCCACCGGCTCAATATCCATGGGGCGCACCGCAAAGAGAAAGTCCACTACAATATGGTTAAGCCGGTCGATCTCTTCATTTATAATCTCAAGGTAATTTTCAAAGGCGCCGTACAACGCCGCGTGTTCGGGGAACTGCTCCTTATGCGCGTTTAAGGCTTTCTGGATAAGCTGTACGTGAATGGAAAGGGAACCGAGCGGGTTCTTAATCTCATGGGCCACGCTCGCCGCCATGTTGGTAAGGCTTGCGAGGCTCTCCATGCGCCGCATCCGGGCTTCCCGCCGCCGCTTTTCAGTAATATCTTCTATGTGGATGAGCGAGCCGGAAACGTGTCCGTCCTGCACGAGCGGTAGTACGCTCAGGCTTAAAAGACGCAGTTGATTCGTATGTTCAACATAGAATTCCTTGTCTAACGCCTTGTCTCCGCTTTCAAGAACATGTTTGAGAAACGGCGGCACTTTCTCGTCGCGGATCATGCTCCAGACGGGCGGCTTGTTTTTTTCACTTTTTTCATCCTCCCCGGAAATGGGCAGATAGCGTTTGGCGCACCGGTTCGCCATGATGAGGCAATGATCTCCGTCGCACACCAGAACGCCCTCCCTCAGCGAATCAAGCACGGTCTCCAGCCGGTCGATTTCATCGGCGGCTGAGACAAGCAACGCTCCCACTTGCTCGGACCTCAGTTTATTTAATTTTTGCAAGGCTCTTTTTATAAATTGCCGCATAATGTCACCAGTTTGCGGAGAAGTTGTTTTGGATATTACTCTTCTTCTTCCAGCGTTTCGTCTTCTTCATCCTCTTTTTTATTTTTCTTATGCGCCTTTTTTACCTTCTCTTTTTTCTTTTCTTTGACCTTTGGCTTGGGTTTTGGCTGTTTGCGTTTGTTTTCAGGGTTGAAATGGGTTACATAGTTTACCAACGCAACATACAACGCTATGACTATGGTCGCCGCGATCACTTGCCATGAAGTCAACAATTCTATCAGAAAGGTTTTAAATTCGCTTGAAATCATTTCTTTATCCACATCCACTTTTTCCGCAATAGGGCGTGTTGTTTATGCAACAGCGCGCCCTCAAAAACCTACCGCTTAAACTTAGGAGATTCCAGCGTGGCTTCGCCACGTATGAAGGAGAACCACAGTTCTTTGCCCGTCTCTTCACGGAGTATTTTGTAGAAGCTCGTCAGGTCATTCACCGGTTTGTCGTTTACGGCTAAAATCCGGTCGCCGCGCTGCAAGCCGATGACCGATGCGGGCGTCTGGGTATACACTTGGGCGACGTACAGTCCCCGGGCGTTTTTATCAAGTTTAAGCGCATCGCTGAGTTCAGTGGTAATCGGCAACACGTACACGCCAGGCCACAATTTTTTGTTGTCGGACGCCACGTCATTGGTGCGTTCTTCTATGGTAACGGTAAACTTCCGCGCCGCTCCGTCCCGGAACAGGGCGAATTCAGCTTTGTCCCCGGGTTTTAAGTCGCCTACCATAAGAGTAAGATGGTTCGTATCTCTCACATCTTTGCCGTTTACCGCAGTGATAAAGTCTCCCGCCCGTATGCCGCCCTTGTCCGCAGGAGAATCGAGGAACACCTGGGAAGCGAACGCGCCGCGCTGCCCTTCGGGAACGCCAAGCGCCTTCAGCAGCTCTTTATCGGCGTTGGTGAGCGACACGCCAAGCCAGCCGTAACTGATGGCGCCTTTCGAAATGAATTCATCAATAGAACGCTTCACGTTATTAATCGGAATGGCAAAACCAAGCCCCATGGAGCCGGCGCCATTGCTGGTGGCGATCCATGTGTTGATGCCGATCACCTCGCCGCGTATGTTCACCAGAGCGCCGCCCGAATTCCCTTGGTTGATGGAAGCGTCGGTTTGGATAAAGTCATTGATGTTGTTCGCCGGCCCCCCGCTACGTCCAACCGCGCTCACAATGCCCATCGTAACGGACGACATATAGCCAAGCGGGTTGCCCACCGCAATCGCCCAGTCTCCGACTTTCACCGACTCCGAATCGCCCAACACGGCGATGGGCCAAGAATCGGTTGTCTTAAAGGAAATCATCGCGATATCTTTACGCTCGTCTTTCCCAACAAGGACCGCCGGGTACTCTTTGCCGGCGCTCATGACAACGAAAATTTCCGTCGCCCCGTCAATCACGTGGTTGTTGGTGAGTACATAATACAGTTCCTTGTCTTGGCGAACTATGATGCCGGAGCCAAGCCCCTGTGAGCGGTATTCCCGCTCCTCCGAAGAGTCGCCGTTGTCGTTTTCGGGGCCAAAGAAGAAATCCCACGGAATGCCGTTGAAACGCGGCGTTTGCCGTTTCGTTACTGATACGGTGTTGATCTCCACCACGCTCGGCAACACTTTGTCCGATACGGAGCGAAAGGCGTTCTGCAGCCCTTCCGCAACGGAAAGCGCATCCGCCGGAATTACAGCCGGCCTGTTTTCTTCCGCCTGAGCCGTTATATTCATATTCGGCTTCCAGTAAGAGAAAGAAAAGAAAGCCAATAAAAATCCAAAAAGAACGCCTATTAGCACAAGGCTGAACACAAAAATATTTTTTGAAGACAACTTTTTCATCAGTTCCATATAAACTCTCCTGTTTGCTAGTATGGTTGTGAAAGCTTCCAAAAACCGTCAACACCGCGTCCCGCAGTGATATACGATCCCAACGCAGTTTCACGTTTTTGGAGATTTCTCTTTTTATAAACTATAATACTGATTTTCACAAATGGTTACAATGGGAAAATCAAAAACCAGCCGCGTTTTGCCTTCATTTCCCATAAATATGCTCAAATTCATGGAGCAACTCCAGCGCTTTGTTTTTGCACCCTCCGCATACGGTACCGATTTTGGTCGCTTCCTGCAACTGCTCCCAAGAACGCGCCCCATTGTGGAATGCATTTTCTATATCCTTGTCCGTAACGCCGATGCAACGGCAGATTTCGGTCGCCGCTTCTTTAAGCATGCCCGCCCTGCCGGTCTTCGCAAGATAGTCGTCGATAGCCGCGCGGAGCGCCTTGTCGCCCAGCACGGAACAGTGTATCTTGTGTTCGGGCAATCCGCCCAGTTTTTCAACCAAATGCTCCGGTTTAATAGTGTACGCCTGGGCAATATCCATGCCCTTTATTAGTTCAGAAAGCATACTGGTAGACGCGATTGCGCTTGCGCAACCATACGTCTTCCACCGTACGTCGGTAATCACATCGTCTTTTATTTTAAGCAGCATGAGCATCTGATCCCCACACTTGATATTGCCGGTAAGCCCGCGCCCGTCAGCCGGAAACGCCGCTTCATTGCCAAACAGCACATTGCGAGGATTTGTGAAATGTTCTTTCACTGTATCTGAATACAGCCAGTCCATATAACGCCTCCAATTTATGACTAATAATATAATATATTTACCGAAGATATACAAGCGCTGGCGTTGCGGCGTCCACGCGCATGTAGAAGGCGTATGAGGTTTCGCAAAATTTTCGAAATTATTATGAAACCCCTCGTATAAAATGTCCATAACCCCTTGACTTTTTTGCGGCGCATATGTATTATATAATCATACTGTATCGCAGGGTAGAGCAGTTGGAAGCTTGTCGGGCTCATAACCCGAAGGTCGTAGGTTCGAGTCCTACCCCTGCTAGAAAGGCGCATTCAACCGGATGCGCCTTTTTTTTGACACGAACGGCGCGAACAAAGGCGCGCCGCAGCTGTTGTCCGCGATTATGACAGGAGCCTCGCCTCGATCATTGAGTCCGCCCTCTTCCGTTCGTGTTTTAAAAACGTATGGACACCACAACCCCCCTTCCCGCAATGGCTATAAATACGTTGTTTTCCGTACGTTGTTTTTTGTGCAGCAGGGGTATCGCCCATCCGTATAATGAGCCGATTGCCGCGCCCGCAAGAACGTCCGTAAGAAAATGGCTGCCTGAGAAGATGCGGCAAGCCGCGACTCCAACGGCTAGTGCATACGCCCCGGCGACAACCGGCGCGTTCAAAGGAGAAGCGGGGTGTTCCGCGGAAAAAGTGGCGCTTAAAAAGCCTGCGGATAGAAACGCGAGAGATGTTGAGCCGGACGGAAAGCTGTTGTAATAATCGTCTTCCAATCCGGCGGGGACGCCGCCCGCATAGGTGTATGGGCGGAAACGGATTATGGCGTTCTTCAGGAGTTCTTTTGTACCGAAGGTGAGGAGAACGGCTTCGGCGTACATGACGGAGTAGGTCAGCAACGCCTCTTTGTCAGTGAAATTGCCGGCAAGAGACAGCGCGGGCAGCGCAAGAAGCCCGTATACGCCGAAATCGCTTGTGAGATCCAACGGTTTGTTGTATGGGAACATCAGAGACCGGTCAAACGCATTGACAGTGGTTTTGTCCAATGCGCTGGGCGCCTGTTCAGGTTCGTTGTTCACAAAGAAAGGGCTGGCAAACACACCAAGCGCCACTGAACCGATGGCGATGTCTTTTATCATGTCATAGGTGAATGCGCTTTCCGCATACCCATGCGCAACGGCCGCGAGCAGACAGAAAAAAAACAAAAGGTTTTTCACACGCCTCTTCATATTTTTACACTCGTATCCATCAGATGAAATCCGGTTGGGGACAAGAGAATCCTCTGAGGCGGATACGCAGTCTTGAGGTTTTCATATTCAAGGAGATGGTATCCGGGCAAGTTAGAGGCGGAGCGAAAAAATAACGACGCTTGAAGTCCAGCATAAACGCCGAGGATACATCAAACGCTTCTTTGCGCCGCGCCGATATGGTCTTGGCGCGATCTGCGCGCAAATCCCGCGCCGCAGACTTGGTTTGCGGCTCCGAAAGCCAGTCCTGAGTCATGGAGCCTCCTTTTAGACGTAGTTTTGCATAGTATGCCTTATATGCTGAAGAAGGTCAACCGGATTTTTAAGGACCCGTTCTGCGGTGTAAAAACTCCGCATTGGGTTTTGAAATTCCTGAATCGCGTTTTTCAAACCCCATGTGCGAATAAGGAGATAGAGACTATGGGAACAATGACGGTGATAGAAAAAACTTGTTGTTCCCGCTGAACATACCATTGGAACCTTTCCGCATTCTCTACGGCGGGATACTCTTTCCCCTATTTACTACCCGCTTCTATATTTTCGGCCGAATTTCGAGTTTTAAGGGGGATATAGAAAAAACACCCGTCTTCTGATATGGCCAAGTTGCCAGACAAAAACCCGAAAGGAGAGGGGTGGAATGAACGAAACAACGCTTGCCAGC
>JAITIK010000144.1 GCA_031279555.1 Treponema sp. | reverse complement strand
ATATGCGGGAACTGATTGCGCCGGAAAACGCGCGCGATCCCCTTCCGCCCCCATCTCCAAAAATCGCAGCCCATGCCTCCCGCCGATTTCCTCGCGCGCTTCTTCCAGCGTTTTATCTAGCTCTTCGCTAACGACTATACGCCTGTATTTTCTGGACATACGATGTGACATGACAATACATTGTGGGATTTACGTATATATTCGCTCATTCCCACATTCTATCATTGTTTTTATTTGTTTTTAACCGCCCCAAGCGGCGGGGTATTAGACCCCACTGCGAATAAAAGAAGAACGCAGTACGGCGGCTTGCGGCATGTTGACTACGGTAAATACTGAACCTAAACCGCCGAACAGCGACAGTAAGTATCTGTGCGGAATAAAAACTGAGCGTGACAGCAACCACCGAGGAGATGCGTATTCTAAAAAAGGATTCCACAATGAGCGGCGCATCGTCAAAAACAGCCTCATGTTCTGCGCTTCTCACGTATCTACGCGCCGAACTTTCTCATAATCGCCTGCGCCGCGGCTTTTCCATCCGCAATGGCGCGAACCACAAGGCTTGCGCCGGAACGGGCGTCTCCGGCGGCCCAGACTTTGGGATTCGACGTGTGAAAACTCCCCTGGGTGCGAATGTTGCCGCGCTCGTCAAACGCAAGATTAAGGTCTTGAGCGACGCCTTCCTGCACCACATGGGTGAAGCCCATCGCCAAAAGCACGAGATCCGCGCCGATTTCAAATTCGGAATTAGGGATTTCACTCATCGTCCATTTGCCGTTTTTCAACGTCCAATCAACGCGGCACGCCTTAACCGCATCAACCACGATTCCGGCGGATCCTACGGAGTCGGCGCCCTTTTTACCAATGAACGACTTGGTGTTGATTGACCATAGACGCTCGCCGCCTTCTTGATGGGAACTGGACGTTTTAAGCGCCCTGGGCCAAAGGGGCCACGGCTCTTCCGGCGGACGGTGTTCAGGCGGCTTGGGCAACACCTCGATCTGCGTCACCTTCACCGCGCCCTGGCGGTTGCTGGTTCCCACGCAGTCTGACCCGGTGTCGCCCCCGCCGATGACTACAACCCGTTTGCCGTACGCCGAAATGGGTCGCATGGGACGTTTTTCTCCGGCTACGGTTCTGTTTTGCAGGGAAAGAAAGTCAAGCGCCTGCACAATGCCCGTGTTTTCACGGCCCGGCGCGACGATATCCCGCGCTTCGCGCGCGCCGATGGTGAGGAGTACAAGGTCGAATTCGCGCTCAAGGTCTTTCGCGCTGACCACAGTTGCATCCGCGCCGTCAGCGCCAAATCCGAAACGTCCGGAGCCGATGCGCGTGTTTGTTTTGAAGACAACGCCTTCTTCTTCCATTATGGCGATGCGCCTGTCAATAAAACTTTTATCGAGTTTGAAGTCCGGGATGCCGTACCGCAGATAGCCGCCCGCCTTGCGATCCGCTTCGTACACCGTCACCGAGAACCCGGCGCGGTTCAGGAAATACGCGGCGGAAAGCCCGGCGGGTCCTGCGCCGGCCACGGCGACCTTTTTTCCGTTCCGTGTTTTTGGAGGGCGCGGCTTGACATAGCCTCTTTCAAACGCCTCTTCTATGATAGAACATTCATTCTGCCTGATGGTGACCGGCTCGTCATTGGAACCGAGTACGCAGGCGGCCTCGCAAAGCGCGGGACACACGCGCCCGGTGAATTCCGGAAACGGATTTTCATGTTCAAGCGCAACCCACGCGCCGTACCAGTCGCCCCTGAAAAGCCTGTCCTGCCATTCCGGGCAGACATTGGACACCGGACACGCCCAGTGGCAGAACGGTACGCCGCAGTCCATGCAACGGCTCGCTTGGGCGCGGCGCTCCTCTTCAGTCAATTGAAGCTCCACTTCACTATAATCATTTATGCGCTCTTCAACGGGCCTGTAGCCGGCGGTCTTGCGCGGCACTTTCAAAAACCCTTTCGGATCACCCATACTGCTCCTCTTTTATGCTGGTTTTAGTCATTGACGACAATTGTTTTGAAACAATACCCGGTTTTTGTATAAAGATCAAGGCGCACGAACAAGTGGGAACGTGTTGTTAGAGATCATCTTGACATCCTTATCTCCTCGTATCATACAAAATATATATTCATTAAAAAGGGGTTATTATGACTGGAAATATGAAATTATTTTCTGATACGGAGAATATGCGCGACCGTGTGAAACATGCTTACGAAAAAATCAAATGGTTTCTTCCGGAAGATGTCCGACATGGCCGTATGCTGGATATAGGTTGCGGTACAGGGAATGGCGTTATAGCGGCGTTACAGCATGGCGCGACGTTTGCGGTTGGCGTAGATCGAAATTTCGCTGAGTTCGGACATGAGTATGATGTACGTGAATTCCCCGATCTTTGTATTGCGCAAGGGGTGGATCCGAAAAAAGCGCTGTCGCTTGAGGCCAACATATTCGAGTCCCGCTTTGCGCCGCAATCGTTCGATTATGCGATGATGCTTGACTCGATGGAACATGTTCCAACGCCTGAACGATTTATAAAATACGCATACGAATGCCTCCGGGGGGCATTTTTTTATCGATACGTGTCCTTTATATTATAGCCCGGTGGGCCATCATCTGTTCCAGTGGTTTCCTGCGGATACCGATCCCTGGGATCATCTTCGACTTGGTTTTGAAGAGCGGCGTCACAACGCAGGCATTGATTCGTGGTCGATGGATAAATTTCACGAACTAAATAAGGTGACATGCGGGGAAGTTATATCCATGGTCGCTTCGGTAGGATTTATTATTGAACAAGCGCGCCATGGCAAACCTACAGATGAAAATATGGCCTTATATGATCGCTTCCGTAGTTCATTCGATCCGGCTATACTATTTGACGAACAGTGGTTGTTTGAAGACTGGCTGTCGATTCTGGCGCGAAAACCTTAAGCGCGGTTGTTGTCCCAAGCGCAAAGATGGATATGGGATTAAGATTCACCGAACCGTAGTTGGGAATTCGCTGAAAAAAATCAAACAGTTAAAAAGCGGTTCTTCGCCGGCCAAAGCGGACGGTCAAAAGCGCCGCTGGTTTTATCATACGATTTTAAAGCCTCTAATGGACAGGGCAAAGAAAAGGGAAATTTCCCTTCTGCATTTAGAGGCGCCGCATTTTGTCATGGGATGTGATTTTCTGGGCTATATATAGGGGAAAGTTCGACGGTTCGTAAACCATTTCCCAGCCGCAGGCGGTATAATGCCCTTGTCGCGTTAGACTTCATTTCAAAGAAGGCGACCATGGTCACTGATGATTCTTGCATATCGAAAAAGGGCGGTTGCCCGGAAACCAAACCCTAGCCGTTCCATCCTGACTATCCCCTGACGGGAGCCGTTTTGAACGTACACTTTTCCCCTCTTTATCCGCAAAAGCCTTCTTCACCGGTTTTAGCAAAATAGCTGATTCCATGACGCTTATCTGCGGCAACAACGCCTTGATTTCATCGCTTATCCCGTAATCGGGATGTCGAGCCTGAGAGAAAGTCAATTCTTGAACGGAGTGTCGGCGCGGGTGGCTTGCCTCAATATCCTTCACAACCACCTCATCCATATATTCGGGCGCCCCGCCCCGCTTCCCCTCTCCATCTCATCAGGTTTTCCGGGCAGACACCCAACATACGGAGGATTAAATGGACGATTGTTCTATTCCGCATGGAACGATTGGAGTAGAAAGCTCCGATTGTTCCATGCCAGGCGGAACGGGTTCGGTAAAAAAGCGAATTATCAAGGATGTGGACAAGGATAATTCGGTTTGAAGGAGCGTTAGCGGGGGTAATGACGAGGCGGTCGAGGTTCAAAATCTGGATCTTGGGGTAAAAAAACTCAAACCGGCTGTCTCTTTCACAAGCCTTCCAGAACTTCCCGCCGGATATCCCGCTGACTCGGGGGAGATGCAATTTCTATCAGCGGCGCCTGACAAGCGGGACGATTCCGCTCGATTAGGCGCGTATCTATGCGTCCTCATTAAACAGCGCGCGGAAAGCGTCTTCAGCGTTTTCGATAAATACAACAGACAGCGAGGCGTGTATATCCTTGTCCAAATCTTCCCAGTCTTCCTTGTTGCCGGCTGGAATAAGAGCCATCTCCATGCCGTTCCGTATTGCGGCGAGCAGCTTCTCTTTAAGCCCGCCTATGGGAAGCGCGCGCCCGGTGAGCGTAAGTTCTCCGGTCATGGCGACACGCGGCTTGGGCGGAATCTGGCGCAGGCTCGAAAGCAGTGAAGACGCAAGCGTGATGCCCGCCGAAGGTCCGTCTTTGGGAATAGCGCCCTCCGGCACATGAATGTGGAAATCGGTTTTAGCTATATTTTGCTTAAATTTGTACTTTGGCTGTATGCTTCTAATATAAGAAAGGGCTATGCGTCCGCTCTCCTTCATCACATCGCCCAAATTGCCCGTAATGATGAGTTCGCCGGAACCAGGAAAACAGACGGTCTCGACTGGCAACATAGCGCCGCCCGTTTCCGTCCACGCGAGCCCATAGGAGACGCCAATGTGCGCCTCCTTGAACACTACATCGTCCTTGTATTTCCGGCGGTTGAGCAGTTTTTCCAAATCCGCTATCTTTACCGTTTTTTTGAATTCGGAGAGTTTTTTTCTTTTTGCAACGCCAGTGGACGCGCCGCTGTCAAGACCGGCTTCGCCGCCAACGCCGCTATCTGGGGCGCCGAAGCCTTTTTCAACCGCGTACCGCGCAAGACGCCGCGTACAGCGGGCGATTTCCCGCTCAAGGCTCCGTACGCCGGACTCCATCGTCCAGTGTCGAATTATTTCGCGGATAGTTTCATCTTTAAAAACGATTTTCGCATCTTTCAAGCCGTTTTCCGCAAGCTGTCTCGGCGCCAAAAATTGTTTTGCAATGGCAAGCTTCTCGTTTTCACCGTATCCTGGTATGTCGATGATTTCCATGCGGTCTAGGAGCGGATACGGTATAGTGTGCAGAGAATTCGCCGTTGTGATGAAAAGCGTCTTTGAAAGATCGTAGGGGACTTCAAGGTAATGATCCATGAACGTCGCGTTTTGTTCGGGATCAAGCACCTCAAGCAAGGCGGACGCCGGATCGCCCCGGAAATCGCCGGCCATCTTGTCTATCTCGTCAAGGAGAAATACGGGATTGACGCTGCCCGCCTTGCGCATGGATTGGATGATCCTGCCGGGAAGGGCGCCCACATAGGTTTTGCGGTGTCCCCGAATTTCGGCCTCGTCCCGTACGCCGCCCAGGGACATGCGCACAAATTTTCTGCCCAAGCAACGGGCTATGGATTTGCCGAGGCTGGTCTTGCCGGCGCCTGGGGGTCCGACAAAGCAGAGTATGGGACCCTTTACGGAAAAATCTTGCGCGCCGCGCCGCATCATGCCGTGATCTTCGGCTTCACGCGCCGCTTCTCTGTTGGTTTCTTCCTCATTACGCAACAAGTTGTGAACGGCGATGAATTCTATGATCCGCTCCTTCGCCTTTTTCATGGCGTAATGATCTTCGTTGAGTATCCTCTCCGCGCGCGCCAAATCCGTCACATCATCGCTGGCTTCGCTCCACGGTAGATCCGCCAGCCACTCAAGGTAGGTGCGAATCACGCCGGATTCCGGGGACAAGGGCTGGAGTTTCCGAAGACGCGCCAATTCCTTGCGGGCTTTTAGAAGAACTTCTTCTCCCGGATTTCTGTTCTCTATAGCGCGTTCCAGATCGGCGAACTCGTCAATAGATGTATCTTTGCCAAGTTCCTTGTTTATTTCTTTCAACTGTTCGCGGAGGATATATTCACGGTGAATCTTTTCCATACGATTGCGGACATTGCCGGAAATGTTTTTCTGTATGCCGAAAATTTCATTCTCAATTTCAATCGTTTCAAGGAGCGCTTCAAGCCGTTCCCGTGCGTCCGCAATCGACAGAAGCTCCGCTTTTTTTTCTGGTTTAAGAGAAATGCTGTTGCATATAATGTTTGCCATGTGTTCGGCGCGTTCGGATTTTTCAATGGCGACCAAGGTTTCAGCGCTTACTTTTCTGGTGAATCCGGCGTATTGGCTAAAGGATTTTTGAACGCTCCTCATAAGCGCGTTTATAATCACCGGGTAATCCTCGCCTTCCGCGGCGCCGATGGGCGACACTTTTACCAACGCCACTTCCTGCCGTTGGGCGCTTGCGTCAATAGTAGCGCGGTACTCACCCTGCAACACCGCGCGGTAGCTGTTGTCCGGCAATTTCAGATGCTGAACAATGTTGGCGACAGTACCCGCCGGATATGTCTCGCCGGTCTCCATATTCCTGACGCACGCGGCGAAAAGCCGGCGTTCCCGTCTGAGCGCCTCGTCAATGGCGCATATACCCGCCTTATAGGTGATAAACACGGGAAGTACGGTATTGGGAAACAGCACCAACTCTCGCAACGGCAGGAGAGGAAACGCTTCCGTCGCCGGCGCAGAACTTTTTGAACCAGCCAAGCCGGAAAAAAACTTCGCGGCGCCAGAGAATTTCATGCGCTTTTCTGAATGGAAACAATCTCAGGCGGCGTCAATTTTTCCACCGTATTCTTTGTGATGACAACCTTCATGTGTTCCCGTCCCCGCATTGAAGGGATTTCAAACATGATGTCCGTCAAGAGCTTTTCCACAATGGATCGAATGCCTCGCGCGCCGGTTTTTTGTTTGATGGCCGTGCCGGCGATTGCATTAATGGCTTCTTCGGTAAATTCAAGTTGTACGTCGTCAAACGACATGGACGCTTGATACTGCTTGACAATGGCGTTTTTCGGCTCGGTGATGATTCGTTTCAGATCGTCAAGTTTAAGCTCGTCAAGGCTTACCGCGATGGGAAGCCGCCCGATAAATTCCGGTATCATGCCGAAATGAATGAGATCATCGGGGTGAAGGGCGTCGTACAGTTTTTTGAGGTTTTTCTCCGAACGGTCGGAGATATCCGTGCCAAAACCCATGGGCCGCTGCACAATCCGCTGTTCGATAATTTTATCAAGCCCCACAAAAGCCCCGCCGCAGATAAATAGGATGTTCGTGGTGTCAATGCGGAGCATCTCTTGATTCGGATGCTTGCGTCCGCCTTGCGGCGGCACCGAGGCGATGGTTCCTTCTATAATTTTAAGCAACGCCTGCTGTACGCCTTCGCCGGAAACATCCCGCGTAATGGAGATGTTCTCTCCCTTGCGGGCTATTTTATCGATCTCGTCAATGTACACGATGCCTCGTTCAGCCGCCGCTATGTTGTTGCCCGCGTTCTGGATAAGCTTTAAAAGGATATTTTCCACATCCTCGCCCACGTATCCCGCTTCGGTAAGGGTGGTGGCGTCCACAATAGCATAAGGAACCTTGAGTTTGCGCGCCAAGGTTTTCGCAAGCAATGTCTTTCCGGTGCCAGTCGGGCCTATCAGCAGCACATTGGATTTCTCAATTTCAACATCGCCGGTCTCTTTTCTTGGATTCGCTATACGCTTATAGTGGTTGTACACCGCAACGGACAACGCCTTTTTCGCGCTGTCCTGCCCTATCACGAATTGATCAAGATAATCCTTGATTTCTTTGGGAGCCGGAATTTCTTCGGTAAACTTGGATGAAGCGTCGCCCGCTTCATCGAAGAGAATGACGTTGCATAACTCTATACATTCATTGCAGATGTAAATGTCACGCGGACCTGCTATAAGCCGCCGTGATGCATCGCCGCTTTTCCCGCAAAAAGAACATGTATTTTCTTCCCGACCACTGCTACGAAGCCTTGCCATTTTTTTCCCTTTTCAAGATAGAATCCGCTATGCCATAAGCGACCGCGTCATCCGCCAGCATGTAAAAATCCCGCTCCATATCCAAAGCGACCCTTTCGGCGTCCTTGCCGGTATGCCGCGCAAAAATCTCAATGGTCAGCTTTTTCAACCTGACGATCTCTCTTGATTGAATCCCGATATCCAACGCCTGCCCGTGCGCGCCGCCCCACGGTTGATGAATCAGCACCCGCGAAGACGGCAACACCATGCGCTTGCCCTGGGCGCCCGCAGTCAGAATGAGCGCCGCCATGCTCGCCGCTTGCCCAATGCAGATGGTCTGTACATCGCTCTTTACATACTGCATGGTGTCGTAGACGGCTAATCCGGCGGTTACGGAACCGCCTGGTGAATTGATGTACAGGTTGATATCCTTTTCGGTATCCTGGCTGTCCAAAAACAAAAGTTGCGCCACCACCAAATCTGCGGAAAGATCGGTGATCTCGCCGTCAAGAAATACAATCCTGTCTTTAAGCAACCGCGAGTAAATGTCGTAAGAGCGTTCCCCCATGCCCGTCTGCTCGACAACAATAGGCACAAGGCTGTTCATTTGTTCGTACATTGATTATCCCTTTTCTTCCATGATCGTGAGATAATCCTTCTCGCCGCCGCTTTTGATGGTATTTTTCGCAAGCAGAAGATCGAACAGTTTGTTTTCTTTAATGTCATCCTCAAGATAGGATTTCATATTTTCCTGTTCGTAGTTTTTTTTGATTTCATCAAGGCTCCGCCCGCTGTGCGCCGCCTGATGTTCAAGCGCTTTTTCAACATCCTCTTCCGTCGCTTCAATATTCAAATCTTTCATCAGCGTTTCAATGACAAGGCGTGAATGGAGCGCCTTCGCCGCCTCCGGTCTCCAGAGCGCTTCAAATTCATCAAGCCCCTTCTCGGATTTAGCGATATTCTCCTTGACCGTATCAACAGGTACGTTCAACTGACGGGCGAAATTCCGCCACTGGGCGTCAAGCTGCACCCGAAGCATGGCTTCGGGAATGTCAATCGGCGTATTTTCCATTATTTTTTCCAGCAACGCATTGATCTTGATGGTTTTCAATCGATGTTCAAGATCGTGTTCCAGCCGCTCCCTGATGCTGTTCTTGAGATCGTCCAAGGTCTTGAACTTCTCGTCAACATCCTGCGCCAACTCATCGTCAAGATCGGGCAGTTTTCTTTCTTTCAGGTTCATAAGCGTAACACGGATTTTTTTGGTTTTTCCGGCCAAATCCTTGTCTTCAAAGTCTTCCGCAAAGGTTTTCTCAATCCGCTTGGTCTCGCCTTTTTTCATACCGATGAGATCATCGTCAAATTTGAAAAGATTGCGTCCGCTGCCAATGGTAAACACGAAGTCCTCGCGCTCCGAGTTTTTCTCAACCTCGCCTTCCTCGGTCATCTCGCAGTAGTTTACCGTAGCTACATCGCCTTTCGCCGCAGGCGCGGCGTCATCTTTGTCAAGAACAACGGCGTTCCGCTCGCGCACCGCTTCCAATTCTCGGTTGACATCCTCATCCATAATGCGGACATCAGGCGTCTCAATTTCAAACCCCGCGTACTGCCCCATCGTAATGTTCGGGAATACATCGTAGGTTACCGTAAACGTGTAATCCTCGCCCAATGTAATGTTTGAAGGCTCTCCTTCAAGAGCGGGCGTCGAATAAGCGAGCGGCATATCTTCCTTGGGGAAGGATTCGTCTTGAAAAACGGTTTCCATCGCGCGTTCAATAATCTGTCCGGTAACATCGCTTGCCAGCGCGGGTCCGAGCTTGCGTTCAATCACATTTTTTGGGACTTTTCCCTTTCTGAAACCTGGAATTTGAATATCTTTACTAAAATCGTTTAGAATAGCATCATATTCCAACACAACGTCATCTTTTCCGATAGAAACAGCCAGTTTTATACGGGAGTGATCAAGACGGGTGATTTCTTTTGATATGGTCACGGATTTCCTCTTGTATATAAAAATTTTAGACATGAGTTTTCAAACCTTTTAATATTTAAAAAGCTCATATAATAGTATACAAAATTTTAACAGGAACGTCAATATCAGACAGAGAAGCGCAAGGCTCTCTCCTATTTTTTAGATGCGCCCGGCATACTCATCCCCGTCCAGCCCCGCCTCTTGAAATATTTCCCAGCCATTGGTAGAATTACGCCATGTTAGACTATCATTTTATTGTGGAAAACCTCCAAGCGGTTAAAAAAAACATTGCCGTCCGGTTTATGCAAGCGGACGCGGACGCGGTTGCGTCCCTTTACCGCCGACGGACGGAAGTGTCCACCGCGCTTCAGCAGTTGCAGCGGCGACGGAACGCAAACGCGGCCGCCATGAAGAGCAAGCTGGAAAATGAACAACGTTCCGCTCTCATCGAAGAGGGTAAAAAACTCAAGGAAGACATCGCCGGAACCGAAGCGGAACTGGCAAAAGTGGATGCGGATTTGAGCGCCGAAGCCCGCCGCATCCCCAACATGGCGCATCCTGACGCCCCAGCCGGCAAGGAAGACAAGGACAATTTGGAAGTCAAGCGCATAGGGGAGCCGGTGAAATTCGACTTTGCGCCCAAAGATCATGTGCAGCTTGGACAGGAGTTGGATATCATCGACTTCGAATCCGCCGCCAAGGTTTCTGGCGTCAAATTTTACTACCTCAAAAACGAAGGCGTGTTTCTGGAACTGGGGCTTGTGCGTTACGCCCTTGATATTTTGAAAAAAAAGGGCTTCACCCCTTTCATTACGCCCGATGTCGCCAAAGAAGAAGTGCTTGAGGGCATAGGCTTTAATCCGAGGGGCGCCGAATCCAATGTGTACGCCCTTGAAGGAGAACGCGCCTGCCTTGTGGGAACCGCCGAAATCACGCTGGGCGGCTATTATGCCAACACGATCATCGCAAAGGACAAACTTCCGCTTAAAATGGCGGGGCTTTCCCATTGTTTCAGGCGGGAAGCCGGAGCCGCCGGGCAGTTCTCCAAAGGGCTGTACCGCGTTCATCAATTCACCAAGCTGGAAATGTTCGTATGCTGCCTGCCGGAAGAATCGGACGGACTCCACGAGTATCTGCGCTCTGTTGAGGAGGAAATTTTCTCCAGTCTTGAAATACCCTTCAGGGTCGTCGACACCTGTACCGGCGATCTCGGCGCGCCAGCGTACCGCAAGTGGGATCTTGAAGCGTGGATGCCCGGTCGGGGCGACGGCGAGTGGGGGGAAGTGACCTCAACGTCAAACTGCACCGACTATCAGGCGCGGCGGCTCAATGTCAAATACAAGGACGACGACGGTAAAAATAAGTTTGTCCACATGCTTAATGGCACGGCTATAGCCGTCTCGCGGGCGATTGTCGCTGTTTTGGAGAATTTCCAGCAGGAAGACGGTTCGGTGCGGCTTCCCAAAGCGCTTGTTCCGTACTGCGGGTTTGAAATAATAAAGAAAAAATAGCGGGGAAAGTGAAATAAAAAATTATATCGCCTTTCAAGAGAAGGCGCCACACCCGCGCATTCCAACAAAAGATGAAATCCTCACGCTTCTTTTTTATCTTAATATTATTATGGAGAAAATGTGAAAATAAAATTTTTGATGCTGTTTATCGTAAGTTTAAGTCTGTGTGCTTGCGAATCGCTCTCCACGAGAGATCGTATGAAAGACCCCGTTATTTCGCTCAATTCGGTGGAATTTACGGAAATCGCCTTTACGGGCGCGGACGGCTTGTGCAGGATCACGGTGGAAAATCCGTATCCTGTCACGATACCGTTTCCGCGCATTGATTGGGAACTGTTTATAGCGGACAGCGTCTTGACAACCGGCGCCATTGACGGCGGGACGGCAAACATCAAGGCAAAAAACGCCGCCATAGTAGACGTGCCGTTCCATGTGGATTACGCTGACTTGTACAACACAATAGCGTCGGTGAGGGATGTTTCCGCAAGCGGAGCGAAAGAAACCGATTTCAAGATTATGTTGACGGCGGAGTTCGACCTGCCTGTTCTTGGCGAAAAGAAACTGCCGTTTGAAGTGGAAGGAAAGCTGCCGCTTTTACAGGCGCCGCGCTTTTCCGGCATGGCGCTCTCCATTGAAGCGATTGATTTTACCGGCGTCACTCTGAAGTGTAGTTTTGATATGGAAAATCCCAATGCGTTTGAGATTCCATTCCCGAAAATAGACTGGAATTATTCGGTTGACAACAATTCCTTTATCAAAAGCGGCGTTGAGGACGCCGCGCCGCTTGCCGCGCATTCGATTTCACCGGTCGCAATATACGTGGAAGTGAAGTACGCGGACCTTTATAGATCATTCCAAACGCCGCTCGCCGCAGGCGAAGCGGACGGCGTTTTAACGCTTACATCCGGTTTAGCCGCTATTCCGGCTTTTGCCGATGAAACGCAGTCCCATAATCTGGCTGGCAAGATTCCGCTGCTCAAACCTCCTTCGATCCGGTTTACGGGAATTACGGTGAGAAATGTCAATATTTTTGAAGGGATTCTGGCGGGAAACTCAAAAATTGATTTTACCATCGGTTTCGAGGTTGAAAACAAAAATAGTTTCGCCATAACGCTTGACTCTCTGGCATATACGCTTACCGTAAACGGCAGCCAATGGATGGCCGACGCCGCGCCGAATAAGATGACGATCAAGATCAAGCCGAATCAGACGGTTGTAATGCCGATCAATGCGACGATCAATACGCTCGCGCTGGCGCGCGAGATAGGGGCGTTGGTCGCAAGCCGTAAAGCGAACGTCCCCTACGTTTGTGAAGGAGGCGTTACTCTTACGGGCGACATATCCGGTTTGGAATCGCTTGTACTGCCGTTTAATGCAACCGGAGTTACAAGGTTTTAAGATACGTTCAAAATGAATAACCGCAGGGCAAACTCTGCGGTATCAAAAACTTCTCCTTGAAATCTTGCGTATAAGTGGGGGGTGGGATATATCCTGAATGAACCTCCCCGCCCTGAAGGGCGGGGTATCTTGTAAGCGTTACATCGTTTACGAGGTTCGTTCTGTAAGGAAATTTATCATATGTGGGGCCTGCCGCCATTTTTTGCAAGTGTCGCCAACTCTAACCGCCCTTTAGCGCGCGGCATTAGACCCCACTTGCGAATAAGGCCTCCAGCCATACATTTACTCCTTTTTCCGCGCAAGATACGCCGTGTAAAGTCCTGTCCCAATAAGCAGCAGAATGCCGGTTACGGTAATCGCCGGAAACGCGACCTTGCGGCAAGGCATAGAATGCATCGCGCAGCCGCCAATCAAAACATGCGGAATAAGCAGGGCAAGGACGCCTGAAAGAAAAATCCCTATAGCAAGCCCTAACCGTGTTTTAGGCGAAGCAAAAAACACGGATGCCAACCCCAATGCGGCGATCAAAGCCCCAACGCCGATTTCCGCCCGGGCCGACCAGTGGCATTTCATAAACATATCCCCCACAACCGGGCATACTTTGAACAGACATTGAGGGCCCAGCGCGATAAGCGATCCAAAAATAATTACGACGCCGCCTGAAATGATACGGTTTTTCATACACTACCTCCTGTAATTTTCGTTACTATAGTAAAAGTTATCACTCAATTTTTCCCCGTTCAATGACTACAGTCTCCGGGTCGACAGTAGTTCCATAGAATGGACGCAGAGTCGACTCATAGGCTTTGTGAAAAAAGCCGGCTTCTATGCGGCGGGCTATCACATCGTTTAACCAGAGCTGCAATTCATCGTTGCCCTTTCTGACCGCCGGAGCGATAAGGGACTCTCCGGCCTTGCGGTAGGGCAACGCGAAGTCCGCCAGGCCGGTTTGTTCCGGGCCAGGGACAAAGCCCGGAAGCACAATATCCACCTGATCGCTTTCAAGATATTCCACCCAATTTTCGCGGCTTACCGGCACAAGGCGCAAATACTTTTCCTTGCTGTCCAGTATTTCTTTGGCAATACGGCGGGCAAAGTAAATGTCATAGCCCTGCCAGACCCCCTTTGCGTCCACATAACTGAAGGGCGCGTTATCCGCGGCTACGCCGATTCGCACCACTTCCCGAAGGTGAATCCGGTGAACCGCCACAAGAGCGTGGTCATTGAATGGCGCGTCCGGTTCCGCCGCTGCAAAAAGCGGGAATGCGGCTGCGAACAGGGATAAGATCAAAAAAGATTTGCGCATAACCATTCCTTACCGGGCATGGGTAAACATAACCGGCGCTTCCGGCAAAGCGCCCATCCGGTGTCCCCCGGAAGGAGCGTGTCCCGTTGCAGCCTGTGCGCTCCCGCCGTCTTCCGCTACGCCATGTTCCGGCGACGCGCCGCCCCTCGCGCCGTGTCCCCCGCTCCCATGTTCTACCGGAGTCAGGGTGACTGCGCCGCCGCTGAACGTGTAGGCGTAGGCGGCCCGTTCCTCCGTTCCCTCTTCGCTTACGGTGAGAACGCCGTCCTTGGCTTCGTAGCGGTACACGCCCCGGTCAAGGGGTTCGCCGTGGTGGACATGCCAGAAGTGGAAAGTTCCGTCCGTGTTGAATTCCCAGCGGTCGTACATATTGTTCCGACGGGGGGCGTTCCAGTTTTTGCCCGCGAATACGTCAATGCCCTGGGCGGACTGTTCCGCGTAGCCTGACCCTCCGACGCTCGCGCAGGCGGTCATAAGGCCGAGCGTCAATCCCGCAAAGACGGACGCAAAAGCGATTTTTTTTCGCATAATAATTCCTATCATAAGCCGCTTTTAGCGGCAATTAAATCGAACATGAACACGAAGTCTCCGAACACTTCGTGTTCATAACGCTTCTTAAAAATACCGTTTATCGGGAAAGTCCGCCCTTTCCGGCAAACAACTATGAGCCGGAATTCATATCTTCGGCAAAACGCTTACATCCCGTCGTGATCATGACCGCCATCATCACCGCCGCCGCTTCCGCCGCCGCCGGTAAACCCATCGTCATAATGAGCGGGCGGCAACGCATTGCCGCTGCTGTCCTTGTAATTGGCGGTGTCGCTAATCCCGGTGAAATTAGGCGAACCCACAGAGGCTTGCGCCCCTGTGGGGTTGCCGCTCGCCGCTGTCAAGGCGTTTGCCGCCACTTTATACGCCGCCACGGTGTAGGGAGCGAGGGCGGGGGTTTTCGTGTTGGAGTCAAAGGCCGACAGGATAAGCAGATAATCGCTTTGACGCAGGTAGGAAAAATCGCCGCGGTCGATATAATCGGCCCTATCGCTCATATAATGGTACCAGTGGAGCGTGCCATTATTCCGGAAACCAAACCAGTTCCACATAGAAGTGGAAGCGGAAAGTTTCCAGAGTTTTCCCGCCAAACTATCTGAAAGGGCAATTGACGCGGGGATAGCGCCGGACAGCGTATACGCATGGGTTTCCGTACCGGAGATGAGGGAAATTTTCGAATCCGCCGGTACGGTAAAGAAATAGCTCTGTGCGGCAGCGCGAGCGGCTTCGGCGTCTGAATAAGTTCCTGTAGGCAGAAGAACCAGCGCGTTGTTCCGTATCAGATAATTGCCGGCGGAATTGCCATCGTATTTATACGTTCCATCGGCGGCGAATTCGTAGGAATGGGCGCTTTCATCGTGGAAGCCGGCATCTTCATGTATAATCGTATAGGTGGAACCGCCGCCAAGTGGAGCGGATGTCACCTTAAAACCGGCAAAACCCGCCCCGAAAGCCGTATATGAATAGGCGCTCACCTGGTACGGCTCAAAGGAAGGACCCATCTCCGTGTTTTTTTCACGGGGCGCCACGGTAACAAGATAGCCGCCATGTATAAAATAACTGAAAAGCCCCACATCTTTGGCGTTTGTTTCGGTATGATGATGAACGTATTGAAAGGCGCCATCATTCTTGAAATCCCATACGTTCCACATATCATCGCTATTAAGACCGGATTTCCACTTTTTCCCCTTTAGCGAATCGCCTGCGTTCCGCGCGGGAACGCCGCTATGGTCAAGGGAATAGGTTGTTGTTCCAAGAGGGGATGTCAGGGAAACCGTATGCGCCGTATCGTCTGCGGTGAAGGTAAAACGCTCCACCGCGGCGGCGACAGCATCTGGGCCTCCATAGTTATAATCCCGCAGAAAGAACAGGGAATTATCCTTCACAAGGTATGAACCCCCGGCAATAATGGCATCGCCGCTCTTGAATTCATAGCTTCCACCGGCGTTGAATTTATACGTGCGTCCGGTATCGTCATAACGGGTTTCTATTCCAGGATTTGTCCCCGTGTCGCATCCGGCCAATGCCAGCGGTCCGATTATCACGCTTATCACAAGCGTCCGCAAACTTCTTGTTTTCATAATTTTTGGTTTCATAACATGCTCCTTGCATTTGCTTTCCGCCTCAAGGCGGCCGGTTTTGCAACGCAAAACCTTAAAAAAAATCTACACTGGACAATAGCATATTTCATTCTTTCCTCCTTATATAAAGAAGCTGGCCCGCTGTTCAACCGGACATCAACGCCGGACGCGATTACCCGGAAACAACATCTTCGCATCTCTTAAAAACAATACGCCGCCCCGATAAAGGGACTTGCCGAAACATCGCCGCTTCCAAGTCCGCCGAAATCGGCCCCGGCCCAGAAAAAGATATGGCCCAGGGCGAATTCCGCGTAGGGGCTGATGCTGAAGGCCGTAAAGTCCCTGTTTGCCGCAAACGCCGCCTTCACGAAAAACCTGTCCCAGGCGAAACTCAAGGTAAAAGCGGTTCCGCTGTATTCGGCGTCCGGCAGCAACGCAAGGCGGGGGCATACCGAAACGCCAAGCCCTATAGGGTGTTCGTAACCAAGGGCAAGCCAGGAGTCAAGGCCGCTTTCGGGTTTGAAAAGAACCGGAAACCCTGCGGAAACGGAGATGTCGCCGAAACCAAAGACGCGGCTATAGGCGGCGCCGGCGTCCAGAACGGCATAGGCGAAAATCATCTTGTCCGGAAAAAAGACCGCCAGATATTCGTTGTCAAGCCTGAAAGCCAGGCGGGAATCCTCGTCCGGGGCAAGCCGCCATGCGATATTTCCGGCGAGGTCAAGCTGGTGGGAATGGGGCTTTTCAAAAAAGACCGTATAAAAAGCCCCTCCGTACATATCAAAACTGCCCAGAGAGCCTGCTCCCACAGAGACGTGGCGCTCAAGGCGGGGGCTGATATTGGCATTCCCGCCATCCGTTATGCCGCCGCCTTCAATGCCCGCGATAAGGCCGGGATGCCGGGCGCTATAGGCGTAATGCCGGACATTTTTCAGGCGGTAGACGTAACCCCCGCTCTCCGCGACGGCGGCGATGGCCGGCGATCCCCCGCCGTCTCCGCCGCCGGGACCGCAGCAGTCCTGAGCGCGGACAAAAACCGGCGTGGCCATAAACGCGATAATAATTGCGATAATAACAATCAAACGTTTGCTCATGGTTCCGCATCCTTAAAAATCAGGGTAAATCGCCGCTTATTCACGTTTCATCAATATGAGGCTTTCCCAAAAATTCAGCTTTTGGGAAAGCAACCTTAGATTTAGAGGAAAAACGGGCTTTCGACCGTTTTTTCCAAAGCCTTTCCCGAAACCAACCGGGTTTTGGGAAAGGCTCATATATAGAGAAATAAAGGATGCTAATAACGCGATCCTTTATGACGGCGATTCCTCCTAAGGTATTGAGGCGATATTCTCAATCTTCTATAATTATTTACTCAGAGAAATCGTAAAAGGTCGCGTTTTTTTATTCGCGGCGGGGTCTATCTCCCCGCCCTGAAGGGCGGGGAGGTTCATTAGGCGAATCCCATACGGTTTAATGCGACTTGGCAAGCCGCAGCTGAAAGTGAGGCTATACTGGAAGGATGAGCGGGAGCATCCATAAAGAAGACAATGCGCGCGCGTTGATGTGTCATATAGTATGCTTGGCAAAATGCCGGAGGGCGGCGCTAACAGAAGAGGCCGGTAAGGAAGCGGGGCGTGAGATACAATTTTTAGAGATGGGGATAGTATAGTACGGAGAATAAAGCGTGTAACGGCGCGAAAACCATTCGAAAGAAGTCTGGAAGCGAGGAAGCTGGTATGGGGAGGGGAATGATAGGGAGATGTACCGGCGATGCGCCGGCATGTCAGAAATCAGGGGCGGAAACTTGGGTAACGCCAAAAAACACATGAAGGGAAGCGGCTTGATCTGTTTCCGTATCACAACAAAGTTTGAAGGTTAAAGACACGTCAGGGCTTGCCCTCCGCTTGTTCATTCCAACGGGGTCTCATGCCGCGCTCTAAAGGGCGTCCCTTTTGGGCGGTTAGAAATGGCGGGGCCGGTTTGCCGCGCAAACCTTCACCATTATATTATTCCTTACAGTCGAACCAAAGGTTCGCAAACCTTTGGTTCGCCGAATCTCGTACATAATGTAACACATGCGCGACACTCCGCCGCAAACTTGTTTGCGCCCTTCAGGGCGGGGAGATTTATTCGAAATGGTCTGTTTCTTCTATTTTGCCTGTATCGCAGAGGCAAATTTGGGTTCCGCAACAGACTTTTACGCCCGCTTTGGAGAAGAGGCAGGAGCCGGTCGCCAGGATGGTTAGATAGTTGGCGGAAAAGGTGAAAAGGGCCAAACAGCAGGCCGTTACGGCCGCGCGGACAGCCCGGCGGGTAAAGCGGCGTTTCCTCGCCTCTTTCGCCTGAGCGTTCCCCCGTCTCCAGGCGGCGCGGGCGCGGATCGCCCGGGCTACGGCGTCCAGCGCCTCGTCGCTCAGGCGCGGCGGGGAGACGCCCTCCAGCGCGCACAACTCGTCTATCCGGCGGTCGATGAACCCGCCGTCAATCTCGCCGGCGTCTTTTTTCAATTCTGATTCTACATCGTCAATAAGCGAATCCCGCATATCTTGCTCCTTCATTACCTTTTATTTGAGCCTGTTCCAATTATTTGAGCCTGTTCCAAACCTTCAGTTTTGGAGAGACAAGCTTTACAAGTCCCGCCGCCCCCTTGCGCCGCCCGGATCAAACATCTTGATCCGCCTGGATCAAACGCCTTGATCCGCCCGGATCAAACATCTTGATCCGCTTGGATCAAACATCTTGATCCGTCCGGATCAAACATCTTGATCCGTCCGGATCAAACGCCTTGATCCGCCGTCTTGCGAAGCCCCTCGCCCTGCCGGAAATCCGCCGCGACCGCGCGCTTCGAGGCGTTGCGCCAGGTCACCGGGAACCCGCCGCAGAGCCGGCGGCCCGTCTCCTTGTGAGACAACTCCACCGCGCGCTCCGCCGCCGGCTCGCAGACACCCCGCGCGGTGAGCTTCCGCTCCGCGCGCGCCCGCGCCATGCAATCGTTCTGGCCGTCCGTCAGCAGGTTCTCATAATTCTATTGGAGCCGCTTCCATTATCACCCATCACCCCGCCGTATTCAATCAGCCGGCGGAGGTTTATAGATCATCCCCCAGTTCAGCAAGCATATCGGCGCCCCGCATAGAGGGTGAGCCTGCCCGTTCCCGTAGAGCGCCGGCGGGGTCTTAGGGCGGAGCCTCCATGAGAGGGGGCGGCGTAAAAATTAACGCCTCTCACTATTTACTCGCCATTTTTGCGAAAAGTCGCGTCAAATCCAATCCGCCAGCAATTCCCGGACAAGGACATGCACCTTTTGCCGCAGCCGGCTTGCCCGCGATTTCGCGGCGCTGAGGCTTATGCCAAGCCGGGCCGCCACTTCTTTCAGCGGATGTTTTCCCCGAAACGCGAGCGCCAGAATTTGTTTGTCCTTGGGCGTAAGGCGTTTCCTGATTTCGGCGACGGCGCGGGCCACGGCCCTTTCCTCGGCAATCTGTTCTTCATCGGTTTTTATGCGGTTTTCAGCGGCGATCCGGTCAAGAGGCGCTTCTCCGTCTTCGGCTTCGGAAACGGAGAAGGACGCGGCAAATCTTTTGCGATTCTTCCGCAGGGACGCGGCGTACTGTTTGGAGATATTACCCGCAGTTTTGTAGAGCCAGCCGCCGATTTTGTCATAATCTTTGAGCCTCCCCATATTCTCGTAGAGGATGAGAAAAATGTCCTGGGCGCAGTCTTCGGCGGCGCTTCGGTCGCCCCCCAGCGCGTAAACGCAAAATTTGAGTATCTTCTCGTAGTACCGTTTGAAGATGCCGTTAAACGCGGCGTCTTGTTCAGCGCCGCCTTCCACAGCAGCCGGGGGGTCAGGCGGCATGGGGCGCAAGATTCCCCGCGTCCATCGCGTACGTTTTGTTGCCGTAAGAAAGCGTGTCAAGCTCGTGGGTAACGATGAGTACCGCCGTTCCCTCCCGCGCAATCGCGCTTAACAGGTTCATAATTTCCGCTGTTGTCTCCACATCCAAATCGCTGGTCGGCTCATCGGCAATGAGAAGCGGGGGATTGTTCATTAACGAACGGGCGATTGCGGCCCGCCGCATCTCGCCGCCGGAGAGTTCCCTGGGATACGAAGCGGCGAGGCGGCCTACGCCTACCTTCTCAAGCAGGATAAAAGCCCTTCCTTCCGCGTCCCCTTCGCGCTTAAACAGAAACCAGGGGATACAGACATTTTCCAAAACCGTAAAGTTTGAAAGAAGGCTCTGGCCCTGGGGAACATAGCCGATTTTTTCATTGCGGAACCATGAAATTTCTCTATCGCCCAGTTGGTAAATATCCTTCCCATCGAAAAAAACCGCTCCCCGTGTAGGTTTCATGAGTCCCGCGCTCATGTTAAGGAGCGTGCTTTTCCCGCTTCCGCTGCGTCCGATAATGCTGATAAAATCACCCGGTTCTACGGAAAGGTTCGCGCAATCTACGGCGTTAAAAACGTGTCCGCCCCGGCGGTATTCTTTGGTCACGCCCTGCAATTCGAGCAATCCCATCTACTCGCCCTCCCGCATGGTGAAGTAGGTTTCCGCCTTGCTCATCCGCAACGCCGCGTAAAGCGAAGCGAGCGGTCCAACCAGAGCGGAAAGAAAGAGACTTCCTAAAATGAGCGGAATGATACGCAAGAGCGGCGCGTCAAGGTAGGGCAACTCAAGCCGTTCGCTGATGAGGGTCGAAAAGGGAAAGACCGACAGGCCGGCGAGCGCGACGCCCGCGACGCCTCCGGCAATGCCCGCGATAGCGGACTCGCTTAACACAATGCCGACGAGCCGTTTCCGTGTGGCTCCAAGGATGCGCAAAAGGGCGAATTCCTTTTTACGCTCGTGAATGATTCCTGAAAAAACCGCCGCAAGAACAATCGCCGCCAGCGCCCATAACGCCGCTGAAAACAGGTGGATGTAGTTCACCAGACCGGATAATGTCGCGGCAATGCGGGCGAATATGCCTTGGGAAATCAGAACATCCACGCCTTCATTTTGTTTGCGTATGTCATAGGCGACTACGGACGGCGCTTTTGCTGGATCGGTTTTCACGAGAACTGCGGAAACACGTCCTCTAACCGCTTCTTTTTCCTGAACGCCCAGGAAATTATAACCTTCCGCCCGCGCCCGTCCGATAAGATCGCGCATAGTATTCATGGTCATAAAGATTGATATGTCAAACCCGCTTGCGCTGCTTGAAAGCCGCGCCGCCACCGGGTATTCATGGTTGAACAATTGTATGGCGCCGTTCCGCCTGACGCTAATCCGGCTTCCAACCACGACCTGTCCGTCCGCTATTGTTTCGCTGCGCTTTTCCGCAATCCACGGCTGGACGACAAAATCCGTCGCCGGGTCATAGGCGATAAGCTGAACCGCGGCGTCGCAACATTCGGTTGAAAGAGAGGTGAGAAAAAACTGAGGAGACGCGCATACAATTCCCTCAGTTTGCGCCACCTTATTGACAATAGCGGCGTCAAAATAGAAATAACTGATTCCGCCCTGGAGCAATAGGGACTGCGCTTTTTCAGAAGCTTCTGCGGGAACCACCATTAAATCCGCCCCAAAACGCTTTGTCATAGTCGCTAACCCCTGTTGAAGGTTCAAGGCAAGAATTGACCCGCCGAAAAGGGCGAACGCGAGGATCGCCGTAACTATCACAAGGCAAGCGGTACGAACAGGCTTTGCCCGGAGGTTTTTAAGAGACAAAGCGCCGATTGTAAGGTCTATTTTTCGCATACATTTTCCTTCATATAACATGTATATACTAAGCTATACTAAGATGTAATACTATGCCTTTTATGTCAAGAGGCTTTTATTCAAATTTCAAGAATTTTAAGCGGCATGGGCGCCTGAAACAGCAAATTTGATATGACGTTGCAAGCCCGAATAAGGGCTTTTCGGCGGCGTATACGCCGGCATCGCTTCCGTAGGAAGCGCGACTAGGGCTGGCAAACTGTGCCGGAGCGAGCCGTACAGGGTGCAAGCGGCCGGCCGGACGCCGCTGATCGTTGCCAGCAGGGGTCTCGTTTCATCGCTGACACCGTAGCCAGGCTCTTTCGACGCGGTAAGAAAGTCTATGACGCCCCGTATCAGAGGAGACAGCAGTTGCGGAAACTTCGTTTCCGATTGCGCGTCCGCCCGTGATCCTCCCAGACGCGCGTCAATATGGCCGCAAACGCTTGGTGACACTTTGGCGGTCTCCCTCCGCCCTTCCCTCTTGACCGCCCGCTTCTTCCCTTACGGCGGGCTTTCCATATAACCGGAAAAGCGCTATATTTTCTATAAGAGGAGACAACGCAAACAACACGCGCGGCGCCGGAGTGGATGGCCGTCGCCGATGAGATTTGGGCGATAATCAGGGAAAACACCCACGCGCTTAAAGAATTGAGGGAAAGCCAGATGGCGACCGACGCCCAGATCAAGGAAACTGACAAGCGGATGAAGGAAACCGACAAGCGGTCCGGGTGTCTTTCCAACCGTTTCGGCGAAATGGTTGCATATATGGTCATGCCGAACCTCGTGGAGAAATTCGAGAAGTTGGGGTTTGCTTTCACCAAAGCGAACTGGTCTGTAATCAAGGACAAAGAACACGGCATATTCACAGAGGTTGACGCCCTGCTGGAAAACGGCGACAAGGTGATGGCCATCGAAATCAAAACCAAGCCCGATATCAATGATATAAACTACCATATCGAGCGCATGGAAAAACTGCGGAAATACGCGGATCTGCGCGGCGACAAGCGCATATACCTGGGGGCCGTCGCCGGGGCAATCTTCAACGACAGCGAAAAAGGATACGCCTTGAAGCAAGGTTTTTATATGCTTGAGCCGTCCGGAAAGACGTTCAAAATCACCGAGCCGAAAGACCCGCGCCGCATCCGCGAGTGGTAATCGCCGGTTCCTTCCGGCTTTTCCGGCGGCTTTCCAGTCGAGACGCCCGCCCGGCGTCCGCGCCTTATTTCTTCATGACGCCACTCAAAAAAGGAATCTTCCCTTGACCATTCTCTGTTGCAACAGTACACTGTAAGCAAAAAGGAACCAATCGCTATGAAACGCCGTTATTTTTTCTACTATTCTTTCTATATTATCGCGCTATTAATCACGCTTTTCGCTTGCGCCGCGCGCGCTAAAGACGCCTCGCCTCAACAAGAAGGCGAGGGCATCGCCTTATTTTCAAGCGTGTCCGCCGCGCCGGGCAAGATGAGGGCGGATCTGGCCGCGTACCGTATCGCGTATTACGAACCGGTTGCATCTGACGCGGATGCCGGCGCGGGCGCCACCCTCATACAGGAAAGCGACGAGCCGTTCACCATAACGGCGTTCGGACCCCAGGAGGAGCTTCCGTCGGAGATAAAGCGGCCATCCCTCTACGCGGCGTTTTCCCAGCCCGTGGTTCCACTCGCAAAACTCGGAAACCCAATTACGGAAGAAGCCGGGCTGTTCGCCATTGAGCCTCCCTTGAAGGGCGTGTACCGGTGGTATGGGACGAAACTGCTCTCCTTTGAGCCGGATGGCGACGCTCTTCCCCAGCAGAAATACGTTGTCACGGTCTCTGACAAGATACAATCGCTCGGAGGCAAGAAACTTGAGGGCGCCGCATCGTTCAGTTTTGAGACGGAACGGCTTGGCGTTCTAAGCTGGTCGCTGGGTCCGGCGGGCGTGTGGACAAGCTCCTACAACGCGCCGCCCGATAACGCGAGGTTCATCACGGTCGCGTTTTCCTACGCGGTTGATTTGGATGAAATCGCACAATGGATCGAGATACGAGACGCGGACGGCGCGGGCAAAACATTCCCTTTTACGCTTTCACGCCCTGAAAAGATAGAACGCGGCTACGCCACCCGCAACGCCTCTGACGATCAGTTCGTATTTATCACGCTGAATGATAGACCGCCCGTTGATACGGACATGAGGGTCGCCGTGAAAGTGGGAGCGCGCTCACAACCGGGCTGGCTTGGCTCAAAGGAGGCCGTTTCCTACACATTCCACACCCTGCGTCCGTTCAGGTTTGCAAACGCAAACGCACGCTCTTACTCGTCGCCGAGGGTCAGGCAGTACAATGCCATACCCATCACCGTTTCTTTCAACTACGACGTGGACGCAAAGGGCGTGGAACGATTCTTTTCCATAAGCGGGGGTTCCGCCGGAATTCCCGCTTTGACTTCTGAAAACGTAACGGTGTACGGCAGTTCCGTCGTCCTTAATACCATGCCTCTGCAATACGAAACAGACTATACGCTCACTATTGCCGGGGGATTGAAGGATGTTCTGGGCAGAACCTTGGGGCGCGATGAAAGCATCGTCGTTTCTGTCGGCAGCGCGAGCAGCTACGTGTCAATTTACGACAGGGGACCCAAAATGTTGGAAGCCGCATACCCGGCGCGGTACGTGTGGGAAACGCAAAACCCCATCTCCATCAGCGCAATCATCGGAAGGGTGAACAGCCCCTACGAAAGAGTGGATTTTAACGGCGCAGCTCCCCTTGACGTTTCCATCATTCCGCCCAATCAGAAACACTTTGTCATGGAAGATCTGTCCCCGTATCTCGGCGCTTCGGGCAGGGGAACTGTGGGCATGTACTGGCGCTATCAGATCAAAAACAGTTGGCGGCCGGGCAGGGTTGATTCCGGCGCCGCATGGCTTTCGGTGCAGGTTACGGACATTGGTATCACCACGAGGTACGCGTACAATACGGCGCTAGTATGGGCGACCCGCCTTTCCACCGGAGAGCCTATTGCCAACGCGCTCGTGCAACTGCTCGACAGCGGAATCGTGGCGCTTGAAGGGAAAACCGACAGCCAGGGGCTTGCGGCGTTCGATTTCCCGGACGGCGCTTTTGTATCCATGTTTTCCCAGCCCTCGTATTCGACGGATATGCAAGGCGTTGCGGGCAGAGGGTTCGGCGTCAAGGTGATAGAGAATGGCGGATCCGTCAGTGGCGGCGATGAGGCTGAATTTATCCCAAATGGGAGCCACAATATATGGCGGTTCGATATTGACGCCGCAGTTGATCCGTTCGGCGCGGAGCGGGAGAGGCCCGTTGTCTTTTTATTCACCGACAGGGGGCTTTATAAATCAGGGGAAACCGTTACGTTCCGGGGCGTTGACCGTACGCTTTTGCGGGGAATATACCAACCGTACGTTGGTCCGTATACAGTTGAAGTCTCCACCGGCAGGTACAACGCAAAACCGATTGCCTCCCTCAAAGGCGAGACCACCCAAAACGGAGGCAGTTATGGCTCGTTCACGCTTCCGGCGACCCTCGATCCGGGCGTGTACATCATAAAATATTCACGCGCAAATGCGACGCAGGTTGTCACTTTTACAACGGCGAATTTCGAAACTCTCAGATTCGAGGCGTCGCTCAAATCGTTTGACGCGCTTCGCTACAAGGGAGACGCCCTCTCCATGCATCTTTCCGCGAAGTACCTTGCGGGCGGGGCTTTGTCCGGCGCTTCATACACCTATTTCTGGACAAGGGATCGCGCATGGTTCGCCCCTCCCGCGCCGTGGGAACACTGGAGTTTCGGGCCTGACAACACTGACGGCGGTTCTTTTGTAGGGCGCGGAGAAGGCTCTCTCGGACCTGACGGCAGCGCGGACATCGCCCAAGTCGCATCTGACGACGGCGTTGAAGGCGCCCCTTATTCCTATCGGCTTGAAGCGTCTGTTCAGGATGCCTCCCGCCAGCAGGTTTCAAGCCGCGCAAGCGTGACGGTTCACCCCGCGCTGTTCTACATTGGGGCGCGGCTTGACGAAGGCGCGATTAAGAGCGCGGACGATGTTGACAACAGCCGGCGTCCGGCGCGTTTTTTGGCCGCCGGAAAGCCCGCGACCGCAAGCTGGGCGCTGGTCGCCCCGGAAGGAACGGCATCCGCCGCAACGTATACCGCGTCTGAAAACACCATCATCAAGGCGCAATTCATCAGATATGATTGGAAACAGTCCCGGCAAGCCGGAATAGGCGGACGAGTAAACGTGAGTTGGGAGCGTACTGAAGAAGTTGTGGAAGAAAAGACATTTTCCCCAGGAAAAAATACGGCGGGCGTTCTTCCATTCATACCCGCGAAAAGCGGACAATGGGAAATTCGCTTCACTTCAAAAGATGAGAAGGGCAGGCCGGTTGTCACCCGCATGGGCTTTTATGTGAGTGGCGGCGGCTGGGTTCACTGGGGCGCGGATGACGTTGACGCTATCACGCTGATGCCTGACAAGCCGGAATACGCGGTCGGAGAGACTGCAAAACTGCTGGTTCGCTCCCCGCTGCCCACGGGAAAGTACCTTTTAACCATTGAACGGGAAGGCATTATTTCAAAAAAGATCATCGAATTGGACGGCTCGGCGCGTATGATTGACATTCCGATAGACGAGTCCTATGTACCTATCGTGTACGTTGCGCTTTCGAGTTACACGGTGCGATCCGGCCCCCCGCAAAACACCTACTACGATCCCGATCTGGACAAGCCCAAGGGAATTTTCGGCATTACGGGAATCCGCGTTGATACGGAAATCCGCCATTACAAGGTGGAAATTGAGCCGCAGAAGCCCGCATACCGTCCCAAGGATCAGGCGGAAGTGAAAGTGAAAGTGACGCTTGGCGGCAAACCGGTTGCGGGCGCGGAACTTACGTTCATGGCGGTTGACCGGGGCGTTGTAGACCTCATCGACTACCATGTACCGGATCCGCTTGCGTATTTCTATGCGCCGCATAATTTCCCGCTCGGCGTACGGGGCGCTGACAGCCGCTCCCTCCTCATCGATCCGGTTGTGTACGCGCTCACGGATTTGCAGGGCGGGGACAGCGAAGACGGGTCCAAAATGGAAGAACGCAAAGATTTCCGCCCCACGGCCGTATTTGAACCGTACCTTGTAACGGGCGCCGATGGAACCGTTACGGTGAAATTTTCGTTGCCCGATTCCCTTACGACCTACCGTTGCACCGCAGTCGCGGCCGGTGTTGAAAATTTCGGTGTGAGCGAGCGGGATCTGCGGGTAAGCCAGCCGCTGAACGCTTCCATAGCGATGCCTCGTAAACTACGCTGGCGCGACACCGGAACCGTCTCCCTCATTCTAACCAATCTTGAAGCGGGTGAGACAACCGCGACCGTGATTCTTGCGGCTGAAAATGCCGATGCGGACGGATTGTGGGGCGATATACTTGAGGTTGATGGAGAAGCGGAAAAAACCGTGTCCATCGCATCGGGCGCGACAAAAGAAGTGAGGTTTATGGTCGCGGCTGTTGGCGCGGGTGAAGCGCGGTTGACGTTCACCCTTACGTCGCCTTCGGTGAATGAGCGGATCATCAGAACAATAGCGGTGGATCGTCCGGTCGTCTATGAAACGGTGAGCGCTATCGGAAATCTGAACAACGAGCGTCCCTTTGTCGAAGAGGGCGTGGCGCTACCGGCGATTACGCCCGAAGGTACTGGAAGCCTTGACGTCACCCTCGCCGCGTCCCGGTTGGCGTTGCTCAAAGACGCGGTGCAGTATCTCCTCGCCTATCCCTACGGTTGCCTTGAGCAACGCACCGCAGCGTTGCTGCCACTGGTCGCCTTTGGGGATCATCTGGGCGCGTTTCAGTTGGAATCACCGGTCAAGAACCCCAGAGCGGTTGTCGAGGCGGAGCTTGCCGCGATTGCGAAATGCAAACTTCCGGACGGCTTGTACCCCTATTGGCCCGGGGGCAGGTACGGCAATCCGATGGTGTCCTTGCGCGTGGCGCATATCGCGCTTTTGGCAAAACAGAAGGGCTATGCCGTACCCGCCGCCATTGACGCGGGCGTTATCATAACAAGCTTTCAGACATATATGCTTATAAACGGGTTGTCCGAAACGGCGGATCCCTTCCTCACGGGGTACCGGCTGTGGATACGCGCCATGAACAGCGAGAAGCCCAGCAATGCCATCAGCGCGTACCTTAAATTGGGAGATGCGCTCGGCATATCAGGCTATGGCTTTGCGGGGCTCGCGGCGTTTGACTCTGGCGATAAAAAAACAGCGGCGGCCATTTTGGACAAGATAAAAAACTTCCTGCGTCCGGGAACCCGCTCCGTTGATCTAACCGACACGTATGAGAGCAAAAGCAATTTCTGGGGACATGACGTCGATCTCTACGCCATCGCGCTCATGCTCTACTACTCGCTGTATCCAAACGATGATATGACGACGCGCCTCGCGGCGTCAATAATTGAACGGCAACGGCGCGGCGTGTGGACAAATACGGCGTCCTCGTTCTGGGCTGTTCTCGCATTCGGACGCATCGCGGACGCCGAAGCCGCTCAGGGCGCCGGCATGCGCGGCGTTGTCACCCTTGATTCAAAACCCTTCACGCAGGTGGACTTCGCCGCATACGGCGGGACGCTTGTCTCCGCGCTTAAACTGTTCACGGATCCGCCTCTAAGCGACGTGAAGCGCGATACGTCGCTTCCATTGCGGATCGAGCGGCAGGGTTCGGGCGTCCTGTATTACGGCGTGAGCCTTCGTTACGGCATACCCGCCGAGCTTGCGGCCATGCGCGATGAAGGCGTCGGCATCTTTGCCGAGACTCTCGATGGCAATGGCGCCGTTGTAAAAGACGGACGCCTCATCGCGGGAAAAACCTACACCCGGCGGGTGACGGTCTCCTCCTCACGCGACCGCGCCTTTCTCGCCCTCCGCGCTCCGGCGCCTTCGGGCGTGGAAATCGTGGACGCGGCCTTTATCACCAGTTCGGCGACGCCGCCGAAAACAAGCGACGCCGAAAGCGCGTGGTGGGGTTGGGTTGAGCCGCCGCTCAGGTTCATCATGGACGATGAAATCCGCTTCCACTGGGATTTCTTCAAAGCGGGCAGGCAAACGGTGGAATTCCGGTTTCGCGCGGTCATGCCGGGCGTGTATCCGACGCCGCCGACGCAAGCCGAGTGCATGTACGAGGAGGAGATTTTCGGGCGGTCCGCCGGAGAGTTGGTGAAGATTGAAGACGCTCCGTAATATGACAACTCAATGGAGGTATGGTTTGGGGCTGAATTATTCCGCGCCCATGCGGATGGCTCCAGTTCATGGCGGCGGCGATATTGTTGCGTAAAACCCCTATTAGAGTTGCAAAAACATCGTCGAACCGAAGGTGCGCATACAGCCGGAACGTTGATCACATATAACTCATTATATAACAATAAATTGTAGAGACTGTATCGCCAATTAGGATCACTTGTCACCTAAAGGCGGAACTGATTCTGGAATAACCCTTTGTTCATCGGAATCGGGGCCGCCCTTTTTTATTCAAGGCTTCTCCGCAGCATTACGAGAGTGTGATCCTCGTCAACAGACGCGCTTCCCTTCTTTGTTATGATGAAGGGACATCCGTACAGGGATAGGCTGCCATAAGGCGGGATGTGAATGTGGGCTATCATGGAGAATAGGAATTTCAAGAAGGCGGCCCTATCTGCTGTAAGTATATATAATATAATGAGTTAGACACAAAGAAGTCCGCCGAAAATTCCAGAAATCCAAGTCGAAAAAAAGCGAAAAACCCGCTGAAAACGCGACTGGGGGGGGGGGGGGGCGTCTGGCCAGGTCCTTTAAGGGGCTTTAATACCCTTTAAATGCCGTTTTATGCGGGTTTCCTTTAATATATGCAAAATATGCAAACAAAAAATAGTAAATCCGGCAGGATTTTGAATGGATTGTTCTTGTCTTTGGAAGGCGAAGGTTGGAAATTTTGCCGTTTCCACCCTTGGATATATAAAAACGGCGTTTCCATTTCCGACCTTGAGTCTAATCAACATCGGAATTCGGATGTACCCAACTAACAACACGTCCAAAAATGCTAAACCTGTCGGCAAAATCAGCATCTTCGATATTGAGTGTAGCGAGTAGGTCCGCCTTTTCCAGGTCCGCAACACGGACGGAATAAATTTTTATCTTTTTTGAAATCCTATCAAACTCTAATCGTTTGCAATACACTTCCTCATCCAGTGCAAAGACATAGATACCATCAGCAAGATACTGGTCTTTTTCGGCATTAAAAAGGACATAATCGCCATTTCGGATGCCGGCCCCAATCATGGACGTTCCTTGAACTGAAAGTGCGAACATCCGGTTTGGCTTGAGGCGTGGAACTAACGAGAAAATGTCAATGTATTTCTGGATATTTGTCTCATTTTCCCAGTCCTCGCCTGGGCCGCAGGACACCTTTTGCCGGAGAAGGGGCGCTTTGTGGCCTTCAGACGGTTTTGCCAGTTCCCGCCCTGCGGGAGCCGGGACGGAAGCCAGGAACATCTCTCCCTCGCCGGTCAATAGCCAATCAATATTTACATTAAATCTTGTTTCAAGAGGTTTTAATACCTCAATTGAGACACTTTTGCCCGCTTCCCAGCCCACTAAAGTTGACCTCGGGACAACTAATTGTCGAGCAAATTCGGCAATATTGAGGTTTAAAGCCTCCCTAATCCCACGAAGTCGTGAAGAATAACCCGTTCCAGACATTTATCAAATATTCAACCCTTTTTCATTAAAATGTTTTGACATAATAACCCGATTAGGTTATTATAATATTGTCGGTCAAAAATGAGACCGGCAAAACCCAAAAAAGGGCAGGCTCCTGGAATTTCGGGATGGAACCTGCCTGAAGGAGAAGCGCGATGGCAAACCTTATTTCACGAGAGGCCGGCTGCTG
>JAITIK010000098.1 GCA_031279555.1 Treponema sp. | reverse complement strand
CTCCGCTTCCGGAAGAGGGCGATGCGCTTGTTTTTGTGGAAGCGGGAGGCGTTCCGGCGGAAGAGGGTGCTACCGAAGACGATGCGCCGTCTCCGCTTCCGGAAGAGGGCGATGCGCCTGTTTTTGCGGAAGCGGGAGGCGTTCCGGCGGATGCCGAAGCGCCAGTGATTTATTCAGACGATTATAATCTGGCTCTTGTGCCGGCGGAAGACCGTGCGCCAGTGGGGGAAAAAGGCGTTGTTATTCCTCTTGATGAACAAATTCCACCTATAGCGATACATCAGGAACAAGAGCAACCACTGGATCCGGCTAGTTTTATCGCTTCTATAGAAGATGCGCTCACGCTATCCGCAGGGTCTCAATCACAGGATGTTGCGTCTGCGAGATCGTCTGCAAATTTTTCGGTTCCTATGATTACAAGCATGGAAAAAGGGAAGTATTACGTGCAACTGCGGTCGTACAGCAGGCCTGAATTGGTAGAAAGCGAACTGGTGAAAATTGGGAAGCAACGAAATTTGGCTGTGCAGATGACGGAATTGTCTGGAAGACAGCTTTACCGTATCCTTATTGGTCCGGTAAGCCATGATGAAAGCAGTCAATTGTTGCGGCAGTACAAAGCGAAAGGCTGGGGCGATGCCTTTGTCTGGCTTGGAAAATAGTTTTAAACGTCAGTCTTCCACAAGACTGACTCTAAATGATAGTTTTATGAAACTATATCGAGTTTTGGGAAAAGCCCTTATATAATCCATGCTTGGGAGGAGAAAGAATATGTCGGCAAAAGAAGCGATAGCTCATATCGTGGCTGGTTTACCGGAAACGTTGGATTTTGAAGAAATTTTGGAAGCGCTTTCGATGATTTACAAGGATAGGAGTATGCTTGAAGACAACAAGACAAAGGACGCAGGCGCGGCGGCATAATAACGTTCCGCTTCCTTCCGCAATGCGGCGGCGTAGCCGTATTGCGGAAGCCGCCTCTTTCGCCTATCATGTGTCTGCTATTGCTGGCTAACGCGGCTTCACGGCATCGCTTGAGACTAACGCCCATGACATTGCTTGTACTTTTTGCCCGAACCGCACGGGCATGGATCGTTGCGTCCGACCTTGGGGTGGGCGCGTACCACGGTAACTGCGGCGCCGCCTTCCTGTGCGCCTTGTACGCGACTCCCGCCGCCGGGCGCCGTTCCCCTGGCGGCGGCGAAAGTGTCCATGCTGCCGTGGCTCGCCGATTGGACGGAACGCGTCGTTTTGGTAGCGCGTTCCGTTCCAATCTGTATACGTATAAGATGCGTACGCGAGGCGATTTCTTCCCGTATCTGATCTAGCATAGTGTCGAATATCTGAAAGCCTTCGATTTTGTATTCGGTGAGGGGATTTTTCTGGGCGTAACTGCGTAAATACACCGCTTCCCGCAACGCCTCCATGTTCTCAAGGTGATCGAGCCAACGCCTGTCTATTGAGTTGAGGTACTGCATACGAATAAAGGCGTTGAGGTTGCTTTCACCTACCAGCGCAATCTTATCGGTTATATCCTGTTGCAAGGCTTTGTTGATTTTTTCTTCAATCTGTTGCGGCTCTGTTTTCACCGCTTCTTCCACATCAAGCGCGAATCCGAACTTGGTTTTGAGGTATTCGGCTAACTGCCGCGTCGCCGCAAGCGCGTCATGCCGCAAAGCCCCTTTGAAATCATCAAAGGCAGTGGACAGCATATCGGAGGTGGCGTCGTTCACCCGTTTTTTAAGGTCTGTGTCCAGAAGAATCGCGTCCCGCTGTTCGTAGATGAACTTGCGTTGCTGGTTAAGAACATCGTCGTATTCCAGCAGATGCTTGCGGATTTCAAAGTTACGCTCCTCCACTTTCTTTTGGGCCTGCTCTATGCTTTTATTCAGCCACGGATGTTCGAGCGGTTCAGTTTTGAGCGTTTCATCAGAACTCATAAGTCGCGTCATCAGATTTTTCATGCGCTCGCCGCCGAAAAGCCGCATCAACTCGTCGTCCATAGAGATAAAAAACTTCGACCGCCCGGGATCGCCCTGCCGTCCCGACCGCCCGCGAAGTTGGTTGTCAATGCGCCGGCTTTCATGGCGCTCCGTACCGATGACGTACAAGCCTCCCAGTTTTTTTACGTCTTCGTAGTCCTTCAGCCATTTTTTATATTCATCAGTGTAAATTTCCGCGTATTTTTCGGGGCTTGCCTCGGTTCCGGCGCGTTTGCGGGCGCGGTGTTCGGGACTGCCACCCAGCTTGATGTCGGTGCCGCGCCCCGCCATGTTGGTGGCTATAGTCACCGCTCCCTTCGCGCCCGCTTCGGCGATGATGAGCGCCTCGCGCGCATGGTTTTTCGCGTTAAGCACCTCATGCTTGACGCCGCGCCGTGTAAGCATGGCGTCGAGTTTTTCGGATTTCTCGATAGAGACGGTGCCAATGAGCATGGGCTGCCCTTTTTTGTGAGCCACGGATATTTCTTCGCAGAGCGCTTCGAATTTATCTTTTTCGGTCAAATAGATGACGTCGTTTTCGTCTTGCCGCGCCACAGGAAGGTTGGTAGGGATAACCACCACATCCAATTTGTAGATTTTGTTGAACTCAACGGCTTCAGTGTCCGCAGTGCCGGTCATACCGGAAATTTTTGTGTACAGCCTGAAATAGTTCTGGAACGTGATGGTCGCTAGGGTACGGTTGCGCTGGGCTATCTTGATACGCTCTTTCGCTTCAATCGCCTGATGAAGCCCATCCGAATACCGGCGCCCGTGTAAAATGCGTCCGGTAAACTCATCCACGATCTGCACTTGGCCATCCTGAACCACATATTCGGTGTCAAGATGAAAGAGTTTATGCGCCCGCAGAGCTTGAGTAAAGTAGTGGATATACTCGAAATTTTCCTCGTCAACAATGGCGCTCTTGATGAGTCCGCGTTTTTGGAGCAATTTTTCAATTTTCGCAAGACCGTCGTTGGTAAAGGAAATGTTTTTGTTCTTTTCATTTAATTTATAATCGCCGACAACTTCCTCGCCCTGGGTTTCGTCCGGATAATCGCCATTGGGCTTCTTCTTCACTTCCTCAAGCGATCCCAGCAACCTGTCCACTTCGGCGAACTTGAATGTGTCGTCTTCCGCAGCTCCGGAAATGATGAGCGGCGTACGGGCTTCGTCAATCAGGATCGAATCAATTTCATCAACAATACAGAAATTGTGTCCGCGCTGTACGCGCAGTTCAAGGGAGGGACACATGTTGTCGCGGAGGTAGTCGAATCCAAATTCGTTGTTGGTGCCGTACGTAACATCTGCGGCGTAGTTTTCCTTGCGCCGCTCGTTGTCCATGTTCGAAAGAATGGTTCCCACCGTAAGCCCTAAATAGGTGAATATGGGTCTCATCCAGTCCGCATCCCGCTCCGCAAGGTAATCGTTCACGGTGACAACATGTATGCCCTCGCCCGGAATAGCGTTGAGGTAGGTCGCGGACACGCTCATAAGGGTTTTGCCTTCGCCCGTCTTCATCTCAACGATTTTTCCTTGATGAAGTACGATGGATCCAAGAACTTGTACGTCATAGGGGCGTTCGCCCAAGGTGCGGCGGGCGGCCTCACGCGCCAAAGCGAAGGCTTCCGGCAGGAGATCGTCAAGGCTCTCGCCTTTATTATAACGCTCACGAAAAGTGGCGGTCATTTTGGGAAATTCTTCCGGAGGAAGGCTTGCCGCCCACGCTTCCTTTTCATTCACCGTGTGCAACACCGGCAGTAATTTTTTCAGGTCTCGTTCATGTTGGGAGCCGAACAACACTTTAGCAATCTTATTTAACATGGTTATAATGTAATATATTACAGGAAGATTGACAAGGGAGACTTTTTCAAAACGCCCCATAGGGCGCGCGGTTTATGGGTATCCCATGTACGGCTGATTGCGGAAGGGGAGGGTAGGGCGCGATTCGGGTTTCTCTGCGCAAGCGCACTCGCTCGCTTCGTTCACGGCAAGGATAGGTACGCGCTTTAGCGCAATCAGCGACAAGCGATGAACGCATGGTCTGAAAAAATACCGCTATTCCGGGTCGGCGGCGTCAAAATGTACGGTTCATTCCTTTATCTATTGTTTCAATAATTCGCTCTTGCTTTCCGCTGCGCAAAAATATAAAAAATAATGGTTCCATTTATTGCTGAATGATGGTATAGTAATGATGATAGAACTTTCCCAAAACGCGAACATGTGTTCAGCGAACATGTGTTCAGCGAACATGTGTTCAGCGAACATGTGTTCGGGTTAGTTTTGAGAAAAGCTTCCGAAAAAGCGGGCTTTAGACCGCTTTTTCCCTTTAAATCTAAGATTGCTTTCTTAAAACTGCCGCTCTGCGCGTTTTGGGAAAGGTTCGATATTATGGTAAAGAAGGAGTTGCAGTATGCGACAATGTATGGACGCAGACAATCTACACAGCCGGCTGAATAAAATTTTAGGGCAAATAAAAGCGATTGACAAAGCCATTGATACGGATATACCCTGTGAAGACTTATTGATACAGGTTAATGCGGCGCACGCCGCGTTGCATAAGGTAGGGCAAGTGATTCTGGAAGGACATTTGAACCATTGCGTTAAAGAAGGGATCGAACATGGAAATGTTGAGAAGACCATAGGGGACTTCTCAAAAGCCGTTGAGCATTTTTCAAGAATAATGGTGTAACGAGGGGGAAACAGCCGGTTCCACTCGATGAAAGCCGCTTTGCGGGAGGTTTCCTCTATCATTCCAACCACGGCGAACTTCGGCCTGTGAAGCGTGGGACATGTAGGCGATAGAGGGATATGTATTTTTTCGCTCTATGTTGACGCTCAGGAAGGAGCGTTGTATACAACAGTATTCTCTTATGTTGATCCGAATGACGGGATAGATGCAATAGTTTTGGATTTAAACCAAGCGTGGAAAATAAGCATGGTTCTGCATAGACGCCGCCCTCAAAGCTAAATGTACTGCTTTCGCCCGGAGACACGAACGGCGCGAACTTTTTGTATAAGGGCTTTGTTTTGACATTAATGATTCGTGTTCCATTCGTGCGGTTCGTGGTTTTTCACCGCGTACGCCTCAAACGTATCGCCCAGACCAAAGAAGCGGCTCGCCGCGAGCAGGGCGCGGTATGCCGCCCCGCGCCGGTTTTTGCCAGTGACGAGTTTTCCAAGAAGAGGAAACCGCTCTGGGTGATGGCCTGTAATGACGATTTTTTTGAGATCAAAGCCGAATTTTCTAAGGACGCCGCGTGTTTTTGAGGGACTCCAGACCGTGTAATGATCCGGCGGGCTTTTTTCAAGGAAGGCGCGTAGCGCTTGAGGCGATCCTCGCGCCGAGACGCCTTCCAGCGAAGGGGTTGAAAACGCGAGAACGCCTCCCTTTTTCAGTAGCCTGTTGATCGCGGTCAGCGTGGCGCCGGCATTCTCGAAATGCTCAAGCACGTACCACAGCGAGATAACGTCGAACTGCCCGTCTGAAAAGGGGGCGTTGTCATGCGACAGGGGGAAATACCCGTGGAAACACGGCATTCCAAACTCGCGCTTTACGTAGGACACCGCGTCTTCCGCCGCTTCAATCCCGGTTGGAGCAAAGCCTTCTTCCCTCGCGGCGGCCAGAAATGGCCCATAAGCGCAGCCTATGTCTAGCAATTGGGGCTTTTCACGATCCGCGATTCGGGCAGTCCGCATTTTCATTATGGAAACAATATGGGAAAGCCGCTTCCTGCCCGCCTGTACCAAATTCGGAAAATCTTCAATATATGTTTTGCCGTACTGCTTTTTGTAAAAATCGAAAAAATAGTCTTTTGCGTATTCTATTTGCGGCGGCGAGGAGCGGCTCATGTAAGTTATGCCGCAGACAGGACAGGCGCGGTAGGTGCGGTCATAAAAGCGGGCAAGGGCGGACGAGAAACGCTTTATATCGCCGTCGCCGCAGATGGGACAGTCCGCCGCGCGCATGACAATAGAATTCAGCGCGTGGGCAAGACTTTTTCCAACGGAACCGTCTGTGGACGGCCCCGCGCCCTCAATACCGTATCTCTCCGCGATTTCCCGGCATTGCCGCCTCAACGCGGCGAGCGGCTCTCCGGCAAGATCCCGCTTCTTGAGACGCCTGACGCCCTTCATCCCACGCCCCGCGGTGAAAAAACCGGCGTTGCGGGCAAGCTTTTCATGGTACGCCGTAGGAGAGACAAGCGCCACCGGTACGCGAGCGTATAGGCTTTCAAACGCAGCGAGTCCGAAATGCGTGATCACCAGATCGTATTCCGCAAGACGCTCGTTCAAATTCGGAACATGTTCCAAGACGGTTACGTTTTTTCCCCGCAAATGCGGCTGTAGATGCGGCTGCGCGATCCGGTTCAACGCGCCGAAGACAGCGGTAACTTCAAGCCCGTTTTTGGCGGCAAGCGCGGCGGCTGCGGGCGCGGTAAGCCCTGCGGCGTCTTCCACGCCGAATGTGATCAGAACACGCAACGGCTTGCGCCCACTCTGCGCCGCGCCGCGCTCCGCCCTGTCCGCAAGCGGCTCTTCCCACGCGGGACGCCTATTTGCAGGGAATTGCAACAGCCCGGGCTTGCGGATATTGGGATGCGTTTTTTCGAGATTCGGCAAGATGTCTATCAGAAAGTCTGCGTAGTTTCTGCACGCTCCGCCCTCGTCAATGCCGACAACCGGCGCAAGCCGCCGCCATGTAAGAAAGTCAGCCAGTGATGTTCTAAAGCGGTCAAGAACGATGAAGGCGAAACCGCCCTCCGGTACGGCAAGCGGCGTGTCCGGCGCGTAAAGTCGCGATTCCCTCCCCAGAGAGCGCAATTCCTCTGCAAGCGCGGTACAGCGGGCGAGGTGTCCGCCTCCGCGTCCTTTTTTATAAGAAGGAACAATAAGAATAGGGTTCATCATGCCTCATCATGAACGGCGCGTCGCTGTACCGAAGCGCGTTTCGTACGCTTTGACAACGCTTGCCCCGTTAAACCGCTCCTCCCGCTTGATGAGCGAAAGATCGCGGTACAGCATTGCGGCCCGTTCATAGTCTTCCCTCGTGTCAACAGTGAGCCTCATATTCGGCGCTTGCCAGACGCGGGACGCCAAGGGTCTGTGCAGCCGGAAACGTTCAGGGTGATTGTATAGGTACGGACACACATGTTCGCGCTCTGCATCTGTCGAGGTTTCCCGTTCCGCGCGGAGCAGGGCTTCGGCGGCGACCGATTCAACGCCCGCGCCATAAGGCAACGCCGCGTATCCCGCGTAATCCGCGTTGAGTATCTGCGCCTCGCGGTTAAGCGCGAACGCCGCGTCCGCGAATACAAAAGGATTGTCGCCCGTAGCGCGGATCACGCGGTCAATGGCAAATGTCCGCACCGCGCCGCAGTACCGCGCAAGCACGTCTTCCTTTGAGCCGGCGTATATCTCAAAGCCGGAGCGTTCCGCGAAAGGGGCGAACGCGGAAACGCAATCCGGCGGGCAGGCGAGTACGTACAGGTCGCAGGGAACGGCTCGCAGGGCGTCCATCACCCTGTATATGAGCGGTTCTTTATCTGTTGCGCCGTACAAGGGAAGCAACGCCTTGTTGGGAAGCCGCGTTGAGTCGAGGCGGGCTTGCAATACTACCGCAGTTGTCATTACCTATCTTTTCGGTCTTTTTCCGCCTGCGGATTATGAAAAAAGGCGGCGCAGAGCGCCACACTTTGCGCCGCGCAAAGCGTCTTTCATGCCGCATTGCGGAGAATACGGACAAGGCGTTAATGAAGGACGATTGCCAGACAATCAGCGGGAATATGGCAAACGACAGCGGCGGCGTATATATCTGGAGTAGTAGCGGCCGTTTTGTCAAACGAGGCGGCGTGACCATTAACGCAACCAATGCGGCGAAGCCGGGCCGGGCGGTCTATATCGACAGAAGCGACGACGGCAACTGGACGCGCAACAGCGCTGCGGGACGGCAGTTTGTCGAGAATGCGGCGCCATTTGATGAGGGCCGGTCTTTTTTGGGTGGGGATGCGGATTGTCCGGCGACTTTAATTTCCATGCGCCAGGTTTAAAACCACCGCCTTTAGAGGGTCAGCTTTTAGCTTGATTATGAAGAGACGAGATGCTTATCATAGGATGGAGGTGGTAATATGGCGGAGTATGCGCGTGGGAGCCATACAGTAATGATATAAAGTATCACTTGTATGGATAACAAGATATCGATATGAAGCGCTGACGAAGAGGATGGCGGAACGGCTGAGGGAGTTGCCGATACAGGGATGTGAATCGAGGGGGATAACGATAGTGGAGGGGAGTGTGGGGAAAGAACATGTATATATGCTGATATCGTGTCTGACGCATATAGCTCCGGCGAAGATGGTCCAATATTTGAAAGGAAGATCATCGAGGTTAATCCAGGAAGAATTTCCAGAAGTAAAGAAACGATACTGGGCGCGACATGTGTGGGCGAGAGGGCGTTTCTGTGCGACGGTAGGGACGGCGACGCAAGAGATGATACGAGAATACATGGAACGCCTGTTTGAGCATGGGGACAAGAAATATTTTAAGATAGAGGGAGAAGGGACTGGCAAGGACGAGTTTCAGTTGTAAACTTTAGATTGCCTTTAGCAAAAGTCCGGTTTAGGAGGCTTTAGCCTCAATGCGGCTTTCAGCCGCTGAAAAACGGGGCTGTAAACGAAGTGTGATAAGGGGAGTTTTTTGAAGGTTGATGCGGACAGTTTTCCATGGTTACGGTTCATTTCCGCGGCCGCCCCTTGTCCCCTGCTTTGCCCGGCCTGTTCCACGCCAGGGACGGAG
>JAITIK010000043.1 GCA_031279555.1 Treponema sp. | reverse complement strand
GGCTAACCTGCGCTTAGCTTCCAAGTCTTGCAATTTCTCGCCAATGAACCAGCGGTTCGCCGCCTGCGGGCTGCGAAATTGCGTTTTCTCATAAGGAATTTTTCCGGAAATTGAGGGTTGAGAACAAGCCTACCCATCAGGTATACATAAGGGTATAATTGTGATATAAAATAGAGAGGGAACCGCTGGAAACCCCAGGTGGGTTTTAGCGCTTCCCCAGATTAGCCGCCATACGGCGACAGAAAACAAATGGAGGCGCTTCATTCATGCAGTACCGTTTAGACAAGAAGACCGGCAATAAACTGTCGATTTTAGGCTTTGGCTGTATGCGTTTCCCAAGAAACGCTGCGGTTGTCGAAGCCATGATCATGACCGCAATCGAGAAGGGAGTAAATTATTTCGATACGGCGTATATATATCCGGGCAGCGAAGATGCGCTTGGAAGCGTCCTTGAAAAACACGGCGTTCGGGACAAGGTTTTTATAGCGACCAAACTCCCGCTCGTCTACGTCAAAACCGCATCTGATTTTGACAAATTCTTCAATCAGGAACTCCAGCGGCTGCGCACTGATATGATTGACTATTACCTCATGCACATGCTTACCAACGAGGATCAGTGGCGGACGCTCTGTTCCCTGGGCATTGAAAACTGGATAGCCGAAAAAAAGAAGGCGGGGCGGATCCGGCAGATCGGGTTTTCCTTCCACGGATCCCAAAGCGAATTCTTGAAATTGCTTGACGATTATCCATGGGAATTTTGCCAGATTCAGTACAATTATTCTGACGAGAATTTTCAGGCGGGAACCGTAGGATTGAAAAAAGCCGCTGAAAAAGGACTGCCCGTCATCATCATGGAACCGCTTCTTGGAGGAAAACTCGCGGGGGGGCCTCCGCGCGGACTTCCGGCGGAGGCGGTGGATCTGTTCAAGAAAGCGAATCCGGCGCTGTCTCCGGCGCTTTGGGGGCTTAAATGGGTGTGGGATCACGAGGAGGCGACTGTCGTACTTTCCGGTATGAGCGATCCCAAACAGGTTGAAGAGAACATCGGCTTTGCGGATGCGTGTCCCCCGCATTGTATAACGGAAACCGAACGGGAAACCTTCAATAAAGTGCTTGAGGTTTTTAACAAATCGTATGAAATTCGGTGTACCGGTTGCAATTACTGTATGCCCTGTCCGCGAGGCGTCAATATTCCGGCCTGCTTCGCCGCGTACAACACGCGGCGCGCGATGGGCTTTTTCGTGGGTATGCAGCAATATGTAACCAGCACCACGCCGACTTCGGAGCGGCATGCAAGCCCCAGCCTTTGCGTCAAGTGCGGCGCGTGTGAGAAGCATTGCCCCCAACATCTTCCCATTATAAACAATCTTGAGATAGTCAGGAAGAACATGGAGCCGCTTCTCTTCCGTGTGGTCGTCGCGGCGGCAAGAAAATTTCTGGGGCGGGGAAAGAAGCCGAAAAAAAACGGCGTGACGAGCGCCGACGGCGCTTCATAAAGGTTGGCCCATGTTGACCCATGTTGACACGCATCGCCATAGAAGGCTTTAAATCAATAAAAAAACAAGAGATACCTCTTAACAAAATAAGCGTTGTCATTGGCGCAAACGGAGCGGGGAAAAGCAATTTTGTTTCTTTTTTTAAGATGCTTAATTGCATGTTGACTGGCGGCTTGCAGCAATTCATCGGAAAGGAAGGCGGCGCCCAGTCACTGTTGCGTTACGGACCCAAAAACACGTCTGTTTTAAAAGCTTCCCTTAGTCTGAGAATAGACAATCACGATGATGTCTATGAATTCTCTCTGGTAAAAGCGGTACAGGATACGTTGATTTTCGCGGAAGAAACCGCGTCATTCGATGGGCGTAAAAAGGAATTTGGCAGCGGACAAAAAGAAAGCGTGTTATCCGGGGAACGCAATCCGAATAATTGGGTTTTAAAGGATTTTTTCCCGCCTGCCGGTTTTTTCAATTTCATGACACATCCGGCGCCGCCAATATTCGTAACAGCGCATACATTGAACGAAACAAATATTTATATAGTGACGCGGGCAATGTATCGGCTTACCTGTACATGTTGAAAAACGCTTCCGAAAATTACCGCAAATACTATGACCGGATTGTGGAAAAAGTCCGCTATATTATGCCGCAATTCGGCGATTTCGCGCTTGAACCGCGGGAAATGAACCCGGCGAATATTTTATTAAACTGGCATGAGGCGGCGAACGAATATCTATTCGGGCCGCATCAAATCTCGGACGGCGCGTTGCGGTTTATTGCCCTTGCGACGCTTCTGCTTCAGCCGCCGGACCGTTTGCCGAAAATCATCGTCATTGACGAACCGGAATTGGGGTTGCATCCGCAGGCCATAGATTTGCTGGGCGCTATGATGGCGACAACTGGCAGACATACTCAAATAATCGCCGCCACTCAGTCGCCGCGATTGCTGGATAGTTTTAACCGCGAAAATGTTATTGTTGCAGAATGGGACAAAGCTGATAATTGCAGTGTCTTCAAACGTCTGGACGAATCAGAACTTTCACAATGGCTTGACGAATACAGTCTGTCGCAGTTATGGGAAAAGAACGTTTTAGGCGGCCAGCCATGAGCGTTCGCGTACACATTGTTACCGAGGGTCAGACCGAAACCAATTTTGTTAAAAAAATCCTTGCGCCGTATTTTCTAAGCCGTAACATGACGCTTATCCCTTATACAGTTGTAACAAAAAACGATAAAAAAGCGGGCAGGCAATACAAGGGAGGCATGTCATGTTCTTCGAAAGCAAAAAACGATATAGTTAGATGTCTGATTTATACTAGAAAAAATCCCTCTGGAGTATATGTTTCAACTATGTTTGATTTCTACCGCCTTCCGCTTGATTTCCCCTCCTGGAGATGGCTGGGGAGTAGGCGCCCTAATAGACGGCGTTGGATTTGATTTCAGTATGGAAGGATGTGATTACCGTAAACAAGACGCCGAAGCGGACTATTCCGTACTGTCTCTTGATTTCGGGCTGGGCGGCAATGCTAATTTGAAATTAGATGTAACAGATGCTTTTTATGTTGTTCTCGGTGTAAACGTCACATGTAGCGTTGCGGATTGAACGCGTTCCGGCGCCGCGTCAACCATATCAAAATGGACATTTAACCCTATTATCGGCATAAAACCGTATATAGGACTCGGGTTGAATATGTATAACGAATACTCCCATTTTGGAAAACCGCCGTCCAAAAGAAAGATGTAACTCGCGCTATAATAACAAGATATAATATTGCGGGCATACCTTCCGCCTCTAGATGAAAATGAAATTCGCCGCGCTCCTTCAAACGCGGCGCAAACGTTTCAGAGGTCGAGCCGTTACACTTCGCTTGCCGCCGTTTCTCAAAGCTTCAGAAATTTTCAATCTATTGACGTGGGCTTTCCCTCGCGCTTTGACAGTCTGAACGCCAGCGTTTTTCCCGCCGCCGCCGCGTTTATGTGATCGTAGAAACGCGGCGAAATTTTGTTGATCTTTTGTCCGCTCTATTTTTTGCATATCATACGGAACCTCTGAAAACACAACCGGGCATTCCAGAGGTTTCCTAACGCTAAAGACGCTGCGCCGAGTCTTATTGAAATGCGCGGATGTACCGTCCCACTTTTGGGGCGGCAGTTCATTCTTTATATATTCGCCAGTGTCCATCTACTTTTTCACATGATGAAATAGGGGCGTCCAGTTGGCTGCCATCTTCCGCGACAAGCTTTATCTTTCCCAAAACCACATTCATTTCCAACACCCGCCACAGTGTACCGTTGTAAGACACCTTCATTCCTTCCTGGGGGCATGAACGGCGCTGTTCGCAATAGAAGCCATGTTCATAGGAGAGGCAACACAAAAGGCGACCGCAAGGACCCGATATTTTCATGGAATTGAGAGACAGGTTCTGATCTTTCGCCATCTTGATCGACACGGGTTTTAGTTTGTCGGAGATGGCGTGGCAACAATAGCCCCTGCCGCAGATGCCAAGCCCGCCCAAAACCCGCGCTTCATCGCGTATGCCGATTTGACGCAACTCAATGCGCGCCCTGAACACGCTCACCATATCCTTAACCAGTTCCCGAAAATCAACGCGATTGTCAGCGGTAAAAAAAAACAGTATCTTGGGATCTTCCAAAAGATAATGCACGGACACCAGTTTCATATCAAGGCGGTGCGCCGCTATCTTTTCTTTGCATATAGCAAAGGCTTCATCTTCCAGAGCTTTGTTGGCGGCGGCTTTGTTCAAGTCTTCGTCTGTCGCAAGCCGTTCTATAACAGCCATTTCCGAAAAGTAGGAGCCTTTCTTTATCTGCCCCATAACTTTGGCCAAGTCCTTGCCGTAACGGGTCGGCACAATCACCATGCGCCCATTTTCAAGGATTTCCCCATTATAAGCCGCAAGAAACGTCTCGTTGGAGTAGAAGAGGCACAGCCGATATACGGGTGTATCAGGCATGATCTCGCGGTTCTCAACAATAACAGTGGCAATCTGTTCCACTAATTCTTCGGAATCATCAAAATCAATAATATCTTCGTCTAAATAATCGCTCATGATGTCACCTGCCTTTACTGAAGCAAGTCTACCAGAATACCGGTGATTTCTTCAAGACGCTCCAGAATTGCAAGCTGATCGCTCTGACCCGCAAGAATATCCGTCGCCAATTGATCGAGTTTCTTGTCTACAATTTGAACAAGCGTCTTTTCCTTCCGCTTGCGAAGGCTCACGCCCGTGTACTGTTTTTCTATATCATAGGTGTTTTGTACAATAAAAGCAAGAAAATTCCGCACCGCCTGTCTATACTTCAAAATTTCCGCAGGCAAAGGGCGCTTTCTCAGAGCGTCGCCCGCGCTATGGATGTCTTCAAGCAGTTGGTTGATAGTTTCTTCAGTAACCGGCAACCTCCGCGCATCCGGGATTTCAGGCGCCTCACTCGCCCGTTCCAAAAGAGTGCGGAATACAGATTTCGCCTTAACTCCAGACTTGTTTTGGGTTTTTCTCAGTTCATTGTTAAGCCCTGAATATGAAACAGGGTTAAAAAATGGAGCGGCGCTTTCTATCTTGTCCACAAGCGTACCGATTCGCTCTTCAACGCCTTATTTTCGCTTTTTTTGATACTATTGAAAGCGTGGAAAGCAGACCCTGCATGTCGCGGTACTCGGACAAAGTTTTTTCCCATTGCTCATCGCTCGTACAAACCGACACCTTGCCGTGAATCAGGCAACCTTCATCGGCTTGAATACGCCGCGTAATAATGTCGCCCAACACAAGGGCGCTCGAAAGAATGATAAGCCGCTCACTGGCAATGACGTTGCCGTACACCACTCCGCCTATAGTAATGGAGGTTCCCGCCACATCGCTCTTCATACGGGCTTTCTCGCCGATAATCACTTTGCCCTTTGCTCTCAAATTGCCACGCAGACTGCCATCCACGCGGGTAAAACCCGCGGAATCAACATCGCCTACAACGCTGGAATTTGGACCTATAATGGTATTCACTGAAAATTCATTTGCCATGGACGCCTACTTCTCAACCGGTTTGATGAGGGTGTCACGTATGTTGAGGTATCTATAGGGATCGACCACATCGGATCCTATATGCACCTCGTAGTGAACATGGGGTCCGGTTGAAAGACCGGTGTTTCCTATGTAGCCTATAACATCACCCTGCTGAACGCGCTGCCCCGTTTTCACACGCACGCTGAGCATGTGCGCGTAACGGGTGTAAAATCCATGCTTATGCTTGATGATGACATAGTTTCCAAATCCGCCCGGATCAAAATCCACTGTAACGACCTGCCCGTCGGCAGTCGTAACAATCGGATCGCCCTGCCGATAGGTGGAAAGATCAATGCCTTTGTGAATATAGAATTGCCCGGTGAAGGGATTTTCGTTTTGACCAAAGTTCATGGATATATGCCCGATACCGCCTTTTATGGGCCAAATGCTGGGAATTTCCGTTAACAAGGCGCTGTGCGAGTAAAGAAGCGCGCCGATTTCTTTGAGCGGTTCAACGGCGGAATCAAGATAGCTTCTAAGCCCGCGCATATCGTTTACTTCTTGAAGGACGCCTTCTGGCGTTTCCTGTATGTCAAAAAATGACGATAGATCTCCGCCCGCGCCTGAATTGTCTTCTTTAAAGGCGGGCATATCCGCGCCAAGCGTGGAAAGCGCGCCGGAAAGCGCGGCTTCAAATCCGCGCGCCGCCCGCATGACTAAGGCGGTTTCCTCACGAAGCTGATCGAGGCTCGCCTGCGTCTCTTTAAGCCTGCTATCCTTATTCGTAACCGTAACCATACTCCCCATATTCGATGACGCCCTGTACCAGAAAAGCGCCGCCACTCCACCCGCAAGCGCCAAAACAACACAAATCACAGCGAGAATTGAAATATGAAAATTGTAGACCTTCTTTTCGGAATGAGGAACCAGTACTATCGTATATTGCTTGCTTAAGCCTCTAAATATAGCCTTAAAGAAGATGCCCATACCTCTTCCCATCAATATAAAAGCGCGTTTTACCTTTTGGACAGCGTTATTTTCCAAACGTTTATAGGTTAATATAGTCGACACGCTACACCTCTTTTTACAAATATCACGAGTTTTTATAATACAATTTCATAGACCGGTTGTCAAGAGGGAATTCAAAATTTATGGGGCAAGCGGTAAAAAGGAAATCAACAGCCGTCCGTTGCCGCCGGCTGTTGATTTCCCTGCGGTTTTGCTATAACTGCGCCCTGACGCCCAAGGTTACGCCGTAATTCTGATCGAAAAGATTGAACATTCCGGTAAGATCGATTTTGATAATGAGAAGATTGAAAGACAACCCGCCGAAAAGCTTGATTCCCCAACTGTCATGTCGATTATAGGACGAAGAAAAGCCTTCGCCGCCAATGTTCTTGAGGCCGGGAATGGCTTTTTGTATTTCGGCAATGTCGCCGGCTTCAACATCGCCGCCGTCATAGGTCACGCGTGTTTTTACGTCATAACCCGCCTTTGACACAACGGCGTAGTTTACACCCGCCCCAATATAGGGGGTGATGATCAGTATTCGCTTTGAGACCTGCGCCTTCAACTCCAGAGTCACCGTCTCCCATGAGAGTCCTACCGTGGGTTTGGTCAACGCGAGAGTATGATCGTTAAATGTAAAAGACATGTCATCGCCGGCCGACGCGGAAATTCCGCCCTTCAGATAATTTACGCCGAATCCAATGGAAACATTGGGAAGTATCACCCCCTGTTTTATGAGTCCGTAACGGAAATCAGCGCCCGCAAGCAAAAAGTTTATATCCACGCCGGCGTCCTTCAAAAGCGGCGCATCCGGCAACGCCCCGAATTTCACGCCAATGTCAAAGGGAATGATAAACCCGCCAAGACGCCCTTCCACAACATAGGCGGGAAGCGGAAGAAAGGAAAGACGATACGGGACATCAAAAGATTTCAGCAGATCAGTCGCCGCGGCAACATCTAGAGTGGTGGCGCCGGCTGAAAGGCCGACTCCAAAATGAGGCGGCGCGTCAAGAAACTGCCCTATATACGCATCCGACCAGTTGAGTCCTATGCTTGCGTTAAATGGCAGCGACTTGGCAAGCGCCTCTGAAAATCCGTCAAATCTATCTTGCAACTCGTTCAGCGAAATTGATTCGGAAAATCCGAATGAACCGCAAAACAAAAACATGACCACAATCAAAACATATGGTTTCTTTTTCACAAACTCTCCTTCAGTATGAAGCCGGCCATTCAGCGCAAACGTTCCGCGCCGCTTCGCGCGGCTTTTGAAAAGGTCTCTAGACATTTAAAATTATAGCATGATATAATATAAAAAACAAGTGATTCAAGAGGAAACGCGGGTTTTAGCCCGTTTTTCCCCAAGCCTTTTCAAAACAAACAGATGCTCGTTTTGAAATAAGCTCGAAAACTATCTTTAATCACTAAGGGGTTAATTCCCCGCCCTTTAGTGCGTAAAAATGGGGTGTGGGGGATGTGTTCCCCCACATACGCAAGATTTCAAGGAGAAATCTTTAATACCCCGCCATTTATCGCGGGTATTCTTTATTGGAAGAATGAAAATTGGATGATACAAAACAGGAAGACAAACTTATGAACCGCGCAATGGCGAATTTACGCGCATATAAGGCGGCGTTCAGAACCAAAAACGGCTTGATAGCCGGGGGCGTCGTATGATACGCCCTGTTCAGCGCAAAGACGCCCGTACGCTCGGTGAAATTTACAATTACTATATCGCGCATACGGTTGTCTCGTTTGAGGAACATATACTTGAGACGCGGGATATGGAAGGGCGGATTCAGAGGATTTCCACTTCGTATCCGTGGCTGGTGTGGGAGGAAGACGGCGATGTGTTGGGTTACGCCTATGCCAACATATTCAAGGAACGTTTCGCCTACCGTTTTTCCGTGGAAGACACAATATACCTGAAACACGGTTGCGAAGGACACGGCGTTGGAAAGCGGCTGCTCGCCGCCCTTCTTGACGAGGTGAAAAAAATGGACATTCACGCCGTCGTTTCCTGCATCACCATACCCAATGAGCGAAGCGCGGGCTTGCATGAGAAATTCGGCTTTATCAAGATAGCCCACTTCCATGAAATCGGCTTTAAGTTCAACCAATGGCTTGATGTTGGGTATTGGGAGTTGATGCTATGAGAGGGTTGCGTCGCGCATGGCGGCAAAGACGAGCGTAAAACCGGCGCATCCGGCAACGGCGCGTCCGGCGGCTGAGCGCGCAGCCGCCGCTTTGAATATAGGCGCCGTTTTTACACCCGCGAAATGGGCGGAATTCGCCATTGAAACCTATGGGTTGCTTGATGCGTGGCTTGGCGGGAAAACTGTGTTCGACCCGACAATGGGCGACGGCGCCCTGCTTGCGGCGCTGGTTGAGCATGCAAAAAAACGGGGCGCGCCGGTTGCGTCATTGCCGATTTCCAATCTTTTCGGCGTGGAGATCAACGGCGCATCGCACAAAAAGGCGCTGGACGCTTTTACTGCGCATTACAATAGAGATATGGCCAACAACTTTTTTAATGGCGATATATTCCATTTTGGAGAAAAAAAATTTGATATTTTATTCGGCAATCCCCCGTGGTGTAATTTTGTCGATTTGCCTCAGAAATATAAAGAGTCCGTCAAACCGCTGTTTCTCACATACGGCTTGATTGACAATACGCAAAAATTGTTGCTGGGAGGTTCGCGCATAGATATAGCCGCGTTGATCATCCAAAAAAGCATCGCGGATAATTTAACGGAAAACGGGAAAGCCGTTTTTTTTCTGCCGCTGTCCCTCTTTTTAAATGACGGAGCGCACGCCGCGTTCCGGCGTTTTATGTCAAGCGGAACGAGTTATAACCTGTGTTCGGTGTATGACTTTGAGGGTCTTGACGTTTTTCAAGCTGTCACCACGCGCTATGGTCTCGCTTTATTTGAAAAGAGGCGGAAAACGCCGCCGGAAACGCCGGAATATATCCCCTATTTTCGTTTTGAGAACAACTCGTGGATCGAGCGTAAAGCCGCTTCGCACAAGCCCGGCGCTCCTTTATTGGTGACAGCGGACGCCAAATCCGCCGGCGATATTCCGTACATTGCGATTCCCGCTGACGCGAAACCGCGGCAAGGCATCAACCCGTGCGGCGCGACAAACGTTTTTGTATTTAACCGTTACGAGTCGCTTGATGAAGCTATGTGCAAGGTTGACGGCGCGTACGCGCTTCCCAAAAAATTCATTTTTCCGCTTATTACGTCACATGATTTCAAAAGCCGGGGCGATCCGGTAAAATGGGCGCTGTTGCCGTACAATATACGAACGGGAAAGCCGCTGACACAAGCGGAGATGGACGGCGAACCGGCATTGTCAACCTATTTGCACATGCATAAAACGGCGCTGTCCAGCCGCAAAGGGGCGTTGATACAGACCTATATAAAGCGCGGCTTGTGGTGGGCTTTGCTGGGCGTTGGTCGCTATACGTTTTCACAATACAAAATCGTATGGGAAGCGTATGGAAAAGCCTCGTTTAAACCCCAATTGTTTTGTGGAAACTGGCAGGCGAATCAAGCGTTGCATGCGTTTATTCCGTGTGAGGACAAAGCTGCGGCCGAACGACTGCTTGGTACATTGTCCCACCCTGCGGTTGAGCGATACCTGCTCTCGTCACGGATGGGAGGAACCATGAATTGGGCTCAGCCGGGAAGGATCGCGGCGATTTTGCATTTTAAAGATGACTAAAAAGTCAAAAACAGCGCGTTGTTGCATACGGTTTCACCGGTGGTGTTGTTATACCGGACTATCCCAATTATAAGAGGCTGCCTATGGCGTTATTTGCGCGTATCATTGATGAACGTGCGCCGCGGCATTCCATGCCGAAATTTCTTTTCACCTGTTTGCTGAACCGCGCGCTTAGAAAAGCAGGATGCGCCTGCATCGGAATGGCGCTCTATAATTTTTTCTTTACCCAGTACAAAGGCGCGTTGCTGCGGAACATTCCCGTCGTCAATGTCGAACATCCGCTGGATAAAGAAATTCCGTTCCTGCCTCAAAAGGTGAGCGTCTACCTTGATTTTGTCGCTTTCTGGATCCGTACCGCCAGTTTTCTCAACCGCGCTTACCCAGACCGGAAAGACTTTGCCGCCGATTTTATTGTTTCCATAGGAAAACTCTATAAAACCGCCGCCGAAGTGTACGCCGCGTGTTTTTCCACGACTAAACGTCCGCGTTACCTCGGCACGTTCCGCTTCGCGCTGATCCACGCCTTTGATCCGCATCTCATGTGCATACCAAGTTTGCACGTCATGCTGGTTATCCGCACCTATACCGCGTTCGCCGGCATTATACGGACGCTTGGCGATGGTGAAACGTACGCCCGGCAAGCCGCGGAAGTCAGGCGGCATGCGCTCGCCATTACGGAATCGGTGCTGTACGTAAAGCAACACAGCGTCAACTGTGTCGCCGCCGCGATGTACGCCATGACCCGCTTTGATCCGCCGCTGTTCACGGAGAAGGACGCGGAAGCCTTTGTTGCAGACCTTTTCACGGACAACACCCTGCCGCCCGCCGTAGCGGACTGCGTCAGGAGGCATATCTTTTCGCTGTACCAGCGCTTCCTCGCTCAAGGAGCGCCGTCTACAGATTGGACGGCGCCATTGCTGGCGTTTTTGGAAGAACGAATATCCCAACAAGACTGATACGCCCCATTTCAGTTGCCGCAAATCTTAGTGTCAAGACCGCAAGGCTTCATATACGGCGTTGCAAGCGATTGTATGGCGTGAAAGCGCTTTCATGTCGTCGCGGAATCTACCGGCTCCGCTTGCCATAAGCTTCGACTTGCTATAGTATATCATCCACTATGAACACAAAAAAAGTGATCATGCTGGGCGATGTGGTCGGCGATCCCGGGCTTGAGGCTCTTGAGAAACAACTCCCGCGCATGATACAAGAATATGATGCGGACTTTATTACGGTGAATGGAGAGAACGCGGCGGAGGGTTTCGGTATAAGCGAAGCGGCGCTCAACCGTATGCTCGCCGCAGGCGCCGATGTGGTTACATCGGGAAACCATGTATGGGAAAAGCGCGAGTTTTGGCCTATCTTGCGCAATGAAAAGCGGGTCTTGCGTCCGGCGAATTATCCCGCAGGCGCCGTGGGATGCGGCTGGACAACAATAGAAAAAAACGGCGTCTCATACCTTGTGATCAATCTTCAGGGAAGGAAAATGATGACGCCCATTGATTGTCCGTTTAGAACCTTTGACGCCATTTTCAATGCGGACGAGGCGCAGTCCGCGACCGTTGTTCTTGTTGATTTTCACGCGGAGACCACGCATGAAAAGGAAGCCCTTGCGTTTTATTTGGACGGCAGGGCTACCGTCATAGCCGGTACGCACACCCATGTACAGACTGCGGACAACCGCATCCTGCCTAAAGGAAGCGCTTACATCTCCGACCTCGGCATGACCGGCGTAACGGACAGCGTTATTGGCATGGACACCGGAATATGCGTTGAGCGGAGCAAAAAACACGTTCTCTACCACATGAAATGCGCTCAAGGAACGGCTTCGGCGCAGGGTATAGTCGTGGAAATCAATGTTGAAACCGGAAAAGCGATGAAGATTGAGCGGGTCAATCAATGAACTACCTCGTCTTTTTAGGCCGAGGCATCAGATTTTCTTCGAAAAATCTGCCGTTGGAGCCTTTCCCAAAACGCGCGGAGCGGCAGTTTTGGGAAAGATGCCTTTAGACCGCTTTTCGAAAGCTTTTCTCAAAACTAACCCGAACGTAAGTTC
>JAITIK010000041.1 GCA_031279555.1 Treponema sp. | reverse complement strand
CGATAGAGTTTAAGGCGGGTTTTCACGTCAAAGCCCCGTATCGACGCATGGAAGGCTTCTGAGGATATGGGCGCGGCAGTTATATCCATTGCCACGTATACATAAGGGTATAATTGTGTTTGACAATACGATGATCGCTCATTTTATTCGCGCCGCTCTGCGGATGATAAATGCCTTCGCGTCCTCTACCGCGCCGCCCGGTATGTTCCAAGAAAGTGAAAATCCCTGGTCTTCGCCTTCAATTCTTCAATCGCCGAATTAAAAACATCCGCATTTTGGGGAAGAGTCACGTCAATGTAGAAAAGGTATTCCCAGGGACGTCCTTGAATGGGACGGGATTCCAGTTTCGAGAGATTGATGCCTTTATCGCTCAGAATTTTTAGGCAGGTGAAGAGAGAACCCGGCTCATCGGAGACAGAAAACACGAGGCTCGCCTTGTTCGGCTGGTCTGAACCGAGGCTTGGAGGCACGGGCGCCTTGTCGCCGGCTTTTCGCGCTATGATGGCGAAGCGGGTGTAGTTCTGCGGATTGGTCTCAATACCGATTTTCAGCGTTTTTAAGCCGAACGCCTTTGCGGCGGCTTCTCCGGCAATGGCGGCGACTTTGACGGCGCCTTCCCGCGCTATGGAGGCTACGGCGCTCGCGGTATTGGCGCACGGCTCCAACTGCCAATCAGGATGCTTGTTCAGAAACTCACGGCATTGATCAAAGCCTTGCGGATGACTCCTTACGATGCTGATTCCGTCCATAGTCGCCCGCTCGTCGGCGATGAGGCAGTGCATGATGCGGAGCTTCAGTTCCCCGACTATGGCTATGTCGGGGTAGCGGAGAAAGAGATCGTAGTTTTCATGAATGGAACCTGCGAGGCTGTTCTCAATGGGGATGACTCCCGCGCTTACAGACCCCTCAAGCGCCGCGTCAAACACGGCTTTGAAAGAGGGCAGGGACACGCGCCGCGCGTTATCGCCAAACACCCGCATAAGCGCTTGTTCCGCATACGCGCCGCTTTCACCGGAAAAGGCTATGGGCAGGTTGTCCGGCTTGCCCTGCGCGTCCAGAGTGCTGGAAGCGGCGGACTGCCCCGTCGCCGCCACAGATGTTTTTGGCGTACGCAACAACTCCTTGCCGACAACCGGCGCTAACGCCTCTATGTCGCGCATGAGCCGCTCGAACTGCTCCGGATACAAAGACTGCATTCCATCGGATAACGCCGCGTCGGGTTTGGGATGCACCTCTACGGTAAGACCGTCCGCGCCCGCCGCAATAGCCGCAAGCGCAGCCGGAGGCACTTTATTGCGTATGCCCACCGCGTGGCTTGGGTCGACGATGACCGGCAAGTGGCAGAGGTCTTTAACCACCGGAATAGCGGAAATATCAAGCGTATTGCGGGTGTACGTTTCAAATGTCCGTATGCCGCGTTCGCACAACACCACGTCTTTCGTACCGGAGGCGAGGAGGTATTCAGCGGCCATGAGCCATTCTTCCATAGTGGCGGAAGGCCCCCGTTTCAAGAGTACGGGCTTGCCGAGAGAACCGGCTTTTTTTAAAAGTTCAAAATTCTGCATGTTGCGGGCGCCGATCTGAAACATATCGGTTACATCTTTCATCTGATCCGCCAGTTCTGTTGACACGATCTCGGTGACAATGGGCATGTTGAGAGCCTCGCCCGCTTCCTTCATAAACTCCAACCCCTTCATGCCAAGTCCCTGAAACGCATAGGGGCTTGTCCGGGGCTTATACGCTCCTCCCCGAAGAATCACCGCGCCGGATTCCCGCACCCGTTCCGCAGTTTCCCGTATTTGCTCCCTGCTTTCAACCGCGCAGGGACCCGCGATCACCGTAATACGCGAACCGCCTATCTTTACGGCGCCCACGGTGACGATGGTGTCCTCGCTCTGAGTCTCACGGGACGCAAGCTCGTACGGTTTTGACGTGGCCGCCACCCGCTCTATCCCGGGCAGAAGCCCCAGTTCCCGAATATCCACAACGCCCTTGCCAATCGCGCCGATGATGGCGTCATCCCCGAAATTTTGCTCCCTAACGCTGAATCCCCTGTCTTTAAGGTATATGCGCACCATTTCTTTATCATGAGGTGAGATATCTTTCGATAAAATAACAATCATATGTATTCCTTTTCAAATATATGAGGCTGTTCCAAAACTAACGCGAACTACGTTAGCCGAACATACGTTCGCGTTTTGGAACAGGTTCATATATAATTGCGTAAATTGGCGAAAAAATCAAGCCGCGCGCGTACATCGCGCTGTGCAGCCGGCGTCCATACGATTCGCGCCGCTCGAAGTTGCCTCTGCCAGATTCGATTCGCGTTCCCATATTGACAACCTTCATTCATGACGGTATCATATCAAATATGATGGAAATTTCAAAGCAAGCGAAGAAAGCGCAGTTATTTTTCTTCTTGAAATGCCTCACCGCCATTTGGTTTGGCAGCCTTGTTTATGCCGTACTTGCGTTTACCGTAGGAGGGAAAGGGGTGATCGCCTATGACGCCCTTACTAAAGAACGGAACAGACTGCAAGAAAATTTCAACAGAATACGTGAAATCAACAAGCGGCTGAACGTCAGGAATATTTTATTCGGCAGCTACGAAAACGATCCAAAGAATCCGATGCCTGCGGATTCTGATACTATTTTGATAGAGGCGCGAAACATGGGCTACGGCGTCTCCGGCGAAAACGCGATTCATTTCAATGGCATTGAACGCAAGGAGAAAACCTATATCGAGCCGGGAACGCCGGAATATGCTTTCAAGGTGAAGGGCTTTCCCGATCATATTCTTAAAATCATTTCCCTGGTGTCCGCCATCTCTTTGTTGCTCTGTCTTATCTTGCCTGACATTCTGGCTTTCTGCCGCTATCTTTACGAAGAGAACTCCAGTCTTCATCAATACCGCGCGAAATTTTTTTGAAGAAGCTGGCTTTGCAAGCGCGAGTCCGCTAGGCGTGCGGGCGAAATTCCCTTGCAATATCCCGCTTGACATCACGATCCCGTATATCCGCCCGCTTGTCAAAGTCTTTCTTGCCTTTGCATAATCCCAATTCGACTTTAACTCTGCCTTTTTTGAAATAAAACGAAAGCGGAATAAGGGTGAAGCCTTTTTCTTCAACCTTGCGGCGTATGCGCTTTATCTCCGCTTTATGGAGAAGCAGCCTTTTTTTCCGCGCCGGATCGTGGTTAAAAATTGAGGAAAAGGGATTCTCGGCGACGACAAGCGAGCGAATCCATATTTCTTGATCAACAACCTCGGCCCATGCGTCAGGAAAGGATATCTTGCCTTCCCGAAACGATTTTACCTCGGTACCGAGCAGTTCTATGCCGCACTCGTAGCGTTCATCAATCGCATAATTGTAAAAAGCCTTGCGGTTTACCGCAATGGTTTTTTCACCCTCACTCATAATTCATCCCTTTTTTAGCGATGACCGGTCTGAAAGACACAAACGGAGCGCAGAAATCAGGCGGCAGAGAACCTCGGCTTTCCAGTTTCATGTATTTGCCGCCACGCACAGACCGCTCCGGCGAGCCGACAGCCGCTATGCTTTCGCTTTTCGCCGAAATCGCGTTAAGCGGCGCGAAATGATCCTCACACCATACGGCCGGGTCGTCCGCCGGTTGCGCTGTGTGAAGCAAATCGTTGACTGCGGCGTATTCCCACTCCTGTTCGTAGGGCAAACGCGCCTCATAATCCGCGTCTTCCAAAAAGGTGGAGAGCCATGCGCAATACGCCTTTGCCGCATACCACGATACGCCGGTTACGGATGCCGTCTCAGCGTTTTCTTCAAGGTAGTCTTCGGTCGCAAAACCTTGCGATACAAGATTGGCGATGTTTTCCTTTTTCCACTCAGGATTCGCGGCAAGGAAGGCTTCCCACGATGACGGCGAGACATCTGCCGCCGCAATGCTGAACGCTTCTATGGTAAAGACGCGGTTACCCTGGGACAATGTTCCCTTTGGAATAGCGTAAAAAAGCGCTCCATTAACTGCGGTGGTTCCCACCGTAGTGGTGGTTTTCGCCACTACGCCATTGTCTGCGGATAGGGTTTGCGTGACGTTCCGCGCGGCGTTCCCATTTGCCATCCGTTTTTTATACCACGCGGAATCCGTGACAACAGACGCCAATTCCGGCGGTACAAGAGATGCGAGCGCCGCTGCGGAGTCAGGGTTTTTAGAAAGGAAAGAAAGCGTATCTTGAGCGGAAGAAATCAGCGTAAGTGGGGAAGGGGAGAGTCCCGTGTTGTCAACCAGATATTTTGAGCGAATAAGATCGCGCGCGCCGGCGGCAGTGGACGTAAAACGGGAAGCCGCCTCCAGCGTTTGGTTCATTGCGGATAACGCGGCGGCGTTCCCTTGTGTGGCGAACGCCGCGCGGTAGGCGGCTTCGGAAAGGGAAAGCGGTATCTGGTAGATCGCGGTCGGCTCTCCGGCAAAAGACCACATGGCGTATTCGGCGGCTCCCTCATTAAGAACAGCCGCCGGATCGGGCGTTTCAAGCGTCACCGCTATCAGCGTTTTTTTAGGGAATAGAAGCGAAGCGAACGCCCTTCCCGTAACGTCAATCTCTTCCCGCCACTCGGTGAATGAGGGAAGGCTTACGGACACGCGGCGTCTTCCCTGCGGGACAAAGACCGTTGCGGGTGACGCCGCCTGGTACACGCCGTCAACCCATATTGCGGCGCCTTCCGGTTTAGTCGTGACAATCAAAAGACCGCCCGGATTCTTTAGGCCAGGATAGAGGAGAACAAAAAAGAGTATTATAAGAATAACAACCCCATACAGACCCGCGAGGTATACTCCGGGGCGTACGCCGAATAGAGGTTTTAAGTGTACCCGATCTTCTGGCAGCCATTCCTTTTTTCCGGCGCATCCAAATTTTCCAAACATGTGGCAAGTATACTAAAAAAAAGATCGTTTTGCAAGGTCAAGACGCAAGAATGCGCTCCCATCATACAAATCATACAAAACCCGTCCGGCTAAAACACCGGATGAAAGCGCCATGCAAGATGCAACTCAACAAAATTACACATCAGGCGGGCTTCTTCTCACGATAAATGTCTCCCGCGTGACGAGCGATTTGCCCGCCGCTCGTCGGGCTTTTTCGAGCAGTTCGGTTTGGGCGCGGAAGGTCTCGCCAGACCCTGCGCGTATCTGCGTCCATGAGCCGTCCTGATTGAGGCTTCTGGCATGGGTGTTGTCCTTGAAATAGGTCTCCAAAATAGAAAAAACCTCCTTTTTCACATCTTCCTGCAGGATCGGGAACATGAGTTCTACACGGCGTTCGAGGTTGCGGGGCATCCAGTCCGCGCTTGAAAGAAAAATCTCTTCCGCGCCCCCGTTGGCAAAATAGAAGATGCGGGAATGTTCCAGATAGTGATCGATGACGCTGATCACGCTGATATTTTCCGATACGCTTTGGACGCCGGGAACAAGCAGACACACGCCCCGTACATTGAGTTTGACGGTGACGCCGGCCTGGGATGCGCGGTACAACGCTTGTATAATGTCACTGTCGGCGAGCGCGTTCATCTTTGCGATGATCTTGCCGGGATACTTTTCGCTTGAGCGGCTGGTTTCACGCTCAATAAGGGAAAGAAACCGGTGTTTTAGATCGATGGGCGCTATGGAGAGGCGGCGCATACTCTGAATAATTGAGTAACCGGTGAGCATGTTGAAAAGAATGCCTGTGTCAAAGGCGATTTCTTCGTTTACCGTGAAGAGGCTCAGGTCTTCGTATAGTTTGGCGGTTTTGTCGTTGTAGTTGCCGGTTGAAAGGTGGATATAGCGTTCGATTCGTCCGGTTTCCTTTCTCATCACAATAGACGCCTTCGCGTGAACCTTGAGGTTTGACAGCCCGTACACAACGATGACGCCCGCTTTTTCAAGCCGCTGCGCCCACGATATGTTCCGCTCTTCGTCAAAACGGGCTTTTAGCTCAACTACCGCCGTAACCTGCTTGCCGTTCAGCGCGGCCTGTTCCAGGGCGCGGAGTACGGGAGAATTGCCGCTTGTGCGGTACAAGGTGGTTTTTATGGCAAGCGTCTGGGGATCGTTCGCCGCGGCTTGGAAAAATTCCACCACCGGATCGAAAGACTGGTACGGCAGATGGAGCAGTACATCGTCCGCTTTAATAATGTCCCAGACGGCGTCGGGGCGTCCTGCGTATGTCAGGGCTTCTCTCTGGCGGTCGGCGAACTGACGCTCGGCAATAAACGCGGGATGCTGGTAGATTTTCCAGCTTTTCTCTTTTAATGCGTCAAATCCCGCCATTTTTACCAGTCCAAGCAAATCGCTCACTTGGAGGGGTCCCGGGACTTCATAGAGATCATGCTCCTCAAACCCCAAGAAGTCCGCGATTTCTTTTCTTACCGTTCCATTTCCCGGTGTGTACACCATGCGTACGGGGCTTGACGTCTCCCTGTTTTCAAGGGCTTCATTCATGGCTTCGATAAAATCCTCGTCTCGCTTCTCATCAACAGAGAAGTCCGCGTCGCGGTTTATTTGGAAAAGCATGCGACCTTTAATCTGAAAACCCGGGTAGAGGTGATGGGCGAAACATAGGATCATGTCTTCCAGCAAGGCGAACCGTTTCTTTTCATTTTTTTCTGGCTCATCGGCTGATTCGCGATCCAGTGAATCGGTTTTATCCGCAGGAATCCACACAATGCGGTTAAAAGAAGAAGGAATTTTAATCACGGATATGCGCTTCGGAAGACCGTCTTCCGAAGCGCCATCAGCGGGCGCGTTAAGCGGGGCGCTAGCGCATGAAGCCGTGTACGCAGGCTCAAGCAGGAAGGCGGCGTAGAGCCACTTGTTCCCTATAAGCGGGCGGTCGTCAAGACGCAGGGGGGTGAGAGTGGGCGCGATTTCCCGTTTGAACATGGTTTCGAGAAAAGCGGTGTCATCAACGGAATAACTGTTAGGGTGCAGGAGTTCAAGTCCGTTTGCGGCAAGCGTAGGGAAAATTTCGTTCAGTAGGCAGTCATATTGCCGCTTGAGTATGGAACGTATTTTTTCCCCGCACGCCGCCAGAATAGTCTCATACTTCATCCCTGAAATATCCGCTTTCGTTCCCAGCGTGTGTTCCGCCTGCGGATCCGCTTGCCGTTCAGCCCGCAACGCCGCTTTAAGCGGAGCGATCCGCACCATAAAAAATTCGTCGAAATTGGAAGAAACAATAGACAGGAACCGGAATCGCTCCAGTGGCGGCATGTCAGCGCGCAAGCCTTCGTTCAGCACCCGTTCGTTGAAATCGATCCATGAAAGCTCACGGTTAAAATAATTTTTGCGCATGGTTATAGCTTCCTTGCCACTTGAAAGGTTGGGGACAGTATACCACGATTTTAGAGAAGATGGAAGAAGGCGCAAAATGAGCGCGGTATGCAAATGGAATCCTAGAGGTTTTAGCCCCGAAGCGCAAGCGGGCTGTTACGCGCAGTGTGACCGCACTCCATTATGCCATACAATAAATAATACGCCCATGTTTCGCCAACAGCGTCCGATCCGCCAGCATGCCTGTTATGTATCCATACATATCCGTCAATTTAAGCGGGTAAATATTTCAAGAGAGCGGGTTTTGCCAGTCTTCAGATGAATTTGCAAGTGGGCGGCGTTCAAAAAGGATCGCGGATATTCAAGGGGAATCAGGCTGTTCCACCCGACTGTTTCAATGAGCCAATGCATTCCGCAGGAGTTGGCCGTCTCTTCGGGGATCTTGTTGAACAACCGGCTTTCGCCCAAACGCAAAGTTCCGTATGGCGGTTTCACAGATGTTGCTATCCGGAGGCAAATATGGACTTTCCAAATAGGCGGACGTAATCTTGTCCCTCTGTTTCAGCGTACACCCGATAGCCTTCCCAGCGCGTGTTCACACTATGTAAAACCAATGATCCTCCGCGCAGTAAACCGCGCGGCATCTTAAACGGCGCGCCGCTTTGAAAGGAGGCTCGGCGAACCTTCGGGTCGACTGCAAAGAAATTTATAATAGCGTCTGGTTTAATGCCAATTTTCACAGAGGGCTGTTTCAAAACCTGGTTATACGGGGGCGATTTCACCGGCGAATTATCTCAGCGCATTGCCCAAATCCGCGATGATGTCGTCAGGATTTTCTATACCCACCGAAAGACGCAGGAGTTTTTCGTTCACGCCTGCGGAAAGGCGCATTTCTTCGGGTATCGCGTCGTGGGTCTGTACCAGCGGGTAGGTGATGAGGGATTCCACGCCGCCTAAACTCTCGGCGAACAACACGAGTTTGACGTTTTTCAGAATCGAGGGGATTGTACAGGCGTCTTTTACATAAAAAGAAACCATGCCATTATGCCCCCGCGCTTGCTTTTGGGATAAATCGCGCTGCGAATGATCGTCGAAGCCCGTGTAAAACACTTTTTCCACAGCGGGATGGGTTCGAAGCCATTCCGCGACGATTTTCCCATTTGTCTGATGTCTCTCCATGCGCGCCGGCAGGGTTTTTATGCCGCGCAGGGTGAGCCACGAGTCAAACGGCGAGAGCGCCGCGCCTTCGCTCCGCTGTGCCTTCAAAAGCGGGTCCGCGTCCTCACGGCTGGAATGGACGATGAAGCCGGAAAGGGTGTCGTTATGACCCGCAAGGTACTTGCTGCCGGAATGAACGACAAAATCGGCGCCTAGGTCGAGCGGGTTCTGAAAGTACGGGGTGAGGAAGGTGTTGTCAACGATGAGCCGCCCTCCTTTCCGGTGGATAAGCTCCGCGCATTTTTGAATGTCCGTCACTTTCATCATGGGGTTTGACGGCGTTTCGATAAAAAGCGCCACAGTTTCAGGGCGCATGGCGGCTTCTATGCGGGAAAATTCGCTGGTGTCAACCCATGAAAACTCATACCCGTATTGCGCGTAATACACGCCGAAAAGCCGGTACGTTCCGCCGTATAGGTCTTCCGAAACAATGAAATGTGTTTTTTTGCCGCGCTCTCCGCCGTCAAAGGGAGGGAAAATCTTGATTAGTGACGATATGGCGCCCATTCCTGATGCAAAGGCAAGTCCATATTTACCATGCTCGATGAGCGCGATGGTCTGTTCCAGCGCCCTTCTCGTGGGGTTTTCGGATCGCGAATAATCAAAGCCGGTCGACTCCCCTAATTCGGGGTGCCGGAATGGGGCGGTTTGATAAATCGGGACGCTTATCGCTCCGGTAACCGGCTCGAAGGACTGCGCCCCGTGAACGCAGGCGGTTTCAATATTCATGCTCGCCATCTCCATGTCCGTCATGACAAGGCTTCCTCAAAATCCGCGAGCAGGTCTTCGGCGTCTTCGAGTCCTGCGGAAATGCGTATCAACGTGTCCGTGATGCCGAGCCGTTCCCGCTCTTGTTTTGGCATAGACGCATGGCTCATGCGAACCGGATATGACGCGATGGTCTCGACCCCGCCGAGGCTCACCGCAGCTGCGGCGAGCCTCGTTTTCCCCAGGAAACGCAACGCCTGTTCCGTTGTTTTTGTCTTAAACGAAAGCGCCGCGCCCGCGCCGAAAGCCTGCGCGTCATGCGTTTTCTTGCCCGGATGACATTCAAGCCCCGGGTAGTACACGGCCTCAACACGTCTGTGTTCCTGAAGCCATTTTGCGACAGCCAGCGCGGTCTCCTGCTGTATGGCAAGCCGCGCCTTAAGGGTCTTGATTCCCCTCAGCGTCAGCCACGAATCCCAAGGCGCAAGCACCGCGCCAAAGCCGTTCTGTACGCGGTACACCTCTTTGCCAAGCGCATCATCGCGGACGACCGCAAGCCCGGCAAGCACATCGCTGTGTCCGCCGAGAAACTTGGTCGCCGAATGTATCACAATATCGGCGCCGTTTTCAATCGGGCGCTGCAAATACGGCGTCATAAAAGTGTTGTCAACGATGGAAACTATCCCCGCTTCTTTTGCCAAAGCGAACGCCGCATTTAGATCGGTAATCTTCAACAGGGGGTTTGAAGGCGTTTCAAGAAACAGCGCTTTTGTATTCGGCTTAATCGCTTTTTTGATTTCATCAAGGTTTGATGCGTCAACCGCGGTGGATTCCAAGCCCCACCGCTTAAAAAAGGTGTTGATGATCCGGTAGCTTCCGCCGTAAATGTCTTCCGCCGCAACGATGTGATCGCCTGCGGCGAAAATCCCCAACACCGAGGATACGGCGGCGATGCCGCTTGAAAAGGCGTATCCGCTGGCGCCGCCTTCCAACGCCGCGATGGTTTGCTCCAGCGCTTTTCTGGTGGGATTGCCGGATCGCGCATAGTCAAATTCCCGCTCAACGTTAGCCCCATCTTCCCGAAAGGAGGGTCCCTGATCGAATGTGGAAGCCTGAAAGACAGGAACGCTCAATGCGCCGGTGGCCGCGTCTCCGGTTCCGGCGTTGTGAATAAGTAGTGTGCCGATATTCATGCCGTTATTGTATCAAACTGCGCGGCAAGTATCAATTGCCGTACAGTTTGATCGTAATCGCCGTGCGGCTATTCTTCCCAGAGCCATGTCGAGAGGTATCGCTCGCCGGTGTCAGGCAGCACCGCGATAATGACTTTTCCCTTGTTTTCAGGACGTTTTGAAACAACAAGCGCCGCTTCAAGCGCCGCGCCTGAAGATATGCCGACCAAGATGCCTTCTTTTTTTGCGAGAAGGCGGGCGGCTGCGCCGGATTTCACCTCATCAGTTTTGTAGATTTCGTCTATGATTGCGGGATCGTAGACCTGGGGTTGGAAACCGGCGCCAATGCCTTGAATTTTGTGAGGTCCAGGCTGACCGCCGGAAAGCACAGGCGAAGCCGCAGGCTCAACGGCAATGACCTTAATGGAAGGTTTTTTGGATTTAAGATACCGGCCCGCGCCGGTGACGGTGCCGCCGGTTCCAACGCCGCCGATGAGAATGTCGATCTTGCCCTCGGTGTCATTCCAAATTTCGGGGCCCGTTGTCGCTTCATGGATCGCGGGGTTCGCCGGATTGTTGAATTGCTGGGGAATGAACGAATTGGGTATAGAGGCGGCGAGCTCTTCGGCTTTAGCGATGGCGCCTTTCATGCCTTTCGCGCCTTCGGTAAGCTCAAGTTCGGCGCCAAGAGCCTTGAGAAGTTTTCGGCGTTCAACGCTCATGGTCTCCGGCATGGTGAGAATAAGCCTGTAACCCTTCACCGCCGCGACAAACGCAAGCCCGATGCCGGTATTGCCGCTCGTCGGCTCAATAAGCGTTGTACCGGGGTTTATCTTTCCTTCTTTTTCACCCGCTTCTATCAAAGCGAGGGCTATGCGATCTTTCACGCTGGAAAGAGGGTTGAAATATTCCAGTTTTACATAAATTTCCGCTTCCCCTTCGTTGATTTTGTCTATCTTAACGATAGGGGTATTTCCGATTAGATCGGTGATTTTTTCTACACGCGCCATAATGGTCTCCTTATCAGATTGTATAGACAATATTTCATATTATCTACATAATTTTAGTATACTATAACAATACCGTGAAAAAATGTCAATATGGCGAGCCTTTTCCAAAACGCCAGTTTTTGGGAAACAAGCTTAGATTTAAGTGAAAAACACGAATATCGGAAAGTGAACCAGCGCAAGCCGCATAAGCCTATGTCAAGCTCCAGGTTGGGTAGTCGCGCTGCATAGATGTTCGTTGTACCATGTAGTTCAAGAACCGCGCTTAAAAACGGTTCTTGAATCCCTATTCCCAGATGCCGGATGAGTTGTTTGCCGAACTGTCCAGGCTAACGTCCATACCGGCGGTGGTGTTGCGAATCCGGCTTCCGCATCCTGCTGAAACATGCCCCGCATGGCCGTTACTGTCACTGGAAGCGGTGTTTTTCAGTGTATCGCTTGTATTTGACCCGTAAATAAAATAGGTAATCCCCGGCAAAGCCGGGGGACTCACAGAGTTTGACAATTCCGGGAGTATAAAACAACCTCCTGTCCAGTGAACCCGCTCAAAGTTCCCGAATAGGAGGTATGAATGTAAGACATGAATAGTCTAACGCATGGCGATGGATGTACAAGTATCATGCAGGGGAAAGATGCTGGAAAGGGATAAGATG
>JAITIK010000170.1 GCA_031279555.1 Treponema sp. | reverse complement strand
GCCGTCGGTCTTGCCGGCGGCGGCGTCGGTCGCCAGGCCGATGAAAGCCCCGGAGTCCTTCCCGCCCAGGACTTCGACCCCCACGGTTTCCAGGACGGCGCGCATCTCCGGACTGGGGGTCACGTCCAGGGTGATCTTGTGGCGGGCCGGATCAAAGGCGTGGTTTACGCCGATATTAAAATAGAAGAAGTTATGAACAAACGGACATTATATGAGATGAATAAATATATTCTTAATAAAATCATTGATTTTGGCGATTTCAAGTTTTTCAGACTGGAATGCGCGGAATTGAGCATATAAACGCAACGGCAACCGCGAACCAAAGGTTCGACGGGATATTAAACCAGAGCAAGTTCGCCTAACGCAACGCGCGGTTTGGAACCGGCTCATCCAATAAATCATATCTTATGAGCTTTTCCCAAAACGCGAACTATCTTCAGGTTAGTTTTGAGAAAGGCTTTCGAAAAAGCGGTCAAAATCCCGCCTTTTTCCCTCTAAATCTAAGGCGGCTTTCCCAAAACTGTCGCTCCGCGCGGTTTGGAACCGGCTCTTATATCAATGGCCTTGTTTAACAACCGCAAGGTTGATATAATGACGGCATGAACAAAAAAAAAGACGATGGATACCAAAGCGATTTTTTTTAAGCGGTTGTACGGGAGGTAAAACCCGGCGTTCTTCATAACTTGAAGTTTGTCTACCTTGTATTACAACATTGATAGGCTCATCATAAAGAAAGAGGGAAAGAAAAATATGCCTGCAAAAAAAAGTGTATCTGTCCGTACCTATATCTACGCCGTAACTTTTCTAGTCTTTGCGGTAATCATGTTTGGTGTTGTTGTCTATTCTGTCACCGCTCATATAATGAAACAGCAGATGGGCAACAAATGCCTCGGTCTTGCGTCCGCAGTTGCGGCGCTCCTGGAGGCGGACATCAAGGAATACCGGAATTTTATCCATAGCCTGGACGCCACGAGCGAGTACTATGTTAAAACTAAGAAGCTGATAGAAAAAATCCGCTTTGACAACATAGACAACATCGCCTTTTTATATACGGAAATCCGTGTTTCAGAAGATACGATGATGTATCTATTTGACGGAGAAAAAGAAGAGTCTGCCACCTTCGCCTACCCCGGCCTTAGGGAGCCTCTCACAACCACCCGGCGCCGCGCCTATGACGCCCAGAGCGCCTATTCGGGCGGTTTTGTCACCACTATATGGGGAACTCTCATGTCTGCCTACGCGCCGGTGTTCGACACAAATACCGGGGAGTTCATCGGATTAGTTGGCGCGGACGTTTCCGTTGAGCAATATGACGTGGTCATGAAGAAACTGTTTGCAGTCATCGCGGGAAGCGCCGCCATAGTCGCGCTCATGGGGTTTTTGATTATCCATCTGAGTAGAGCCAAAATACACGCGGACAAAGCGAACATCAGCAAGAGTGACTTTTTGTCCCACATGTCCCATGAGATACGGACGCCCCTCAACGCGGTCATAGGCATGACCGCCATCGGTAAAGCCGCTTGCGATATAGAGAAGAAAGATCACGCCTTTGACCATATCGGCGTTGCCTCAAGGCACCTCTTGGGCGTTGTAAACGATATTCTGGATATAAACAAAATTGAGGCGAATAAGTTCGAACTATGCGAAGAAGTGTTCGACTTTGATACGATGCTTCAAAGTACACTGGACATCGTCCGTTTCAGCGTTGACAAAAAACACCAGACATTGACCGTGAATATCGCCCCCAATGTCCCACGCGGGGGGGGGGGGGGGATCATTGGCGACTCTCAGCGGCTGTCCCAGGTGATTACCAATCTGCTGTCCAATGCGGTCAAATTCACGCCTGAAGGGGGACTCATCACCCTAGAGGCGGGGCTTTTGAGCGATGAAAAAGGCGCGTGTTCCCTCGGATTCACCGTGTCGGATAGCGGTATCGGCATAAGCCGGAAGCAGCAGGGCCGGCTTTTCACGCCTTTTCAGCAGGCCGAAGGCGATACATACCATACCTATGGGGGAACGGGGCTTGGACTTGCGATTTCCAAAAGCATCGTGGATATGATGGGCGGCAAGATGTCGGTTGAATCCGAGTTGGGCAAGGGCGCGAAATTCTCCTTCTCCGTGCCGCTCAAAAAAGGGCGGCTTTCAGCGCCACCAGCCAACCAAGACGAATCTATCCCTGGCGCGCCGGACGATTTTAAGAAATACCGGGTCCTACTTGTCGAGGATATGGAGATAAACCGCGAGATTGTCATGGAACTGTTATCCCCCACGGGAATTATGGTGGACTGGGTGGAAAATGGCGCCCAAGCGCTAAAACGGTACAAAGAAAATATGGGAAAATACGACATTATTTTTATGGATGTTCAGATGCCTGAAATGGGCGGTTACGAGGCGACCCGGCGCATCCGCTCTCTGGATGACCCCCGCGCTCAAGTTGTCCCGATTATAGCGATGACTGCCCATGTGTTCAGGGAGGATGTGGAACGTTGCCTTGAAGCTGGTATGAACGACCATTTGAGCAAGCCCCTGGCCTTTGGCGCGGTACTGAATATATTGAAGAAATACCTCCGCCAAGAGAAGATGTCTCTAGCGGCATCCCGTGATGCGGAAATCCAATAACGGTTAAGACGTTTCTCAAGACGGCCATCTAGAAGATAAACTCAGAAAATTGCGAGTGCTATGGAATGGCGTCAGGCGTCATAGAACCGGAACGGGAAAAAAAGGGGCGAACAAAATTGCCGTTGTAAAGGTTGCGGCCGCCATAGTGAACATGACTGCGCCTGTCGGATGCGCTTTCATGGATTGACAGTGTGACAAAGATCATGCTGATTCGAGGAATGGGCGTACACAGGACGCCGGCGCCGCGCTGAAAATCAACGTCGCCACGGTCTTAAAGGCCCTCAAATCGGGCAAATTCAGATACAACCGAAAAAATCATTATGATTGCCTTGAAACAGATGAGTATTGGCCGCATGTGGGGGCAAAGAAGCGCAATGCATGTGGCGCCGCCTGACGCCAATCGCAAGCTTGAAACGCGACGCCCTCGCCTATAAACGCCGCTCGGCGCTCCCGCGCGTCTCTATACCTTTGCCGCTCCTTACTATATTAACTATAAACTTTATAACATGAGGCGACATGAGGCGGTTCCAAAGCCAACCCGAATGCAAGTTCGCGTTTTGGAACAGGCTCACCTGGGAAACCATGCCTTACGATTATGCAAGCCCCACGCCGGCGTTTTTATAAGACGCGGCGTTGTCAGCAAGGGCGCGGCCCAGGCTGTTTATAAACTACGGCACGGGCGTATCACCGGCAAAGAGTTAGAAACCCACCCTTGAAGCGGGAAACCTTAGTCATACGCCGCTCTATCTGCTCTTTGTTCACAGCGTTTATCTCATTCACCCGGCTAACCGCCGTGTCTATCTGTCGCGCTCCACTAGCAACTTATTGCGCGTGTGGATTTTTGCGATACTTTGTACCGCAAAAATCTCGATTGTCATCCCCGTGCGATACAAAGAAACAATCTTTGAAGAGCTTGATAAAATGGACGTTAACGAAGGCTTTTTCTACCCTGATTTTTTTGAACAACTACAGCGACATTATCCATACGCGCTCCCGCAAAAGTCAACGAGTTAGGGATTTATCGGGGGAATAATCGCGCCGCGTTAAAGCGATGCGCGGCAAACCCGCTGTTACCATTCACGCGGATGGCAATCGCCTTTCGGCTCAATAATGTTAAACGTGTCGCCAGACGGCTCTATCACATAAAACCCCTTTTTCAGGGCGTAGGCTTTTTCATTGTCGCTGAAAACCACCCCCGCGACGGCGCCCAGATACGTCCGCTTGTCGTTGTGCAAGTCCGCGTATTTACGCAACTTTTCCATGCGCTCAAGGTGATCCTTTATATCGTCACTATCGGGTTTGGTCTTAATCTCAACGGCCATCACCTTGTCGCCGTTCTCCAGCAAGGCGTCAACCTCCGTAAATATGGTATGCTCCTTGTCCTTGATTTCGGTGCGATTCGCCTTGGTGAAGGTGAAACCCAACTCCTCAAATTTCACAAGCAGATTGGGGATAACCATATATTCAAGCATTTCGCCGAAACGGTTCCCCAATTTCCCTAGCTGTCTGCCAGTCGCTTCCAACTGCTTGTCAGTCGCTTCCAACTGCTTGTCAGTCGCTTTCAACTGTTTGTCGGTCGCTTTCAACTGTTTGTCGGTCGCTTTCTGGCTTTCACGCAGTTCTTTAAGCCCTTGGGCGTTTTCCCTGATTATCGTCCAAATCTCATCCGCGACGGCTCTCCATTCCGGTATTGTTTGCGTTGTCTCCATATTTATTCCCTATATCTACAGTATAGCGCATTTCCGGCTTTTGGAAAAGCGGCCGGAAAATGGGGACATGCATCTTGAACACGAGAAAAGAAAGGGATATGGCAATACCGCCGGTGTAGAAGGAGATGGAGCGGGAAACCAGCATGAGGAGGCAGTCCAGATTTGGTCATGATATACAGGAAAAAACGCTCACTTGAAACAAATCCAATTAACATATACACTAAAGACGTGTTTTTAAAAATGACATGGTTTGAAAAGCATAATTACATACCTGTTGGAGTGTCTTATGAAAACTGTTCGTAGTACGCATATAATCTGCACGATGGGTCCGTCTGTAACTTCGCTTGACATGGCGCGATCCCTCATCAGGAAGGGCATGAATATTGCGCGGTTCAATTTCTCTCACGGCAACCATGAGGAACATGGAGAGCGCATCGCGCTGGTGCGGCGGGCTTCGGAGGCCGAAGGTATTCCAGTTGCGCTTATGCTGGACACCAAGGGCCCGGAAATCAGGACGGGCGTGGTGAAAGGAGGCGGCGATATTGAGATGATCAATGGGGAGCCTTGTGATGTCATAGCCGAAGTTGACGCGGCGAGGCTGTTTGGCGAGGAAGGCGCGTTTACCCGGAAAGGGCGGCTCACCGTGAGCTACGCGCAACTGGCGGACGATATAAAAGCGGGCGCGCGCATTCTGATTGCGGACGGTCTTTTCGCGCTTATGGTGAACGCCATTGAAGGGCGCGTCATAAAGTGTACGGTTGAGGCGGGTGGGGAGCTTGGCTCAAAAAAGAATGTCAATATTTTGGGCGTTCATACGCGGCTTCCCGCCATGAGCGAACAAGACAAGGAGGATATTCTCTTCGGGCATAAGCAGAACATGGACTATGTTTCGGCGTCTTTTATCCGCAGGGCGTCGGACGTCACCGACATCCAGAAGTACCTGGCCGCAATCGGATCGGACATGCAGGTGATTTCTAAGATAGAAGATGATGAAGGATTAAACAACATAGAAGACATCATCCGCGTTTCGGCGGGCGTCATGGTGGCGCGCGGCGATCTCGGCGTACAGATTCCGCCGGAACAGGTGCCGATTGAGCAAAAGCGCATTATCAATCTGTGCAACCTGAAAGGGAAGCCGGTTATTACCGCGACCCAAATGCTTGACTCGATGATTCGCAATCCCAGACCCACGCGCGCGGAAGCCGGCGATGTGGCGAACGCCATTCTTGACGGCGCGGACTGCGTTATGCTTTCCGGCGAGACCGCCAACGGCGCGTATCCCGAACTTGCCGTTGAAATGATGGATCGCATCGCCCGCACTGTGGAAGCCTCTGATGCCTATGAAAAGACCCTCGCCCAGCGCCACCATCTTTTGAGCAGGCGCGAACATGACTTGAGCCACGTTATCGCGGAGGCGGCGACATTAACGGCCGATAGCATAGGGGCGGTTTGCATTGTTACGCCGACTTTGAGCGGACGCACGGCGCAGCTTATCAGCAAATACCGCCCAAGGATCCCTATTGTCGCGGCTGCCTGCGATGAAAAGGTTAGGCGCAGGCTGCTTCTGTGGTGGGGCGTGTCACCGGTGGGTGTTCAAAAAGAAGGCGACTCCGAAGCCGTAATACAGGGGTGTATAGCCGCCGTAATTAAAGAAGGCTTCGCGCAACTGACTGAAAAGGTTGTTGTCACCGCAGGCTTGCCGTTGGGATCGCCGCTCACGGCAAACTGCATCCGCGTTCACCTCATCGGCGCGGTATTGAGGCGCGGGGTACAGGGCTTTGGCGGACGCGCCAGCGGGCGCATAGTCAAGGTTGCAAATTTACAAGAAGCCGCAGCCGTCTTGAGAAAAAAGGGTGGCGAGATACTTGTGACCCATACGCTGGATAAATCGTTTACGCCTATTATCCGTATTGTTGACGGCGTTATTTTGGAAGGTTCCTCCGAGTTGCCGAAAGACTATATTCTCAACATCAACCCGAATATCGTATACGTGGAGCAGGTGCCAGATGCCATGCGTTTTTTTGAGGAGCATATCACCGTAACCATAGACGGCGCGGAGCGGACGGTGTATGAAGGGAGGATGTAAAGGGCGGCGGTCCAGTCGACATCTCTAATACAGAACCGCCACAACAAATTGTGGGATATTGAAGATTTCTCCTTGAAAATAATTGTGTATATGGGGTATCAAACTGTTTTTATAAAAATAAAATTTTGAAACAAGCGAGGAATAAATCAATGCTGGAACCTATTTTTCACACTTTAAAACAGGCGCAACGCGTTCTTGCGCAGCAGAATCGTGAGCAAAAGGATGCCGCTCTCAAGGCGGCGCGCGCCGCAATTGACACGGAACGCGCCGCTATTCTCGCCGCAAACGCGATTGACGTAGACAAGGCGCGTTCCGTCGGCATGAAAGAAAGCCTCATAGACCGTTTGTCCCTCACCGAAACGCGCATTGATGGCATCATGGATGGCGTTGACGCCATCATCCGGCTTGAGGACCCAATCGGTTCGGTGAAGGCGGGCTGGAAAACGCCAAACGGACTCTTCATTGAGCGGATAACCGTGCCTTTGGGCGTCGTTGCCGTCATCTACGAATCCCGCCCTAATGTTACGGTAGACGCCTTCGCTTTGGCATATAAGGCGGGTTGCGCCGTGTTGTTGCGGGGATCCTCGGCCGCGCTTGAGTCCAACCGCGCCCTTGTTTCCGCAATACAGGCCGGGCTTGCCCGCAACGCGCCGGGCGTTCCTGACGCGGTCGCTCTTGCGGCTTCGGGCAGCCGCGATGAGATTGACGAGATACTTCAAGCCCGGGGGTTTATTGATGTAGCGCTTCCACGGGGAGGGCGCGACCTTATCCGGCGCGTGGCGCGGAACGCGCGCGTTCCAGTTATCGAAACCGGAGAGGGCAATTGCCATATCTTTGTCGATGAATCGGCGGATATTAAAAACGCGATTGACATCATCGAAAACGCGAAGATTCAGAAACCCGGCGCATGCAACGCGGTTGAGACCACGCTGGTTCATAAAAACGCTGTTGGCGCGCTCATGCCGCTTTTGGCGGAACGACTTGCCGGAAAAGTGGAACTCCGCTGCGATGAACGCGCAAAAAATGCCGCCGCAACCGCGTCAGGCGCCATTAAAGACGCTGCCGAAGACGACTGGGCGACTGAATTCCTTGATTATGTGCTGGCGGTTAAGACTGTTGATACGCTTGATGAAGCCATTGCGCATATCAAGCGCTATGGGACTCGGCACTCGGAAGCCATTCTCACCAATGATCTGAAGGCGGCGGAGCGGTTTTACCAGCATGTAGACGCTGCGTGTGTGTATGTCAACGCTTCAACCCGTTTTACAGACGGCGGCGAGTTTGGGTTTGGCGCGGAACTCGGCATTAGCACACAGAAATTCCACGCGCGGGGACCAATGGGCATAGACGCCCTCACCGCCATAAAATACCGGATAACGGGTGACGGACAGATTAGGCTTGGTTAAAAGAGGAGCAGATGACGGCAAAACTCATAGCGGAAGCGCGAAAGATCGTTATAAAAATCGGATCAAATACGTTGGCCGACAAAAATGGCAGAATAAGCGTCTCTTTTTTAGAGTCGCTTGCCGAACAGATGTCAGAGCTTTTTAGGCTGAACAAACAGATCGTAGTGGTTTCTTCGGGCGCTCAAATCGCGGGACTTTCTACGCTTGACAAATGGGAGCGCAAGAAGGACATACATTACCGGCAAGCCCTTTGCGCTGTGGGGCAGGTTGAGCTCATGGTTGCGTGGCAACGAGCGTTTGCCCCGCACGGACTCCACATAGGGCAAATTTTGCTTACGCAGGACGATTTTGGCGACGACATCCGCAGCCTCAACATGCGGAACACGATCTTCACGCTGGTTGACGAGGGTATCATCCCCATCATCAATGAAAACGACACCGTGGGTGTGGAAGAAATCAAGATTGGCGATAACGATACGCTGGCGGCTCAGTCCGCAGTTCTGTGGAGCGCGAATCTGCTTATTTTGTTTAGCGATATAAACGGACTTTACACCAAGAATCCCAAGGATTACGGCGACGCCGAGCTTATAACCGAAGTGAAAGATATCGCTTCGGTACGTGCGGACATCAATATAGGCGGCGCAAACAGCTTTGGCACCGGTGGCATCGCCACGAAACTAGATGCCGCGCAACTATGTGTATCCTACGGCATCTCTATGATACTTGCCAACGGGGGATTCCCCCGCGCTCTTGCCGCTCTTGCGGACGGGACGCTTCATGGAACCGCGTTTTTAGCTTAAAAACCACGCCCGGACTTCCTCAATGTTCCATGTTCTTTTAATGCGGGGTCGCTTTTTTTTGATGCGTCGTGTACGCCCTAAAAGGCGGCCATTCATGCCGGGAGCATTAAAAGATGTATTTATACAAGTATACTATTAAATAGTATACATAGAAAACCTCTAAAAACTAAAGTTTTTAGAGGTTTTCTTATCCTGTGGTGAAAATTGTATTTGCGTATTTCATTACAAATAATGTATAAAAGACGTTTATGGAAACTTTTTTGCAATATTGAGGTGGATTCGGATATTTTCTGGCTAAAATTTTACTTGTTCACGCTGAATTTATAGAAGAGGTGGAAATTTACGACTTGTAGGCTGACTTGCCTATTTATTGGGTGTACCCGCATGGGTTATTCTTTTGGCAGGCGGGCGAGACTGGATTGCGGCCGCAATTGAAACAGCCGGAGTTCCCGCAATATTACTTGGCATTGTAATGACATGGAAACAAAATAATAATCAAAATAAAATTATTGATTGGAGTGTTAAAGCATTTATTTGTTTAGTGATACTATTCGGCGTCTCATATAGCAAGTATATATTTAACGAAGTAAAAACTTTTTCTCAAATATTGGAAATAATAATTATATTTGCTTATCTTGCAAGCGACTGTTTGCTTGGAAAACGCAATCCACTTGCATGGCTTATGTTTATGGCAGGACTTGTAAGCATGAGCGTTTTAATGTAGCGCAATGACCTAGGCAAACCGGATCCCGAGGGGCCGTGATGCCCCGAAGCGCATACAGTCCTGTTAGGCGCAGTAATTTTTGCTTCACGTTTTTATTTATTTATACTGAGAACCAACATCATTCCATTCTCCACTTTCTCCATTGTTTCTCGTTTTAA
>JAITIK010000089.1 GCA_031279555.1 Treponema sp. | reverse complement strand
AATCCCGAAGTGGAGGTGTTCCGCTATGTGACGGAATCGACTTTCGACAGCTATCTTTACCAATTAGTGGAAAACAAGCAGAAATTCATCGCGCAGATCATGACGGGCAAGACCCCTGTGCGACAGGCCTGTGACGTGGACGAAACGGCCCTCAGCTACGCCGAGATAAAAGCATTGGCGACGGGCAACCCGCTGATCATCGAAAAAGCGCAGCTTGAATCGGACGTGGGCAGGCTGAAAATCCTCCACGCAAGCCATCTGAGCCAGCGATACGCCTTGGAGGACAAAATCCTGAAAGAATACCCACAGGAAATCAAGCGGCTGACGGAACGCATCGCCGGGTACAAGGCAGACACAGAAACCGTTGCCAAACACCCCTCGGACAAAGACCGGTTCCCGCCCATGACAATCGGCGGGGTTTTTTATGCCGAAAAAGCCGAAGCGGGCAAGGCGATCATCGAAGCCTGCAAAGCCATGACCTCCCCCGACCCGGCCCCGCTGGGCAGCTATCGCGGCTTTGATATGACGCTCTCCTTTGACACCTTCGGCAAGGAATACCGAATCGAACTGAAAGGCGCTTTAACCCATACGGTCAGGCTTGGAACGGACATCCACGGCAACATCACCCGCCTCGACAACGCCTTGGAAGGTTTTGACGAAGCCATGCGCCGCCTTGAAGCGAGTCTCGCATCGACGCGGGAGCAGGCGGAAACGGCGAAGGGCGAGGCCCGCAGGCCGTTCCCGCAGGAACAGGAGTATCAAGAGAAATCGGCGCGGCTGAAGGAGTTGAACGTCCTGTTGAAACTGGACGAGAAAGACAATCAGGTCTTTGAAGCGGAGCCGGACGAGTACGACCCGGAACCCATGCCGCGCGTAGCGGCTATGGCGCGGTGATTCCGCAGCGTGAAATTCGCACATTTGCGCCAAGGCGCGGCGAGGGATATATTGGGATAAAGCGGCTGTAGAAAGGGGGATTGGATTTGAACGCAAAGGATTTCTCGCGCGACCTTGTGGCGCGGATCGGCGACACGTTTCCCGAGATTGACGGCGGCGTCGCCGTCGGTCTGCGGAAAACGGATAAAAACTATGCGGCATTGTGGCGAGAAACGCTGAAACTGCAAGAGGATTATCCGGCCATCGTGAAAGCGTTTGAGGGCAGGGGCGGCGTAAGCCTAAACGCGGACGAACGCCATGCGCTCCTGCGGTATCTTGACCTGAAGCGGATGATGGAGGACGCGGAGCGGCTTCACATCTATTTCCGGGGACACACGGACGGGTTTGCCTATCTCAAACGGATAGGCGCAATTTGAAACGACACAAAGGCTTCACGCAGGGCGGCGTCGGACCGAAACCGCCGCCGCCTTTTTCATTTCCCTACTTTACATCTATACCGAAATGAAGTATAATATCGGCATGAATGTAAAGAGAGGTGAGTTTTACGGACGTTTCAACCATCATTGATACGCTGTTGAAAGACAACAACGGAACGCTCAGAACGGCAGACGCCGTTCGCGCCGGTATTTCACGCACTACTCTCGGTATGCTCGTTAAAAGAGGTGAGTTGGAGCGGATTGCGCAAGGTCAATATATCCGCCCCGATAGCATGGCCGACGAATTGCATATGCTGCAACAACGCTCCGGCAAAATCATTTTTTCACACGAAACAGCTTTGTTTTTGCATGACATGGCCGAAAGAACACCGTCCCGGCACTCTCTGACAATTCCAAGCACCGGCAAATTGTCGCCCGTTCTTTCCGATGGGTGCAAAGTCTATTATGTTAAGCCTGAACTGCATGGATTGGGCCGTTGTACCATTACATCAAAAATGGGGAATGAAGTGGTTGCTTACGACCCTGAACGGACTGTTTGCGACATACTTCGCAGCCGCAGCCGAATTGACGGTCAGGTATTCGCGGAGGCCATGAAGTCATACGCTGCTCGCAAAGGGCGGAACTGGAACAATCTGAGAGATTACGCGGCTGCTTTTCGTATCACAAAACTTCTGCGGCAGTATTTGGAGGTGCTTACATGAGCGCAAACGCAATGCGGCTAAAAGCGCAGATTAAAAATCTTGCCAAAAAGAAAAATGTCAAGGCGCAAGTTCTTCTTCAAAATTACATGTTTGAACGCTTTTTGGAACGGCTGTCCCTTTCCGAGCATAAAGACCGATTTGTGTTGAAAGGCGGTATGCTGGTCGCCGCCATTGTTGGCATGGACGTTCGTTCAACGATGGATTTGGACGCAACCCTCCGCAATCTGCCGCTCACGGAGGAAAGCATACAAAAAGCCATGACGGCGATCTGTTCTTTCCCCGTCCGGGATGAGGTGACAATTAACATGGGAACCGTGAGTCCTATCCGGCTTGATGATGTGTATGGCGGTTATCGTATCAAACTGACAGCTGTTTACGATACCGTCGAAATCCCGTTTGCGATTGACATATCGACCGGCGATGTCATTACCCCACAGGCGGTAAAATATACTTTTCGCGGAATTTTTGACGAGGACAAGCAGATTGAAATATGGGCTTACAACATTGAAACCGTAATGGCGGAGAAGGTTGAAACGATACTGAGGCGCAGCACCCTCAATACACGGCCGAGAGATTATTACGACGTATTTATCCTAAGCACGACGCAGAACTACGACGCGGCTCTTTTGAAAGAAGCAATATCGGCGACTGCGGAGCATCGCGGAACAAAAGAGCAAATCTCAGATATTCAAACGCTGCTGACAATAATAACGGACAGCGCAGAGTTAAAACAGATGTGGGAAAAATACCGCCGTGAATTTGATTACGCTTCGGATATTTCTTATGCGCAAGTGATGCAAGCACTGCGCGATGTTTGCGCTGCGCTTTTGTAGGACGAGGATAAAACACTTATTATACAGCCTTCCGGCTTAAAAACCGGGAGGTTTTTTTATTGGAGGGACATTATGCCGCATCTATACGACAACATACCGCCGCTTTTGAAACGGCGGCCCAATTGGGTGGTTTGGGGGTTGCCGAACGCGCCGCCCAAAGCGCCGTTTGACCCGTCGAGCCTGTTGATGGACAGACCCGCCCCGGCCAAAGCGGGAGTAAAAGAAACATGGGACACCTACGAGATTGCCGCAGAGTGCGTCCGGCGAGGGCTTGCGCGGGGAATAGGCTACGAGTTTGACGGCGGCGGGATCTACGGCGTGGATTTGGATCATGTGATTGACGAAGCCGGGACGCTCGCGCCGAAGGCGCGGGAGGTTGTGGGGCTGCTCAATTCCTATACGGAGATCAGCCCGAGCGGGAGCGGCCTGCACCTGTTCGTGTTCGCCCCCGGTGCGAACATCACCCGCCACCGCAAGAAAGACGGCTTCCTCGAAATCTACACCGAGGGGCGCTACTTCACCGTTACGGGGAACGCCTGCGGCGGCGTGAAGCCAATCGCAAAGCGGACAGCAGAGCTGCAGGCCGTCCATGACAGGTTCCTGCTGCCCGGCCCGGAGCGAAGCGCCGTTTATGCTCCCCCGCTCCCTCCCGCCGCTCCCGTAAGCGGCTCCGAAGCAGAGCGGTTCCTGCGCACGGGATTGGAGCGTGACAAGGTGTTTGCGGCGCTGTGGAACGGCGAGCGGCGGCACGGCAACGAAAGCGGCGACGATCAGGCCCTGCTGAACAAGCTGGCCTATTGGTGCAACGCCGACGAAGCCGTAATGATCAGGGCGTTCCTCTCAAGCCCTCATTTCGCGCAAAAAGACGAGGCTCACAAGCGCAAATGCCAAAGGGACGACTATCTGCCGAACACGGCGAAAAAAGCCGCCGCCACCGTGTATTCAACAGCCATTGCGGATTATGAGCGTTGGCGGCAAAGCCGTAAGCGGGAAAGAAGCTATGCGAGGTAACAATCGCACCTTTGCCGACGACGAAGCGCGGCAGTATAATGAGATATATTATACTTCTTGGTCGAAGCGGAGGAATCGGAAATGGTGTATCTCACCGGCGATAAACACGGGTTTTTCATGCGGGTGTTCGCGTTTTGCGACACGGTGGGGAGTACGACGGAGGACGTGCTGATCATATTGGGTGACGTGTGCATCAACTATTTCGGCGACGAAAAAGACCGTGCCGTGAAGCGTCTGCTCGAAAAACTGCCCGTCACCCTGTTCTGCATCCACGGCAACCATGAACAGCGTCCCGAAAACCCGGACTACGAGGAAACGACGCGATATGGCGGCGCGGTTTATCACGAGCCGGTGTTCCCGAATCTCCTGTTTGCCAAAGACGGCGAGATTTACGAATTTGCCGGGAAGCGATGCCTCGTGATCGGCGGCGCGTACAGCGTGGACAAACCCTATCGTATAGCCGAGGGATGGGGTTGGTGGCCGGACGAGCAGCCATCGCCGGAGGTACGGGAGCGCGTCGAAAGGCGGCTTGACGCGGAGGATTGGCGCGTGGATGTCGTCCTCTCCCACACCTGCCCGCTGAAATACGAGCCGCATGAGATGTTCATAGGCGGCGTCAGTCAGGAGAATGTGGATAAATCCACCGAGATTTGGCTTGACGCCATTGAGTCCGGGCTGGAATACGGGCGATGGTATTGCGGCCACCATCACACAGACAAGACGGTTGATAAACTGCGGTTTCTGTACGACGATTTTATAGAACTCCGATAGCAATCGAATAAGACCGACACGCGGCGTTCACTCAAAAGGTGGGCGTCTTTTTTATGTTCGCAATCAAGGAAAGGATGATTTTCATGAGAGAGTACAAGGTAAAAATCAAGGAAATATTGGCCATGACCGTAAGCGTCGAAGCCGAAAGCGCGGCGTAGGCACGAAGAACCGTGGAACAAAAATGGAAGGATGGCGGGTATGATTCGATCTCGGATCGGTTTCGTGGAGCCGTTTTTACCGTTACGGAGCGACGGGAGCCGGAGCGGTGACGGCCTTCCGAAGCACGGGTTTTCGGAAACCCGCGCCTATTGAAACCCGCCATCCGCAAGACGGGTTTTCCGGATATGCAATAACAGCAAGCATCGTTAAATGCTGGCATTTAACCTTGTCAGGTGGCTTGACGCCCCCTGAAACCCCCGCTTCTCTGCCATGAATGGAGGTGTCTCATGTTAAACAGGAACATCAAAATTACGTTCCGATTGAACAAATCAGAAAATGAGCGTTTCAAGAAGCGCGTCAAAAAATCCGGGATGTCGCAGGAAGCCTATGTGCGCCACCTTATAAACGGTCTCGTCCCCACGGACGCGCCGCCGCCCGACTACCACGCCATGATGAGGGAACTCCGCGCCATCGGCGTGAATCTCAACCAAATCGCGCAGAAAGCCCATGTCCTGCATGTTATCGACGTGAAGCGGTACGACGAGGCCGTTACCGCGCTGAACAAAGCCGTGGTCGAAATCACCAATGCCGTCATGTTGCCGCGCAAAATCGAATAATGGCTGTTACGTCTATCTGGCGCGTCAAGGGGATTCTCCGCCGAGTGGTGGACTACGCCAAGAACCCGGACAAGACCGCGAACCCGGAGTATGAGGAACGGCCGGCGGCGCAAGAGGAATCGGCAACCGACGGGGAGCAATGGCTGAATGACGTTATAAACTACGCCACGCGCCCGCAGGCGACGCACGGCGCCGTCGTCCATGACGAGGGCGCGGAAATCCTGCGCCGCTTTGTCACAGGCGTGAACTGCATACCCGAAACCGCCCGTGATGAAATGCAGGCGGTCAAACTGAAATTCGGCAAGACGGACGGCGTTATCGCCTATCACGGCTATCAATCCTTCGCCCCCGGCGAGGCCACCCCCGAAACAGCGCACGAAATCGGCGTAAAGCTGGCCGGGAAGCTATGGGGCGAGCGTTATCAAGTTGTTGTGGCCACGCACTTGGACAAAGAAAGCCATATACACTCACATTTTGTGCTGAACAATGTATCAATGATTGACGGCAAAAAGTATTACCGTTCCGAGCGCGACTATTACAATATGCAATGCGAATCCGACGCGCTGTGCCGCGAGTACGGTCTGTCCGTCATCCGGGAACCGAAGCGCGGCAAGTCCAAACATTACGCCGAATGGAACGCCGAACGCAACGGGCATTCCACATGGCGCGGCATGGTAAAGTCCGATGTTGACGCGGCCATAAGGCAGTCCATGACCGAGCGGCAGTTTTTCGGGAACCTCAAACGGGCGGGCTATGGAATCAAAATCGGAAAAGACATTTCCGTCAGGCCGCCCGGCAAGGAACGGTTTGTGCGGCTTGCCCGCAACTTCGGCGAAGATTACGCCATAGAGGGCATCCGTCGCCGCATACTGGCGCAGAACCGCCCGGAGCGGCACGTCATACAAGCGGAACCGCCGCCGAAGCGCGTCCGCGTCAAAGGCAATCTTCATAGGGCAAGGAAACTTACGGGGCTTCGCGCCCTGTATTTTTATTACCTCTACCGCATGGGCGTCCTGCCGAGAAAACGCGCGCCGAACCCAAAGCGGGTGTATTTTCTGTTCCGTGAGGATATCAGGCATATGCAGAGTATGGCGCGGGAGATACGGCTGATGGCGAAGCACGGCATTGACACCGCCGAACGATTAACCGCTTACAAGGACGGCGCGAACGCCGCAATCAAAGAATTATCCGTCACGCGCAAGCGTTTACGCAATCAGACACGGAGCGTAAAAGATGAAACCGCGCTTGCGGAGGTCAAGTCCCAAATATCCGCGCTGACAGAACAGATTACCGAATTACGCCGGGAGGTGAGGTCATGTGAAAGTATAGAAAGCCGCTCTTTGGAGATGAAAGACAAACTTCATCGGGTACGGGAAACCGAATTACAGGAGCAAGAAAAATCCAAAACAAAGGAGTTGATGAGAGATGAACCATTCAGGCACGCCGCTGAACAGATTGTAAGAATGAGCTTGGAGGGCGTGGAGGTCGCCGCGAAAATCACGGGAACGACGGCAAAGGAAATCGCCCTGCTTCTGATGGCGGCGCTGAAAAACGACAGTGGCGGCAAACTGAAAACCAAAGGTCGGGCGCGGCTGGAATCCATGCTGAAATCCGGCAAGGCGCTGGAAATTTTCTCCGTCAGGGAGCGCGATTTACAGACGTTCGTGCGGGAGGTCAAGCGGTACGGCATCGTCTACTGCGTTTTGCGTAACAGCAAACACGCGCCGGACGGTCTCTGCGACATCATGGTGAAGGCCGACGACGCGCCGAAGATCAACAGGCTTGTGGAGCGGTTCAAATTCGCCGCCGTTGACAAGGCCAAAATCGAGAGCGAGATCATCCGGGACATGGA
>JAITIK010000087.1 GCA_031279555.1 Treponema sp. | reverse complement strand
TGGACCAGTCAAGTTATAACCGGGAAGAGCCGAAAGGCGAATCGGCCGGCCATGAGAGCAGGAAAGCGCGTCCGATAGAGGAGAAAGAGAGCTTCCGGTGGTTGGAAAGCCTGGAGGGGAGCGCGGCGGACACGCCCCGCGGGGTCAAGGCGATTGCCGTCTGTGACCGGGAAGGGGATATGGCGGACTAACGTCCGATGAGTTATTCGCCAAGGCGCAAGATTTGAAGGAGCCGGCGCTGGCACGGACAGCACAGATACGCGATAAAAGAGGCGGCAGATTGCTTGGGACGGCTGGGATGCCCGAAGCGAGATACAAGAGACGGGCCGCCGGGAGTGAAAACGATATGGATAGGGTTAATGAAATTATATATTCTGCTGGCTTACCGGGAGCGCCTCGCATGATTCCGTGGGTCAAGTTTAGCCCAAGGGTCGGGATATTGAAGATTTCTCCTTGAAAAATTTGCGTATGCGGGGGAACAAATCCCCCGCACCCTCAGGTTTTAACCGCCCCAAGGGGCGGGGAATTAAACCTCCGGCGATTAAAAACACAAGACCGGAGCGCAATTCAAAGAAATCAGGACGGCTGTAATTCACGGCGCTTGCGGACGCAAAAACTCCACAAACATAATCAGCGCTTTTTATGAAATCATAGAAAAGGGAGGCGTTTACAAAGGTTAATGAAAACTCTTCCTTGTTTTTAATGTCTGTAGAAAAATGTAAAGGCGACAACCGCATGTCCCATCCTGTCTTTGGCCAGTATTCAAAGCTGAGAAAGCGTCCGAAAAGGCGTCCGCCGCTGATTCCCGTATCACTGGAAAGACCGGCGCCAAAGACTCCCAAAATTAATTCCGATCTCGCTTCCGTCAAAAGAATATAATACAGTAACAGTCTGAAAAAATAAAAGTATTGTTCTTTTCATTTTTGTTCGCAGTGGGGTCTAATACCCCGCCCTTCAGGGGGCCTTATCTTAAAAACCCATACAATACTGAGCGTTCTGTATGGGTTTTAGATGTTTTATTTTAGATTTATAGTCACTCCAACTGTAAGCCCAAGCGGATTTGGCTATAGCTGCGCTTTGACAGTGACGTCTCCACTTTTAATTTCTACTCCTGTAGGCATTGCAACATCCCAACAACAATACCAGTCACACTAATGCCATCTGGTTTTGCAGGTTCAGGAGAATCATATCGTAGAGCAAGATGAGTATTGTTGCTGCCGCCATTCACGAAGAACAACTCGTCGACCGTGAGAACCGAAAAGCTGTTTGCCCGTTCAAAAGAATCCATCGCCATGTTCATAAAAATTGCCAGATTACAATGCATCTGGAATAATCATAACCTGACCCTCGCCACATTCCGCTCCATACAGAGCGGTTTATAAAATAAATGATGACTCCGCTTTTATTCCCGAAAACAATTGCCGTCTGGCGCATACTGCTATTCCAGTAATAATAATATAATGCGCAATGTCCTTTGTCAAGGAATATTTTTTTACGCAATTACCTTTATGCATAGCCCGGCGTCATTATCGAGCCAGCCAGAGCGAAAACCGCTGGTTGTTAAAATAAGTCGTATACACGCTTAATTCTTCTTGCATTATTTTAAAAAGTCGGTATACTAATACGAATGAGCGTACTACATATAGCCATTGTCGGCGTAGGAAATATCTCGCGTTTTCATACGGAAGCGTATTTGACGTTTCCGGACCGTTGCAAGATCACAGCCCTCTGCGATATTGTGGCGGAGAAATGCGAAAATCATAAGAAGGCGTATAACCTTGACGCGGAGGTTTTTAATTCGCATAAAGCCATGCTTGAAGCCATGAAAGGACAGATCGATCTTGTGAGCGTTTGTACGCCGCCATACACGCACGCGAATATCACTGTTGACTGCCTTAACGCGGGATGCAACGCGCTTGTTGAAAAACCCATGGCGGCGAGCCTTGAGGAATGCGACGCGATGCTCGCGGCGGAAAAAGAAAGCGGCAAGATGTTAGCCTGCATCGCGCAAAACCGTTTCCGCGCCCCGATTGCGGCGTTGAAAAAAGTTCTCGACAGCGGCATGATTGGGCGTACGCTTCACGCGCAAGTTGATTCGTTTTGGTGGCGCGGACTGCGCTATTACGACCTCTGGTGGCGCGGCAAATGGGAAACTGAAGGCGGCGGCTGTACGCTGAACCATGCGGTTCACCACATCGACATGCTTATTTGGATGATGGGCATGCCCGAAAAGGTGACGGCGGCGTTAAGCAACGCGGCGCATGACAACGCGGAAGTCGAAGATATTTCCGTCGCCGTGTTGCAATACCCGCAGGGTGCCCTTGCGCAGATCACGAGTTCAGTCATACATCACGGAGAAGAGCAGCAGATCATATTTCAAGGCGAGAAAGCCCGCGTGTCCGCGCCTTGGAAGGTCTGCGCCAATGTCACGGGTTCAAACGGCTTCCCTCTTCAAGAGCATGACGTCGCGCTGGAGCGGAAATTGACCGCCTTTGTCGAGTCCCTTCCTCCTCTTCCTTATGAAGGTCACACCGGCGAGATCGAGAACGCGCTTTCAGCGCTCGAACAAGGTTGTGGTCCCGCGATTGACGGGCGCGACGGGCGCAACACTGTGGAACTGATTACCGCGATTTACAAGGCGGGCGCCGCAGGCTCAACCGTCGCCCTGCCTCTTGACAAAAACGATCCGTTCTACACGGTTCAAGGCATCATGGCGGCTGTTCCGCATTTCTATGAGAAAACTTCGTCCGTGCAAGAATTGGCCGGAAATATTACGACAGGGAGTGCGTATGGAAGCAAATAACGGCATCGTTAACGGCGCCGCCATGAATGGCGCGTTGTATGCGCCGGCAGGGAAACCCGTTCCGGTGGTAAAACCAGGTGAATTTGTGTTCGCCGCAATAGGCTTGTATCACGGACACATTTATGGCATGTGCAACGGGCTGATTGAGGCTGGCGGCGTCCTCAAATCGTATTACGATGCGGACGCGCGATACATGGCGAATTTCGCGCGCAACTTTCCCAATACCAAACCCGCTTCAAGCGAAGAAGAAATCCTAAACGATCCGGACGTCTTGCTTGTAGCCGGAGCCGCGATGACGAGCGAGCGGTGCGCGTTGGGCTTGCGGGTGATGGCCGCCGGAAAAGACTACTTTACCGACAAGGCGCCGCTCACCACGCTGGAACAACTCACGGACGCCCGCGCAATGGCGCAAAAAACGGGTAGGAAATACGCGGTGTACTACAGTGAGCGCATCCATGTGGAAGCCGCGGTGTTCGCGGGGCAGCTTATTGAACAGGGCGCAATCGGCAGAGTCGTACAGGTGATCTGCTTTGGACCCCACCGGTTAAATCCATCGTACAGACCAGATTGGTTCTTCATCAAAAAGAATTACGGCGGCATTCTCTGCGATATTGGCAGCCACAATATGGAACAAATCCTGTACTATACAGGCGCGAAGGACGGAAGGGTAGTCCGCAGCCAAATAGCGAATTACAATCATCCCCAGTACCCTGAATTGGACGACTTTGGCGACGCGCAGGTCGTACTTGACAACAACGCCACTGGTTATTTTCGCGTTGACTGGTTTACGCCGGACGGTTTGCAGACATGGGGAGACGGGCGCGTGTTCATTTTGGGTACCGAAGGTTTCATTGAACAGCGCAAGTACATGAACCTCGGCGCCAAAGGATCGGGCGGCGGGCATGTGTTTCTTGCGAACGGCAAGGAAGAGGCCCACTATCATGTGGAAGGAAAAGCCGGCTTCCCGTATTTCGGCGCGCTTATTCTGGATTGTTTGAACCGTACGGAAAACGCCATGACTCAAGAACACGCCTTCAAAGCCGCTGAATTGAGCCTTATAGCCCAGCGAGACGCGATTTTGCTGGAAACCGCTAAAAAATAAAAGTGGGTTGAGCCTGTTTCAAAACGCGAACGCGCGTTGGGGGTTGATTTTGGAACAAGCTTCCGAAAAACCGGGAAAGATACCAATAATGCCAATATTATTACCATTTTGGCCCCGGTTTTCTATTACATCTAAGGTTGCTGTTCCAGAACTTCAGTTCTGGAACAGCCTCTGCTATATATCATATAATTGGAGAGTATATGAAAAAGATATTGTTTTTGGTATATTTTTCAATAGTTATATATGCTATAAAAATACACTATACTTTTTGGCTATACTTAAAATTGGCCAGGCTTTTGCCCTTGAGGGCGAGAGCGCCTTGTCCTTTTTGAGGGATCGGTCGATGGAAGAATGGCCAGATGAGGCGGAGGGAAGCGACGGCCTCGTCGGCATAGATTCTTACGGTGCGGTTGGGCGGGCGTAAGTTTGACGGCCTTGCCTTTCACGACAAGCGGGGCATCCGGCTTGTTCAGGATACACAAGGCGTATTTCCGGTTTTTGCAGCCGGCAGGCTGGATAAATTCGTCCGGAATGGCCGATTTCTCTTGCCGTCCCGCTTTTAGACGGCGGGAACGGACTTGCTTGGCGACCGCCTTTTTCTCTTTCACGGTTAACCCCATTTTGACATCCGATAGCTGTCGCTACCAGATAGTCCGCCTTGATTTGGGTTGTTTTTTCAATGGGTCACCTCACGCCTTGACTTTGTTTGAAACATAGGACATAATGCTCTCTAAAGACTGTTCCAAAACGCGCCCAATGGCGTCGATTTCTGAAACAGCCGTATTAGATTTGCCAATTCCAAAACTAACCCGAACGTACTTCGCGTTTTGGAATTGGCTCCATTGACAAAAAAAATACATCATGCCGAAAAAGGAATATACTGTGGGATTTGAAATTACCGGAACCGGCGGAGCCGTTTCCCTGAAACGGATAACCAGCGGTGAGTTGGTGAACGCACCGTGCGCAACGATTTGACTGTGGAAGCGGCGCAGGGTGGCGCTGGCCGCGAAGGAGAGAATCACGGATATTCAAGAAAACTGGCGCATTCTGGAGCCGTTCCCAAAACTTCAGTTTTTGAAACGCTCTATGGAATGAAATGATGGAAGCTGTGCGAAACCGCGATGAAGCGCTGGAAGGCGAACTGGAAGGGTTGCGTTTCAAAATCCCTGAAGAAACGGATGCCCTATGGCTGCCTATGCGCTCAATAGCATTTTTGTTTCGCCTTTTTCAAAAACGATGGCATTATTCAAAACAACGTTCATGAAGAAACAGACAAGGGAAATGATTTTGTTATTCCTTCCACAGTCTATTTTTAATCATGGAGCGGCTAAAAAAACGATTCAAAAAAAGAACGGCGATTCTTGAGCGTATGCATTCTGAAAAAGGCGTTGGCGATGAGGATTCGCTTGCCGCGGCTTATTGTTTGAGACATAATGTGCCGCGAGCAGCCAATAATCACGGCGTTTTATAAACAGAGAAGGTTTGAGAATTCTGAACTGAGTTGAATAAATGTACTGCAATGGGTGGTAGTTGCAGATAAAGATAGAAATACGAGCCTGTTCCAAAACGCGAACTTGCGTTCGGGTTGGTTTTGGAACTACCTCATTATAGAAAACAGCAGACGGCAAAATCTGTCGCCTGCCGCTTGTTATCTGTTTTCGGAGGTGATCGCGCATGACGAAAAAAGACGGACAGGAATATCCCGCGAGGGGCGCCGCGAATCAGATGCGCCGGATGTCGGGTCTCATCGGGAGACCCTTTTACGCCTTCAAACGCAGGATGCCGCTCGTTTCTTATATTGCAAACCGGCTTGTCACTATGGCGGCGATGCTCTTTCTTTTGGGATTCGCGGTGTTCGCGCTCATGGAACTGGCGCCCGGAGACATTGTGGATCAGGTGATCAGGCAACAGCTTTTTAACGAGAATTCCCAAGCCAGACTCGGACAAGCCCGCGCCGGGCGGGACGAGGGGGCTATGAGTGCGGAGCAGATCGCCGCGAGACGGGCGGAACTGGGGTTGGATCAGCCGTTTTACACCCAGTACTTCCGCTGGCTCAGACAGGTCGTCCTGCGGGGGGACTTGGGGGTAAGCCTCATCTCACGGGCGCCGGTGTCCTTTCTCATCGCAAGCCGTATTGTAAACTCGCTTGTCCTCAACCTCATAGCATTGGCGCTTATCACCTTTTTCTCCTTCTTTCTGGGCGTTTACCTTTCTACAAAAGCGGGAACCCGCGCCGATGTCGCGGCGACCTTGTTCGCGCTGGTACTCCACGCCTTTCCGGGTATGCTCCTGCTCATCCTGCTCCAGCTTGCGGCGTCAATCACCGGACTCTTTCCAGTCACCGCCTATCCTCCCTTCCCCTTCGCCGAAGCGCCGGGTAAATTTGTGTTCTCGTACATGCACCATATTTTCCTCCCCCTCCTCGCGTCCTTTTTGGGAGGTATAGGCGGAACCCTGCGCATGATACGCGCCACCATGCTTGATCAGTTGGGACAGCCCTACATCGTAAGCCTCCGCTCGCGGGGCATTCGGGAATGGCGGGTATACTTTAACCACGCCTTCCGCAACACCCTGAACCCCTACATCACCGGAAGCGCGAACTTGTTGGCAAGCCTCTTTTCCGGCTCCCTGATACTCGAAATCATCTTCGCCTACCCCGGCATAGGGCGGCTCATGTACGAGGCCGTGTTGCAGGAAGACGTCAATCTGGCGCTGGCGAATTTAATGTTTATTTCATTTTTGACTCTGCTCGGCATGGCGCTGGCGGACATACTCCTGGCCGCAGTCGATCCCAGAATACGGTACGGCAGGGAATAGGAGGGCGCATGAAACGGTTCTTGAACTACTTGAAGATACGGCCTCTGGGCATGGCGTCCCTCATCCTGCTCCTCATCCTCTACCTGCTGATGCTTTTCGCGGAATTCATCGCGCCCTACAGCCCCGCCATGTCCTTCGCGGACAAGACCTACCATCCGCCCAACGTGCGCTTTGTTGCAGGAAAACTCCAAGCGCAGAAGGCGCAGGCAATCAACACCATCACTTGGAAATACGCGCGGGTGCGGGGAGCGTACACGCCGATCCGCTTTTTCGCCCGCGGGCAACCCTACAAACTCTGGGGGCTTATCCCCATGGAACGCCACCTCTTTAGCGCCGGAAGCGATGTGTACAATTCCTATCCCGCGTTCCTCATGGGCGCGGACAATCTGGGGCGGGACCTTTTTTCCCGCATCATCTACGGCAGCCGCATCTCGCTCACCATCGGTTTCATCGCCACGTTTATCTCCCTTTCGCTGGCCATACTCTTCGGCGGCCTCTCCGGTTACTTCGGCGGCTTCACCGACTGGGCGATCATGCGCTTTTCGGAATTCTTTATGCTCATCCCGGGACTCTATCTGATACTGTTCCTGCGCTCCCTCCTGTCAAGCGACATGGATTCCGGCAAATCCTACATGATGATAACGCTGATCCTGTCGCTGGTCGGCTGGCCCGGTTCCGCCCGTACCATTCGAGGCATGGTTCACGCCATAAAGCGCGAGGAATTCGTGATGAACGCGCAGCTTGAGATGATTCCCTCGCTCGTCATCATAGCGCGGCATATCATTCCCCAGATCGCCAGCCTCCTCATCGTAAGCGTAGCCTTGAGCGTCCCCGGCTTCATTCTTACGGAAACCACCCTTTCCTACCTGGGGCTGGGCATCGTCGATCCGGCGGTCAGCTGGGGTTCCCTCATTAGGCGGGACATTTCCACGTTGAGCAACCTCCGCAACTACCCATGGCTTCTGGCGCCGGTGTGGTTCCTTGTGGGGGTGACGCTGGCGTTCAATTTTATCGGCGACGCGCTACGGGACTACTACGATCCCTACCACACGATTTTCCCGCGCTTTGGCAAGAGAAAGACCCTTCCTGCAAGCAAGACGGGGGGGGGGGGGGGTATAAGCGTTCTATTGCAATGTCTCCGCAACACCCACACCCGTGGTAACATAACCGCAAAAGCGATTGTTCCGGATCAACCGGAAATGGAGGCGAAAGATGATTGAACATTCCTCCGCGCCCCTCCTTGAGGCGCGCGATCTGCGGGTTTCGTTTCAGGTGTTGCGCGGCGCCGCCTATTCTCTTATTCAGGCGGTACGGGGCGTGTCCTTCTCGCTTGAAAAGGGAAGCGTCTTGGGAATTGTGGGGGAAAGCGGCTCCGGCAAAAGCGTCGCCACCCAGGCGCTGGCGGGTTTGCTGCCCCCAAGCGCGTCCGTCTCCGGTTCGGTCACATACGACGGAAGAGAGTTGCTCGGACTTCCCGCGGCGGCGATGCGGGAATACCGGGGCAGAAAAATAGGAATGATCTTTCAGGAGCCGGGACGATCCTACGACCCCCTGCAAAACATAGGGAGCGTGTTTTGCGAGACGCTACGCAACAGCAATCCCGCCGTCAGGCGGGAAGAAGCCCTGTCAAAAGCGGAGAGCCTGCTCGCCGAAACCGGACTTCCCAACGGGCGGGAACGGCTTGCGAATTTCCCCCACCAGTTTTCCGGAGGGCAACTCCAGCGCATCGGCATAGCCTTGGCGCTCGCTCAGAACTGCGAACTCCTCATCGCCGACGAGCCGACCACGGCGCTGGACGTAACGATACAGAAACAGATCGTGGAGTTGCTCAAAGCGCTGCGGAAGAGCCGACGAGTCTCGATCATCTTTATCAGCCACGACATTGACCTTGTTGCGGATATTTCCGACCGGATTATGGTGATGTACGGAGGCATGGTGATGGAGAGCGCGGATTCGGCGGCCATCGCGTCCTCACCGCGCCACCCTTACACACAAAGCCTCATCGCGGCAAGCCCTCGTTTTGGCAGCCACTATTCACGTGACCGGCTCATTCCTATTCCAGGGAAAGTCACGGATCCGGCGCATCCCGAACCCGGCTGCCCCTTTGCCCCCCGTTGCGCCCGCATGCGAAGCGAATGCGCCGCCGCCATTCCTGAACTAAGTCCGCTAAGACCGCTTGCCGCTGGAAACGCCGCCGGCGCTTCCACGCATATAATGCGTTGCGTGTTCAACGGAGGCGAATGATGCCGGTAATCACTGTTACAAATTTGAGCAAGCGGTTCAATCTGGAAGCCGGATTTTTCGCCAGGTTCGGGCGTTTTGTGTACGCGGTAAATGACGTGTCCTTCTCCATTGGCAAAAATGAAAGCTATGGGCTTGTGGGGGAATCGGGTTGCGGAAAAACCACGACCGCCCGGCTTCTGGTCAGGATGTACGAAAGCGACGGGGGCGATATTTTTTTCAACGATAGCATTGACGTGCGGCGTCTGAAATCAGGGGAACTAAAACAGTACCGGGAAAAGGTGAAATACGTGTTTCAGGATCCGGCGCGTTCCCTTAATCCACGGATGACGGTTTATGAGGCGCTGATTTCAGGCTATCGTTTTTCATCGCGCTGGCCCGGGCAAAAGCGGGCGCGTATTGAGGCGGCGGCTATTCTGGAGGAAGCGGGTCTTTCGGCGGCTGACTTGGAAAGGCGTCCGGCGGAATTTTCCGGGGGTCAGAGGCAGAGAATTTCCATCGCCCGCGGCCTTCTCATGGAGCCGGAACTCCTCATCTGCGACGAGGTGGTTTCCGCCCTTGACGTCTCCATTCAGGGGCAGATACTGAATTTGCTCCTGGACATCAAGTCACGGCGTTCATTGTCATTTCTGTTTATTGCCCACGATCTTAAAGTGGCGTCATATTTCTGCGACCGCATCGGCGTCATGTACCGGGGCGAGCTTATGGAGGAGGCGCCAGCGGAAGACCTCTACCGTAACGCGGCGCACCCCTACACCAAGCTGCTTTTTTCCGCGGCAAGCCGGATCCCGTTTGACGGCGCCAGCGCGGAGGCGGCTGCGGCAAGTCCCGCGCCGCTTGGCGAGGTGAAGACCGCCACAGCGCGGATCGTCGGCTGCGCCTTTGCCGAACGTTGCCCCCTGGTGGAAGAACGCTGCCTGCGCGAACGCCCGGCCTTGCGGGAAACCGGCGCCGGGGGATTAGCGCGGTGCCATAGGGTGTAAAGATGCGCCGTGGGCGCTCTTTTTTAATGAATAAGGGAACCTCTAAAAACGCGAACCTGCGGTTCGACAGTTTTTAGAGGTTCCCTCCAGTTCGAAAGTCGTTTCTCTCACATAAAGACGATCTCCGTCTCAAGTTCAAAACCCATGCTTTTTTTAACCCTTTGGGCTACATCGTCTACAAGAAAACGGATGTCCGCCGCAGTCGCGCCGCCGGCATTGACAATGATGTTTCCGTGAAAGGGAGCCACCATAGCGCCGCCGCGGGAAAGTCCGCGAAGTCCAAGCTCGTCTATGATTTTGCCGGTTGGTATGCCAAACGCATGGTTATTTTTGAAGACGGAACCGGCGGACGGAAAGCGATAGTGTCCCTTTCTTTCACGATCCGCGCGGTGGGCTTCCATGTCCGCCAGCAGAGCGCCTTTTTCCTTCTTGTACAGCGAAAATTCGGCGGCTGTTATGAACATGCCCCTGTTTTGGAAAGGGCTTTTCTTATAGCCCCATTCCGCGGCGCGGAACGGAACGGTCGCATGGCGCAGACGCTCGTCAATGATGGCGACCGATACAAGCCTGTCGGCGATGGATTGATCATAGCAACGGGCGTTCATATACACCGCGCCGCCTATGCTTCCGGGCATACCGGCGAGGAATTCCAGTCCTCCATAGCCAAGGTCAAGGAGGACGCTCATCACATCGCAAGAAGCTTCTTCGTCTGGCGCGCCGAAACTATGCTTTGCGCTCGTTTCGACGGCGCGGTCAATTCGCGTGCCGGCGCGAAACACGATCCGCCCGCTCTCTTGGTCAAAGGTTTCCACTCCGCTCCAGCCGCCCGTATCAAGGACGACGCCGGGAAAACCATCGTCACTGAAAACGATGTTCGCCCCACGCCCCAAAACGCAGACTGGCAGCCCTTGAAGCCTCGACCGCTGAAAAACCGCGGCGATCATATCCACGCCGCCCTTCTGATTCGGGCGCGCCCACAACGCCGCCGCGCCGCCTACATTGAAAGTGGTATGTTTTGCAAGCGGCTCATGTATGCGGACTGCTATTGAAGGGTTGGCAGGTATGTTGCTATTTTTCAAAAATTCTTCTATAGTATCCATACAGCGATATATCATATTCTTATCTTGTTATAATGTGAATGGGGGAAATATCACATATGTTTTTATATAATACGCTTGGACGCGAAATACAGGAGTTTACGCCGGTGACGGCGGGTACGGTTGGCTTTTACGGATGCGGGCCCACGGTGTATAACTACGCGCATATCGGCAATCTCCGCGCATATGTAACGCATGACATTTTGACGCGCGCCCTGCGCTATGCGGGCTATGACGTGAAACACGTTATGAATGTTACGGATGTGGGGCATCTTTCAGGCGACAATGACGAAGGCGATGACAAGATGGTCAAAAGCGCGGATGAGCGAGGCAAAAGTGTGCTTGAAGTCGCGGAATTCTACACTACAGCGTTTTTCGCCGACATTGACCGGCTTAACATCAGACGTCCCGATGTGATATGCAAGGCGACTGAACATATTGAAGAGATGATAGCGCTTATCAAGCGTATTGAGGCGAATAGTTTCACCTATTTTGCGGGCGGCAACCTCTATTTCGACATCACGAAATTCCCCGCGTATGGAGAGATGGGGCGTCTCCATCTTGAAGAGCAGAAAGCCGGCGCGCGGACGGGCGTTGACGAAAACAAACGCAACCCTCACGATTTTGTACTGTGGTTCACCAAGAGCAAATTTGAGAATCAGGCGCTTGTGTGGGACAGCCCGTGGGGGCGCGGGTATCCGGGATGGCACATTGAATGCTCGGCTATGAGCATCAAGTATTTGGGCGAACAGTTCGACATACACGCGGGCGGCATCGATCACATCGGCATTCATCATACCAACGAGATAGCCCAGAGCGAAGCCGCGACCGGAAAGCGCCCATGGGTGAAATTCTGGGTTCACAACGAATTTCTCGTGCTTGATCGCGGCAAGATGAGCAAGTCAACGGGCGGCTTCATTACCCTGCAAACGCTGATTGACGCGGGCTATGATCCGCTTGATTACCGCTATTTTCTTTTAAGCGGGCATTACCGCACCCAGTTGCAGTTTTCCTACGAGGCGCTGAACGGCGCGAGAAACGCCCGCAAATCGATCTCCGACCGCATCAGGGTTTTGGCGGATAAGGCCGTCCATATACCGGAGCGCATTGCTGACGAGAAGGCAGTCGCGTACCTCGCCGCTTTCAAAGCCGCGATAGAAAACGATCTTTCCACGCCCCGCGCTCTGGCTGAACTCTGGGGTTTGCTCAAAGACAACAGCGTTCCCGAAGCCGAAGCGCTTGCGGCGGCTTTTTCCATGGACGAAGTGCTGGGGTTGAAGCTGAAAGATGCGGTAAAAGAGAAGGAAAAAATCTCTTCGGACATTGAACGGCTCATCGCCGAACGAACAGCGGCGAAAAAAGCGAAAGATTTTGCGAAAGCCGATAAAATCCGCGCCGCTTTGAAGACGCAGGGCATTATATTGGAAGACACTCCCAACGGCGTTGTGTGGCGCAGCATAGGGTAGCCTGCGGCGTCGCCGGGCGCGGCGTGAATTCCAGCGGCGCTCCGGCGCGAAGGAAGCGGCATCCGCATACCGCGCGATAACTTTCGCAAGAGTAAAAATAGTATTGGCCTTAGACGGTAGAATACAGAGACTTTCCCAAAACGCGCGGAGCGGCAGTCTTGGGAAAGCCGCCTTAGATTTAGAGAGAAAAGCGGACTTTTGACCGCTTTTCTCCAAGCCAGTTTCAACCCCAACCCAAACGAAGTTCGCGTTTTGAAACTGGCTCAATAGATAAAGCAATAAATGAGACTGTTCCAATTGGAAAGCTCGCTGACGGGCTTCCGCGCTATTGTTAGGAGAGAGGAGGAAATATATGAAGATAGGGAAAAAGATTATTCTGGTTGTAGCGGTTTTGAGCGGCATTGGCATTAGCGTCTTGGCTCTCATAATTATGCAGCGGACTCGCGCCGAGTTCTCGCATGTCATGGATGACAGCACGGCAATCCTGGCTGAACAGTACAGCCGCGAGATTCAGGTGGAACTGGAAGTGTACCTGGACACCGTCCGGGCTATCGCCCAGATGATGGAAGAATACGAAAGCATAAATGTCGAGCAACGGCGAGTTCTCTTTGACGCCTTCTTGCGGGGAGCCGTTGAAAAGAATCCCGATGTTATCGGCATATGGAACGGCTGGGAGCCAAACGCGCTGGACGGCATGGACAGCGAATACGCGAATACTCCGGGGACTGACAGCACCGGCCGTTATCTTGTCTATTGGTATTGGTCGGACGGCAAGGTGGCGTCAGAACCCTTGACTGGTTATAATACCGACGATTATTACCAGATCCCATTCAAAACCGGAAAGGAAGTGATTATAGAGCCTTACTTCGATACGGCGGGCGGCAAGAGGCTGTTGCTTATCAGCCTTGCGGTTCCCATAAAGAACAACGGAAAGGTTGTGGGGGTGATAGGCGTCGACATAGACCTGTCGCTCATACAGGAACTTGTGGGCGCGCTTAAACCTTTTGGCGACGGGTTGGCCACCGCCTTCTCAAACAAAGGGATCGTCGTGGGCCATTTCGATCCCTCCCGTTTAGGGAAACAGATGAGGGACACCGAACATGACATGGCCGGCGATTTCCTCTCCGATTTCGCCAACGCGGTTGAGGCGGGCAGACATTATAGTTTTGTAGTCCATCAACCCGGTTTTAACAACGATATGTATATCCAGACCGTTCCCATTACGATTGGAAAAACATCAACCAAATGGGCTGTGGCGCTTGGCTGTTCGGAAAAAACCATCATGGCGCCGGTCATGACGCTTATGATCGCCACTATCATTGTCGGCTTTGCAATTATACTGGCAATCTGCCTGGGCGCTTTTTTCATGTCCCGCGCTATCAGCAAACCCATTGTGTACACGATGAATATGCTCAAGAATATTTCCGAAGGCGAAGGGGATTTGACTCATAGCCTTGCGGTCAACACAAAAGACGAGATGGGGGAACTTGCCCACTATTTTAATCTCACCTTGGAAAAGATCAAAAACCTTGTGGCGGTCATCAAGAAGGAGACCATAGCTCTCTTTGACATAGGCGGCGAACTTGCCGACAATATGACCGAGACTGCGGCCGCCATTAACGAGATTACCGCCAATATCCAGAGTGTCAAGGGCCGGGTGTCAAACCAGAGCGCCAGCGTCGCCGAAACCAACGCCGCTATGCAACAGGTGACGGCCAATATTGAAAGACTCTCAGCCCATGTGGGAAAACAGAGCGAGCAGGTCTCCCAGTCAAGTACCGCTATTGAAGAAATGACGGCCAATATCAAATCGGTCGTGGCGACTCTGGAACAAAACGCCCTGAGCGTCATGGATCTCATGGAAGCCGCAGAGGTGGGGCGTTCCAGCGTGGGGGAAGTTTCCACCGACATCCAGGAAATCGCCCGGGAATCCGAGGGGCTTTTGGAGATAAACACGGTGATGGGAAATATCGCCAGCCAAACCAATCTGCTGTCCATGAACGCCGCTATAGAGGCCGCCCACGCCGGGGAAGCGGGGAAAGGCTTTGCGGTGGTGGCCGATGAAATACGCAAACTAGCCGAAAGCTCGGCGGAGCAGAGTAAGACCATCAGCGGGGCTCTCAAGAAGATCAAGGGAAGCATAGACAAGATAATAAAAGGCGCGGACAACGTGCTTTTAAAATTCGAAGCCATAGAAGGCGGGGTGAAAACAGTGTCGGATCAGGCGCAGAATATACGCGCCTCTATGGAAGAGCAGGAGATAGGGAGCCGCCAGATACTGGAAGTGATCAACGCCCTGAATGAAATAACCGGGCAGGTCAAAAGCGGGTCTGTCGAAATGCTGGATGGGAGCAAAGAGGTCATTCAGGAAAGCAAGAATCTTGAAATGGCGACCCGGGAGATCGCCAACGGGATGAACGAAATGGCGACCGGGGCTGAGCAGATCAATGCGGCGGTAATCCATGTGAACGAGATCAGCGGCCAGAACAAGGAAAACATCGACGTGCTGGTCAAGGAGGTGTCAAAATTCAAGGTGGAGTAAGGATGTCTAACGTTGCTCGCGCCCATAAAAGGAAAAAGACATGGCAAGGTTCAGACCCGGTATACCAACCTTATAGCGCAAACTGATGTTTTTAAAGAAAGATTCTTTATCCTCGAAAATGTCTACATCATCGGTACGATGAACGATGGCGACCGCAACGTCGAAAGTTTCGACTTCGTCATGCGGCGGGGTTTGTTTTTTACGGAAACAGAACGACAAGAACCTTAGATGAAATACGGCCTGAGTATGAATTTAATGTAAGCTGACAGGGATCGGTTCCGAAAGCTATAATCGCGTTTCTGGAAAGCGCCGATTTTGAAAGCGCCGTCCGGATCGCCGTGTCAATAGGCGGCGACAGCGACACGATTGCCTGCGGCGGCGGGGCAATTGCCGAAGCTTTTTACAGAGAAATTCCAACGGAAATGCGGGAATGACTTGTTCAATAACCCGGCGCGAACAACAAACCGCGAACCGCCCGTTCGCACGGTTCGCGTCTCCCCCTTCTTGTAAAGAAAAAGCGTTTCGTTTATAATTCCCCGTATGTTTGATAAACTTACCACAAAAGTCAGCGACGCGTTGCGGTTTATTTCCGGCAAGTCGACTATTACCGAAAAAAACATTGACGACGCGGTTGACGCTATTAAAATGGCGCTTTTGGAAGCGGATGTCAATCTTCGTGTTGTCAGGCGGTTTGTAAACGCCACCATAGAAGCAGCGAAAGGCGAGAAAGTCCTTCGTTCCGTGGATCCTGGGCAGCAATTCATCAAGATAGTACACGACAAACTCGCGTCATTTCTGGGCGATGCCAATCAGGGGCTGAAACTCAAGGGGCCAGACACCCTCTCCACGATCTTCATGCTGGGTTTGCAGGGTTCCGGCAAAACCACCAGCTCCGCAAAACTGGCGCTCCGCCTGAAAAAAGACGGTCGCAAGCCCCTGCTCGTGGCCTGCGACCTTGTGCGTCCGGCGGCCGTGGAACAACTCGCCATACTGGGAAGCCGGATCGGGGCGCCGGTGTACAAGGTTGACGGCGCGAAAGACAGCCTGCGCGTGTACAAAGAAGCCGTCTCCTGGGCAAAGCAAAACCTCATCGACACGCTGATCATCGATACCGCCGGACGGCTCCAGATAGACGAACCCATGATGCGGGAACTCTCGGATCTCAAAAACGCCTCGTCTCCTGACGAGATACTCTTGGTGGCGGACTCCATGACCGGTCAGTCCGCAGTTGACATAGCCAAGGCGTTTGACGAGAAAATCGGGCTTACCGGCGTCATACTCACCAAATTCGATTCTGACACCCGCGGCGGCGCGGCGCTGTCTCTCAAAACCGTTACCGGCAAGCCCGTCAAATTTGTGGGTGTGGGCGAAAAACCGGAGGACTTTGAGCCGTTCCACCCGGAACGCATGGCAAGCCGCATCCTCGGCATGGGCGACATTGTAAGCCTTGTCGAAAAAGCTCAGAACGTCATTGATCAGAAAGAAGCCTTTGAACTGCAAAAGAAGATGGAAAGGGAGACGTTCACGCTTGAGGACTGGCTCACCCAACTGCAATCGGTCAAAAAGATGGGCAGTCTGCAATCCATACTCGACATGATTCCAGGCATGTCCGGTCAGGTAAGCGAACAGGACATCGACAAGGCGAACCTCAAAGCTCAAGAAGCCATCATCCTTTCCATGACTAAAAAAGAACGGGCGAACCACCTCATCATAGGCCCAAGCCGGAGGGCGCGTATAGCGCGCGGCTCCGGTTCTTCGGTTGCGGAAGTGGCGCGGCTCCTGAAGCAGTTCGAGAAGATGAGGACCATGATGAAAAAGATGTCGAAGATGAGCAAAAATCCGAATGCGATGCAGGCGCTGATGCAGGGCGGAAGGTTCAGGTAAACCCGCCGGAAACGCCTCTCACAAGCAACCCTTTGTACGCCAGACGTCGCTGGGTCGTCATGTTCCCTTTCCTCTCGCAAGACGCCACAATTTCTTGAGCAAACCGATCTTTCCTAAAAGCAACCAGTACAGCAGAGCCGTGAGCAAAACGCTCGGCGTCCCATAGATGACGACGCCCAACAAGCCCAATACAACAATGGAGGCGTATTCCGTGAACGCGCGGAACAGCTTGGCGGCGCGCTCGCCGACAGCGGGTTTGCTGGCGGACTGCGCGGATTCGGGAGACAACAGTTCCAGTTCAATGACCGCGTACTCGATCTGGTTTGACAATCCTCTGAATTGAGAGCCGGCGCGGTCGATTTCGCTCTGCAATTCCGCGATGCGCCGCTCCACGGTCATAATTTCGTCAATGGATGCGGCTTTCGCCAAATAAGATTGAAAGGTTTTTAACACTTCCCGCTGCGTACCAAGACGGCTTTCAATATCATAATAACGCGCCGTAACGTCTTCGGTTTCTTCTGAATAGGAAAGCGTTTTGCCCATCCGCTTCAAATCCGCAAGGCAGGGCGCATACGAAGGCGAAGGGACTCTCAAGCTGTAACGCCGTTTATTTTCATACACCACAACCGAAGCGGAATAAGCGTTATACTTGTCCATTATGCCGTTCAATTCCGTCTCCCCGCTTTCCACATTGGTCAGACGGATGCGCAGGTTGGCCGTAACAACCAATTTGCGCCCGCCTATGACGGCGCTATCGTCACCGCTATAGGCGCCGCCCGTTGCGGAGTCAATCTCTTGGGCGGCGCTTTCTCCCCCGGTATGCGCCGCGCCCGCGCTATCTACGTCCGCCAATTCCATGTTCTTGGAACACCCTCCGGTTATCGCTCCAGTTGCCGCCACGAGCGCTATAACCGCGACACACGCCGCCGCGCTTTTTCTCACTATATCCTCCTGATCTTTCCATTATATGGTAGCGCGGATTTGAGGGAAGCGCAAGCGGTATGAAGCCGAATTGCAATGAGCCGAACAACCGGGGCCGCGCCGCACGGAAAAGCGATGAGAGCATACGGAATAGAACTATGGCGACGGGTTTTGGAGGGCTGAGACGGATGCATGGCGGAAAAAGCCGTTGCGGAAAAATGGCGGGTCTCCGTCAAGTGGATTCAGAAGATCAAAAAGCGCCGCCAAGATACCGGCTCTTTTGAGCCTGTCAAAGGAAACCCGGGTCGCAAAGCGAGACTCGCTGAATGCCGCGAATCGCAGATCAGGCGAATGATCAAAACAACTCCTGGCGCGACGCCGGAATATCCGTGCGGGCCGCCGCCGGTCCAGGCATGCATCCAAACTGCGGCGGATGAAGCCGGCCTATAAAAAACGAATGGGGAGTTTTATCCCGGACACGCTGTTTTTCTTGACGAGACAAGCGCAAAAACGGACACGCTTAGGATGTATGGCCGTACGAGAGAAGGAAGAGGATGGCGGACAAAAGGTCAGAAGGACATTGGGATGCCAGCGTGTTGCACGGGCGTTGAGACGCAGGGGAATGGTCGCCACTCACGTGTTTGCCGGAGTTGTGAGCGCCATGCGATTTGAGAGGGCATGTGAAACGGCGTCCGCCGCTGCTGGCGCGCCGTGGAGACATCCGCCTTCGCTCAAAAAGGATAAGGCTGTTGCAAAACTGCAAGCATTCTTAGAGTAGCCCCCCGCTTTTCGCAGACCGAATGTGAACACCATGTTGACCATGCCGGGTTACCCTGCATCCTTAATGGATTCGCTCTAAGCGTTGCGGAGGCCGATCCGTCCGGCGGCGTCTCCATCTTCGCTGGTGCGCGCAAGCAACTTCGTTATGCGAAGTTGCGCGCTTTACGATCATTTTTTTCATTTAGTATTTTTAATTCATAATTATTTTTCGCTTCTAAATACGAATACTCACAATTGGAGAAAAATGTCTTTTCTAATTTACTTAATTTTTTTCTTGCTATTTTGATCGCCTGATCCGATTTATCAATACCTATCCAGTTTCTATTGAGTTCTTGCGCGGCAATTAATGTAGTTCCAGACCCGCAAAAAAAGTCTATTACCATGCTTTCTTCACTTGAAGATGCTGAAATAATGGTTTTTAATAAATCAATGTTTTTTTCCGTAGGATAATCCGGATATTGATAATCCTTAAAATCCCATATATCCTGCATCTTTTTTCCATCTTTCTCATCCGCATATATTATTTTCCGAGGATTGCCGTTTGACGACCATTCTATTAAACCGGCGGAATCCAACTCTTCCAATTCACGAGGATCACAGCGCCAATGACGCCCTTGAGGAGGCTTTAAGCCTTTAAATAATCCCGATGTCGCTCCGTCCTTTGTTTCACCCGGAGCGTGCAAAGGTATTGTTGTATAGGCCCTTCCGTTTTTGTCAATTTTTGTGAATAATCTTTCCTTGTCTTGCTTATTAAATGGCAACTTTGGATCATTCCAAATGACATTTTTTGTTTTTGAATAAAATAATATCATATCTTTTATGTTTCCATACGCCTTGCGGTAAAAATTTTTAGGATTACATTTTATTCTCGTTATATCATTTCTAAAGTTCTCAATTCCAAAAACTTCATCCATAATAATTTTAATATAATGGCCAATTTTATAATCAATATGCAAATATATCGAGCCGGCATCTGAAAGCAATTCCCGTGCGATAATTAACCTTTCACGGATAAATTCGATAAAATCAAAACCTTTTAAATTATCACTATACGCCACATCATCATCATTGCACATACTTATGGCGCTTACCCGTTTCTCCCCAATAGTAAATGTTGTACTGGTTGAAAACGGCGGATCAATATATATTAAATCTATTTTATTAGCATAATTTTCTCTTAATCGTTGCAGTACGGCGATATTTTCTCCTTTTATCAAAATATTGTTTGTTATAGTAAATCTACTTTATAATACTTAACGCCAATAATTATAAACTGCAGTCTGAAGTAAATCACAAAAAGGCGCGGTATCGCGTAAAATACGCTTCATATTTGCCCAGTCTTTCTC
>JAITIK010000034.1 GCA_031279555.1 Treponema sp. | reverse complement strand
CTTCCCGCCGCCCGCCTCCACCGCCCTCTTCCGCGCAAACGCGCGCCGCCCGGCGGCCGATTCGATCTTCGCCCCGTCAACAAAGCGGTTTTCCATCTTGATGCGGCCTTCCGCTCCCGGCATCTTCGCCGCGGGCGCGAAAACCGCTTCCGCCGCTTCCCCCAGCGCATCTTCCCGCGAGAGCCATTCGGCGCGCTGAAGTCCGGCTTCCGCCCTCCGGAAAGCCGCGTGAGCGGCGCGCTCTCCCGCGCCGCTTCCGCCGGCATGCGGGACGAGCGGACTTCCGCCGCCATCGCCGCGTGACGGCGGCTCGCTCCGCCGCCCGCCTGTCGCTTCCGTACAAGCCGTTTTACATCCGTCTCGTCTGGCGCTTCGCCGGCCAGCCGCGCCAGGCGGCTTCCCGGGACAAGCACGCCGGCGCCGGGGGAATGAGGCGCGCCTGCCCCTGGCCGTAGGGTTTGTCTATCATGACTTTTGGGAGAAGAGAATCAGGGAACTGCCCCTTGCTTTTCGGTCAGCCCCAGAAGCGCATACTGGCCTGAAGTACGTTTTTGCTTTTATTGTTGTTATTTTTTATTCTTTTAATTGTTTTTTTATAAATACCGTAAGTGGTATTATTATTACAACATTTATTATTCCACTGTATGTCATTGAGATTAACGCCAATGCAAAATTTGGCCCTAATGCCATTTTATCTTCCAGATTCACCAATATTGCAACTACCCCAATAAGCGCCGCGATATATCCTGCAATCCATGTTGTTCTGCTATATATTTTGAAAAAATTAAGCGCATTTATTAATTTTTACTTTTCCATTTCTTTTTTTAATGAAACAGAAAATGCCAACCCCATTTCCTTAAAACCAAATAGTACGCTTACAAAAATGAATGGAAATATTCCGACAATTGCCGTATCAGAATATCCTCCAAAAATATTTATACTGCTGCCATATCATACGAAGTCGCTTTATACAATAGTTCCTTATAATGTTTATACAAAAATTTCAAAAACATATTGCGCATAACTGTTCGATAGCAGTTATGGGCGGCTATAGGCAAAATGTGAACTTGGGCGAGAGGCGCATAAAGCTATTGCAATTTCAGAGCGCGCTATGGTATTCTTATAATTGCAAGGAGAGGAACGTGCTTTATAGAAATTACGGCAAGACGGGGCGTCAGGTGTCGGCTCTCGGCTTGGGGTGTATGAGGCTGCCTCGTGATGTAAACGAGGAAAAGGGCGAAGCTCCGGTCAACAGGGAAAAGGCGTTTGAGCTTATCAGATACGCCGCCGACAATGGAATCACGTATTTTGATACGGCGTTAGGCTACCACAGTACGACGAGCGAGGCTGTTCTGGGCGAGGCGCTGGATGGGGGCCGCCGCAAAAAAGTACAGATTGCGACAAAACAGCCGTTCAGCGAGATGAAAACCCAGGACGCCATTAGACGGAACCTTGAAAACACCCTGAAAAAATTGCGTACAGGATATATTGACGTGTACCTCATTCACAATATTCAAAAACATTCTTGGGAAGACATAAAAAAACGAAATATCATCGAAGAATTCGAGAGATTCCGCAGTGAAGGGCTTATTCGCGCCATAGGCTTCTCGTACCACGGGCAGTACCCGGCGTTCAAAGAAGCGCTCGACTTCTACGACTGGGATATGTGCCAGATTCAGCAAAATTTTATGGATACGGATCGGGAAGCCACCGAAGAAGCCATCTTTCAGGCCGGGAAAAAAGGTTGCGCTCTGGTGATCATGGAGCCGCTTCGGGGCGGGAGCCTCGCATCTCCGCCTGATCCGATCAAGGCTTTGTATGACGCGCGTATGCCGCCGGTTGAGTGGGCGTTCAGGCATCTGCTCGACTACCCGCAGGTAAGTTGCATCCTGAGCGGCATGACGACCCTAGACCAGCTCAAGCAAAACATTGAGATATTCTCGCAGGCTGACGCGGTTCCGGGCTGTATGAGCGAAGAAGACAAGAAGATGCTCGCGCGGGTCAAGGCGAAGTACGAGTCCATCGTTACGGTGCCGTGTACGGGATGCGAGTACTGTATGCCCTGTCCCCACGGCGTCGGCATCCCGGAAGTGTTCTCCCTTTACAATGAAGGCGCCATGTTCGGCGCCTTCGATCAGCCGCGGCGGGGGTACATGTGGACCACGAGGTTTCACCACGAGGCGGGCAGATGCGCCGCCTGCGGCGCTTGTGAGAAAAAATGCCCGCAGAGTATAGAAATTATCAAGAATCTAAAGACAGCGCATGAAGCGCTGAAAGGATGGTTAGAATGAATTTGGTTTCAACAATGGCGGCGCGGTTTTTCGCGCTGTCATTGTTGGTTTCGGCGGTTTCATCGCCGATTTTCGCTTCTCCGGTCAAAGATGCGAGCGTTCCGCTCCGTGTCGGCATTATGACGGACGCAGACTCAATGCCGATTATGCTTGCCCGCGACGAAGGGTTGTTTGAGAAGGAAGGCGTCGCTGTGGAACTGATGGTTTTCTCAAATCCGCAAGAACGGGACGCGGCGTTGCAGGCGGGCAAAATTGACGGCGCCGTTTCCGACTTGTTAGCCGCGGCGTTTTTCACAGCCGGAGGCTTTGACGTAAAAATCACGAGCCTTACTGACGGCCGCTACGGCATCGCCGCGTCTTCCTCATCGGGAGTCGCCAGCATCGCGGACTTACAGGGCAAGAAGATCGGGCTTTCAACCAATACCATTATCCAGTATACCGTTGACGCCCAGTTGAAAAAAGCCGGAATTCCCTCCGATTCGTATGAACCGGTGTCCATTCCCCGTATGCCGGTGCGCATGGAAATGCTTTTGAATGGCCAAATAGACGCGGCAAGCCTGCCTGAACCCCTGCTTGCCGCAGCGGTCGCACAAGGCGCGACGTTGCTTTCCACAACGGACACCATTGGCGTTGACGCGGGCATTATGCTTTTCTTGACAAAAACGCTTGACACGCGGCTTGAGGACATCCAAAAATTCTACCGCGCATACACTGCCGCCGCACAGAGAATCAACGCGGATCCCGATGCATACCGCGAGTATTTGGTGGAAAAAGCGTCTTTTCCGCTTGCCGTAAAAGACGCCTACCAGTTTGTACGGTACCGCAGCCCCGCCCTGCCCGATGAGGCGCAGATAGAACAGGCTTTCGCGTGGCTCAAAGAGCGGAATCTTCTTTCCATAGACCTCAAGGCGTCTGATTTAATTGACGGAAGAGGAATCAACTAAAACGTGATCGAGGTGATCCTCCGTTCAGTATCCTTATCATACCCCCTTGCCGCCGGCAAGATGGCGCCAGCATTGGACGGTATATGTATGGATATACAGAGCGGCGCCATCGCCGCGTTGCTTGGACCTTCGGGTTGCGGCAAGACAAGCCTCATCCATATTATTGCGGGCTTACGGCGGCAGTCCGGCGGCGAAGTGACGATTGACGGACAGGCGGTACATGGCGTACGAAAGCAAACTGCGGTTATTTTTCAGGATTACGGCCTTTTGCCGTGGAAAACCGTGTTTGCCAACGCCGAGTTGCCCCTGCGCCTCGCCCGCGTTCCGAAAAAAGAGCGCGTGGATCGAGTGCGGCGCCTGCTTGAAGAGTTTCAGCTTGAACGCTTCGGCGAACAATACCCAAGCCGGCTTTCCGGCGGTATGAAACAGCGGCTTGCCATTGCCCGCGCTCTTGCGTCCGAACCGGATCTGCTCCTGATGGACGAGCCTTTTTCCAACCTCGACGCCCTCTCCCGCGAGGAGGCGCAACGTTTTCTACTTTCAGTGCGTCAAAAAACAGCGCGGGAAAAGCGGCGCTTTACAATTATTATAGTCACCCATTCAATTGAAGAGGCCGTGTACCTTGCGGATACGGTGTTCGTGATAAAAGGGAGAAACCCCGGTACAACAGCCATGCGAGTTGACAATGAGAAGGGGACGGACGCCGATTTCAGGAAAACCGCCGCGTTTTATGAACGGTGCGAAATTATACGGGAAATGCTGGAAAAATGAAGGAGCGGCGGTTTATTTCAACCCCTTGCGTAGTCTATGAAAATATTATATAATAACCATAGCGTTAGTAAGAAAGAGGGGACTCATGCGCCATAATATCAGGACTTTAACCGGTATGCTTGTTGAGAGCTACCAAAAACATGAAGACATCATCAAAGTTGATACGGACAACCAACTCAACCGGAGCGTCATTATTGAAATTCTTGAAACGTTGCGCTGTCTCCTTTTCCCTGGTTATTTCGGCAAAAAAAATATTGCAAGCGCATCAGTGGAATATTACGCCGGCAACCTGCTTGAAGAGGTTATATTCAAACTTTCAAAACAGATACATTTCGCCCTTCGTCAAAACAGCGCCGCCGGTACCGGCGCAACCAATGGCGCCAGCGCGACAACTGACGCCAACAATAAAAGGCTTGCCGAAAAAGCGGAACACATCGCCTTCGCGTTCCTGTCAAAGTTGCCTGAAATACGGGAGAAACTTGACACCGATGTTTCAGCCACCCTTGACGGCGATCCCGCCGCAGCCGGCAAGGATGAAATCATCTCGTCTTATCCCGGCCTATACGCCATCATGGTGAACCGTTTGGCGCATGAACTCCACATTCTCTCCGTACCGCTCATTCCCCGCATCATGACCGAACACGCCCACAGCCTCACCGGTATTGACATACACCCGGGCGCATCCATTGGCTCCTATTTTTTCATTGATCACGGCACCGGCATCGTGATTGGCGAGACCACGGTCATCGGCAACCATGTGAAACTATACCAGGGCGTCACCCTGGGAGCGCTTTCGACTCGCGGAGGTCAAAGCCTCAAAAACATAAAGCGCCACCCCACCATTGAGGACAACGTCACCATTTATTCAGGGGCGTCCATTCTGGGCGGCTCAACCGTCATCGGCGAGGGAGTCGTAGTAGGCAGCAACGCCTTCATCACCCAAACCGTGCCTGAACAGACCAAAGTAAGCGTGAAGAATCCGGAATTGCGGTACAAAAAGCGCAACGCGCCGGCTGCGGAATGCCCCCCCTCTTGTCCGCTTATACAGGATGACGAGCAGTGGTCGCAAAAGGAATTTGAACAGGATCCGCTCTGGTTTTACACCATATAAGGACATCCTATTCCTCATGCTTCAATTCAAACCTGTCCTGTTCAGCTTCATTGAGCTTCGGCAGGTCGGCGATGCTATTAAGCCTGAATTGCTTGAGGAACTCTTTGGAGGTGCCGTATTGAATGGGTTTGCCCGGCACGTCTTTTTTTCCCACTTCCCTGACAAGCTCTTTTTCCAAGAGCAGGCGGATCATCGTGTCTGCGGATACGCCGCGTATCGCCTCAACTTCGCTTTTTGTAATGGGTTGGGAATAGGCTATAATGGAAAGCGTTTCCATCGCCGCTCGTGACAACCGGGATTCGTTCTTCCTGCCGTAGCGGTCTTTTAGGTTGTCCCAGTACTCTTTTTTTGGTGAAATCATGACGCCGCCGCTTATGCGCGTCAGTTCAAGGCCGGAGGACTCTTGGGCGTAGCGTTCGTCAAGGTTTTCCAGGGCTTGGTTTACAATGTCCCGCTTAAATCCCGATATACGGACAAGCGCGGACTCTTCAATAGGCTCTGATTCGAGGTACAGTATCGCTTCTATGAGCGCGGTTTCTTTTTCCATGTTTTGCATCAACTAGGCGCCAGTATACCATAATTCCCGTTATTTTGTATAGCTCCGCTCCTTTCGCCTTTTGCAAACATCCGGCAAGCATGCGCTTGTCTTTTATCCGCTTTTTCGGTACAATCTCCCTCCATGATATATATTGCCAGACTTGAACTGGAAAATCTGTGTTCTTCTATTTTTCAGAAACTCGGCATTCCACAGGAAGAAGCTGACGATTCCGCAAAAATTCTCGTAGCGGCCGACGCCCGCGGCATTAAAAGCCACGGGGTGCAGCGCATGAAACGCTATGCGGACGGCATTAAAGCCAATCTTATAAAAGGAAATGTACAACCAACCGTACTGCGCAAAACGCCGGTTTCGCTTGTACTGGACGCCGGGGGGGGCATGGGGCTTTCTTTAAGCGTCAAAGCGATGAAACAAGTTGTCGCTATGGCAAAAGAGCATGGGATTGGCGTGTGCAGCATCCGCAATTCAAACCATTTTGGCATCGCCGGGTATTATACGGAAATAGCGGCAAAGGAAGACATGATAGGCGTCGCCTTGACCAATACAGCCGCGCTCGGCGTACCAACGTTTGCGAAGAAAGCCATGTTCGGTACCAACCCGATAGCGTTCGCCGCGCCCGGACATGACGGCAGGCGTTTCAGCCTTGATATGGCGACAACGACAACGACCCGCGGGGTCATCGAGATGTACGAAAAGACCGGGCGGAAGATACCGCCGGGACTGGCGGTTGACATACATGGGCTTCCCGCCGAAGATCCGGCGAGACTGCTTGACGATATGCTCTATCAGCGGGGAGGCGGACTGTTGCCTTTGGGCGCGGAGCAGAATCCTTCCCGCGGCTACAAGGGCTACGGATTAGCCGTAATGGTTGACATTTTAACCGCGCTCTGCTCCGGCGGCGCGTTCGGCGAAGCTGTGCATGATTCGGCGATTACATCGGCCCGGGTCTGCCATTTCTTTATGGCGACGCGCATCGACATTTTCCGCGATCCGGAGGACTTTAAGACCGACATGGACGCCATGCTCGCCGCGCTCGCATCCCTGCCTCCGTCCGAAGGCGCGGAGCGGGTCTACTATGCGGGCTTGCGGGAACAGGAAGCCGAGAAGTCAAGCGATGAAAACGGCGTGCCTTTGCCGGAGACTACGTGGGAATCCTTGAAAGCCATTGCGGAAGAACTGGGGCTGCGGGTATAGCTTCCATCAAAGAAGGCGTGGCGGTCGCCGCGCTCGCCGCTACCCGCTGCCGCCGTCGCCCGCGACGGGCGCTGTTTCACAATTTGACGCCTTGAAACACCCTCTAATAGCTGTCTTCCACTTTTTCTATGCTTTCCATGCTGTCTTGGAAGAGTATAAGCATCTGTTCTATATCCATTTTGGAGATGCCTGAGTGTTCTGTCGTCTTGTTCAAGGTTTCCGCGATTTTTCCGTATTCCTGAAAGGTTGCATCTATAGACGCAATATCGACATTGACAGCGCTCAGCGCCGTACTTTCCTGCTCACTTAACGTCACAATCTTTTGCGTCAGAGCTTTTCCTTCCTTAACTTCGTCTTTCATGGCGTTCATTTTCTTGGAGAGGCTGTCAATGTGTACGATAAGCTCTTTGATATTTTCGGAGATGGTTTCAATGGCGTCTTTGGTGGTCGCCGCATGTTTGCGGATCTCTTGAGCGACCACGGCAAAACCCTTGCCAGCGGCTCCCGCCCTCGCCGCTTCAATGGATGCGTTGAGCGCGAGTATATTGGTCAGTTCCGCGATATTATGGATGGCGGATAGATTGTCTCCGGTAACTTTTGCAATGCCATGCAGCGCGTCAGTAAGCTGAAAGGAATCATCAAAGGTCTTGTCAATAATCGCAAAGTTACGATCAACGCTTCCTATATGGCGCTGGTTGTCTTTGGACACGCTCGCCAAGATTTCGGAGTTTTTCTGAAACGAAACGTTGGACTTTTTCATAACATCAGAAACGCGGTTGAATGCGCTGTGTAGATAGAGGATGGTGGTATTCAGCATATTGCTTCGGTCGACAATCTCAAACACCATTATCTTGAACTTGCTGTTTATGTAATGAACCAGCCGTTTCATCTTGTGGCTGAACATATCCCGCTTTGAAGCGGATTTTTGCTGCGGCGCGGCCGCGAGTGGCGTATTCATGGGTCAACCTCCAAAAAAGACCGCAGTCAGGGTTTGATTATGATGGGTAAAATATTCTTCTCCATAGGTGTTAAACCCGATGAAGGCAAGTCGCTCAAACACACGGTTGAATTCCGTTGTTTTTTTTAGCTCCTGCATCTCAATATACCGCAAGACGCAGTTAAACAAGAGCGCCCCCTGTATGTTCGGGAGGTACTGTCGCGCGTCTTCCAGAGATTTACGGGCGTGGGCGATTATATCCCCCCGCTTCAAGAGGTGTACCTGCGTTGATTCTTCTATGGAACAGTAAAATTGCAAGCCTTTACCGTCAATAACCGCATTTTGGCTGCGTACATAGACAGTAGTATTATTTCCCTCGCCCACAACAATACCCACCGGATTTTTGGCGAAATGGGATGCCGTAAGTTGAGCGGGGTTTGAAATGCCGATAGCCTTTGCGTAATATTCCGCGGCGTTCTGCCCTTCTATTTCCCAGACGATCCGTTTAACCGGATCCGCCTTTGTTATGACGAATGAGGTGGCGGTTGGAATGCAATGCACATAGTGGTCGCAGTAGAAGGGTATCTTCATTTTCAGAACCAGAAGCACAACGCCGTCATCGGAACAACATTCGTCCGCGCTCACCAGCGTTTTTCTGAACGCAAGCTCATCCGCCGCCGCGCCGCCGATCAAATTCAGATTAAAGCCTCTTTCCAGGGTAAACCGCTTGATTATTTCCTCGCCACGGCACAGTCCGTCAAAAAGCGTAATGCCCAAATAGGTGTTTGGGTACAGATTTTGTCCGCCGGTTTTCCGCTTCAACTCCTCGATAAGTTTTCGAGCCGCAAGCGTGGGATCGCGCTTCACTCCCTCTTGCAAGGAAATAAAGGTTTCCGCCACTTCATCGGAAGACAGGGACATGGCTATGACGCCTTTTTCCGTTGCGCCGGCGGTACACCAGCCGCCTATCATTGAAGCGCCGATGCAGGCGGCGTGGGGAAAAGCCCGTTTGAACGCCTTGTGGACTTCAAAACGTTCAAATTCAATTGAGAAGAAATAAATCACCACCTTAACATTCGGCTGATCGATTCCTTTGACAAGAATATCCATATCAAAGCTGCGGCAGACCGCGGTTTTTATGCTCATAGTACAACTCCTAATGGGTTTAAGTATATATTTAGAGGATGTTTCGGTGGCAGAGGGAAAAATAATTATGACAAAGCGATTATACCATTTAAATGTACGAAACTTCACTATTATAGTATGAACCAAAGTTTGATTGTTTGTCAATAATCTCTAACAGTACGAAAAGCGGGCGAACCGTCTTTCCAACGCCGGCTGATGCCGCCGGTAAAATAGACCGCCGCGTTTGAGGGGCAATCCTCAAATGCGTACAGTTAAGAAGGGCGCTATACTGCCCATGGACGGGGGACTGAAAAACTTTGAATATCTCCGCAAAGTCCCGCCTTTTGGATGGAAACAAAAAGCAGGGGATGCGGGCGCATTGGAAGGAGCGCGGGAGGACAAAAACGCGAAAGGCTTATTGCCGGTGAATGAATCCACTACGCCTCGCAAATTGAGTATGCCGCCGCGAAATAGCCCGCATACGCGCTCAGCATAGCAATCGTCGTATAGCCCCGTTTGAACAGCCGCTAAAGTAGCTTCGGCCTGTATCTGCATCGCCATTCGCCGCGATATACTGGTCAATCGCCCGTTTCAAAGCCTCAGCATATATTGAATCCTGATCGCCCTGATGCGCCGCTGTTGTCCATCCACATGAGTCGGCCAGCGGCCAACACAAAGGCCAGTCCCGGAACAGCGCCTCCCACGC
>JAITIK010000163.1 GCA_031279555.1 Treponema sp. | reverse complement strand
CGGCTCGCGTGTCGCGGGGCTTTCCAGTCCAAGAACCGGGGGCTGACGGGCGATTGGGGGACGTTGTGGCGGCGCCGCAAGCCGCGTTGCGTTTTCTTGCGAGGTTCGCCGCGCGAACTCAGCCGGACAGGGGGCCTCCCCTCTCCGGAGCCGCTTTTTCTGCGAAAAATCTGTCGTTCGATAGGAAATTTAGTATACGCCATTATTGACGGAAGAATTGAACCGCCCCAGAGGGGCGCGCTATTAGCCCCTCGAATAAAAATCTCTCGAATTTTTCGCTATTGTTCGCTAACAGGGGGGGACAATAGCAACGCCCCGCTCTAATCCCGCATTTTTCTGTCAGCGTTTTGTCCGGCAGACAATACGCCTTCTTTCCGCCCGCCGCATAGCGAACTGGCAATCGGGTCAAGCCGCCTGCCCGTCCGCGCCCTACCATATCCGCGCTACGAAGCCGTCGGGCGCCTCCGCTATGAGCGCCGATTCCCCGGACTGCTCCAGCGCATACAGACCGCGCTTCTGCGCGTAACGCCTCACGTCATCAGGTACAATCCCCCCGGCCACCGCACCCACAAGCCGCCGCTTGTCCCCACGACGGTCCATATATCCCCGTATCCGCTCTATCCGCTCTATATGCTCGTCCACGTCTTCCACTTTCAAATGCGTCTTCACTTCCACGGGCATCGCGTACTCCCCATTCTCCAGGAATACATCCGCCTCCGCTATGGTCCGCTTGTTCTCCTTGAACTTGACGTTGCCGCCTTTGCTAAACTCGTAACCAAGCTCGCCGAACTTGTCCCAAAGCTGGGCGGAGAACATCTGTTCGATCAGTTCGCCAAGCGAGTTGTTGAGTCCGCCGATGTTCTTTGAGAGCGCCTTGATTTCTTCGTGGGTCTCCTTGAACAGCCTGTCAGTCTCTTGTAGACGCCGGTCAAAGTCCTCGCGGCTTTCTTTCAACTGCCGGTCAAAGTCCTCGCCCCTTTCTCTCGACTGCCGGTCAAAGTCCTCGCGGCTTTCTTTCAACTGCCGGTCAAAATCCTCGCCCCTTTCTTTCAACTGCTGGCTAGTCTCCTTGCCAGCCGCTCGCAATTCCATTAACGCCGCCCATACCTGCTCAAACGTCAGCCCCATCTGCGGCTCCATCGTCATTTCCGCCATAACTACGCTCCTCATTTATATTCGAGCCTGTTCCAAAACGCGAACGTGCCTTCGACGAACTACGTGCGGGTTGGTTTTGGAATAGGCCAGGGTAAGAAGCGGTTCCAAGCTTCAGCGCTTCAGTTTTGGAACCGCCTCATTCATTATATCTTTTTTATCCTAAATAGTAAAATAGTCAGACCCTATTTTACACAATTCCTTATCAAGGATAGGGGGTATATGCGCGGACGCCGGAAATCCAGCGGAAAGGGAAACGGGGCCGTGAGGCATTGGGGAAGTTATCGCGCCGTAATTAAAAAAGCGAAGGATCCTCCCCGCCCTATGGCGGGGGCATTTTGCAAGCGTCGCATCATGTACGAGGTTCCGCGACATTCGGTTCGACTGGAAGGAAATTATGTAACTGTGAAGGTTTGCGTTTTGTTACAGGGTGGAACATTTGTTGCAATGGACGCCTTTCCCAAAACGCGCGGAGCGGCAGTAATCAACTCTGAAAACCCGTCTTCTGACATTACAGTTTCAGAATAACGCCCGCCGCGCCCGCAAGTCCGATATAGACGGCCGGATGCAGTTTCAGTCTGACAATCAGGACAAATAGTACGAGGAAAAGGATGCATTCACGCGGGCGGAGCGTCTCGTACCAGACGGAAGCCTCTCCGTTGTAGAGCGATGATCGCAGGACGCCGAAACCAGCGGTCGCAAGCAGACCCGTCGCGCACGGCTTAAGCCCCATAAAAACAGCCTGTACCATCCGGTTTTCTTTGAAGGCAAGCATACGCGCTATGATCGTGATGACGATGACAGAGGGAAATATAAGCCCCGCCGCGGCGACAAGCGAACCTCCCGCGCTGGCGGCGTAAAATCCGGCGATTGCCGCCATATTTACGCCTATTGCGCCGGGCGCGGCCTGGGCGAGCGCCTGTCCGTTTCCGATGATCTCCGCCGTAAGCCACGCGTACTTTTCGGCCAGGTGGAACAGAAAGGGCAGGGTTGCAAGCCCCCCGCCCACGGCGAACAAGCCTATTTTAGAAAATTCAAAAAACAGTAAAAAAAGATTCACTATTCGATAAAAAATCTCAGAATGAATATCACAAACAAAATCCACGTGACAACAGATATATCCTTGAATTTAAGCGTCGCGGCTTTGAGAATCACATAGGAAAGCAAACCATACACGACGCCTTCAGAGATGCTGTAGGCGAAGGGCATCATCACGATGGCAAAGAACGCCGGAACGCCTTCTGTGGGATCCTTGAACTTGATGCCGCCCACAACCTGCATCATCAGGAAGCCGACGACGATAAGGGCTGGCGCTGTCGCCGCGCTGGGAATGAGAAGGAAGAGCGGCGAGAAGAAAAGGGCGACGATGAACAGAATGGCCGTGGTCAGCGAGGTGAGACCCGTGCGCCCGCCTGCGGCCACGCCCGCAGAGCTTTCCACATAGCTGGTTACGGTTGAGGTTCCAAGCGCGGCGCCTGCGACTGTGCCGATTGCGTCAGCGAGAAGCGCCTGTTTTACGCGAGGCACTTCGCCATTCCTGCCGATGAGCCCCGCCTGCGTGACGACGCCGACCAAGGTGCCGACAGTGTCAAAAATATCCACAAAGAGAAAGGTGAAGAAAACCGTAAAGAACTGGAACGTGAAAATGTTTGAAAAGTCAAACGCCCAGAACAAGGGCGCGGCTGGAAGGCTCCATGGAGAATCGAAGCCGCTTATGTCGGTGACGCCAAGCGGTATGCCTATGACGGCGGTTGCGAGGATGCCGATGAGGATCGAACCGGGAAGCTTCCACGCATACAGAATGATGGTGATGATAAGGCCGATGATTGCAAGCAGCGCGGAACCGCTTGTCAAATCGCCCAGCGCTATCAAAGTCGACTGATCGCCTATCACAATGCCCGCGTTCTTAAAACCGATGAGCGCTATGAAAAGCCCGATGCCGACGGCGACCGCTTTCTTCAAGTTGTCGGGTATCGCCTTGATGATGGCTTCCCGAACATTGAATAGTGAGAGGATAATAAACAGAATGCCTTCGAGAAACACCGCGGTCAGGGCGAGTTGCCATGAATAGCCCATGCCGATAACGACGGAGAAGGCGAAAAACGCATTGAGTCCCATGCCGGGCGCAAGCGCTATGGGCAAGTTCGCGGCGAACGCCATAACCAGAGTCGCTATCGCGGACGCCAGCGCTGTCGCTGTAAACACGCCCTCTTTGGGCATGCCCGCGGCGCCGAGTATATCTGGATTAACCATCAAGATATACGCGAGCGTCAGGAATGTTGTGATTCCCGCGAGAATTTCCCGGCTTACAGTCGTATTGTTCGCCTGTAAATCAAAGACGCCTGTTCTTTTTTGTATAGCCATATATAAAACCTCCTGTATACTAACGCTGTTTGACAGCGTTATGCGTATTATATGAAAACCCTCCTGAATGCGCAAGAGGGGCAAACGAAACTAACGCAAGCCTTTTTGTGGGGTTACAAAAGAAACCGGCGTTAAAAATGGCGCCATCTTCACGTTTCGCCTCTTAAAGCGGCGTAAATCTCTGGAGACGAGCCGCTTTACAAGTCTTATGTAAAATTCGCCCGCCCTTTTAAAAGGGACTCTAAAACAATCTGGCGATTGCCGCGTGGTTTCTTCCG
>JAITIK010000154.1 GCA_031279555.1 Treponema sp. | reverse complement strand
TTTAATCTTTTGCTCAACAGGAGCCTGACCTCAAATTTGCGGGAACGCATTGACAAGGAAAGAAAATATACGGTTCTTGCCAAATACCTGCCCCTGCGGAGCCGCCTGATGAAAACCCGGAACAGCGGGATGATGAATCAGGCCGGATCTGATTTTACCAGGGCGGTAAACACCCTGTACGGTTCTTTTGACGCCTTTTACGGACGTTTTTCTGCGGAGGCAAAAACAAAATATCAATGGCTGTCCGGAAGCGGGGGCTTCATAAAAAAATTAAAAGATGCCCTGGACTCCGGAGGCGATTTTTATATCCCCGAAATACCCCGGTACAAGTCATTGTTTTATGTCATGGAAAACAAGACGGCCTGGGACGCGGACGCCGTAAACAGCCGCCACGGGGTTAATCTGGGAAAGCTCTTTACTCCCGGCTATTTGGCGGCGGACAAACTGGTTGCCGTGGAACCAAGCGGCAAAGCGCCGCGCTTTTTCGGGTTTAAGGCCGGTACAAGCGGGGAGGGTATATTCGACGCGGCGGACATACCCCGGTATGACACCTTCAGCATGGAATTCGGCGGGAATTTCAAGGATGTGTTCGTAAGGCTAAAAGGAAAAACCGCCGATCAGTACCATTGGGTTTCCGATATTTTCCCCGATCTTTTTCCCCAGCCCGAAGGCGGCGATGCGCCGGATCAGATCATGGCAAAAGAAAACGTAACGCTCTTGTACGACTATTACCAAAAAAGATAATTTTTTATGGAGGAAAATACATGAACCGCAAAAAATAATTTCGCCGTTTTTATTCTTTTTCGCCGTCTTGCCGCCGGCTTCGGCCTGCCAGAAAAAGGATGCCCCCGTCGGCGCGGCGGGCAGTACCGTATCCATAATCGTCCGGGTTTATGATCGGGGTGACCGACGGCGGCAAGTCCGATCCCGCCAATAACGCATGTACCAACTGGATCAAGTGCAATGTCCTGAAGGGTGAAAACATCAAGGCAACCTTTGCCCCGTAAGCTGTCACATTCACGTTATGAGATTTTCTTACAATTTCGCTCATTTCTCATTATATCATTAATTTCAGCCGCAGTAGAATTGCGGATCACCCCCTGCAAGTGACAGAGATTTTTTCGCATGTCGCGGAAGAGTCTTTGGAAACTAAAAGAAGTTAGGAATGGCGGGGGCGTTCCGGCATCTGCGGCAAACGGGCGGGAAATTCGCTTCGGGAAGAGCGCGACTAATGCGGCTGACGCGCCTTGCGCAGAACAATCTGACTTTCATAAAAAATCATTTTCAAATGCATTGGGAGCAATATCAAGTCTTTTTTGGCGCTGTTTTGCGATTGGCGTCAGGCGACCGGCCATTTCGCATTTTGCCTTCGCCCATGCCGGCGCAAGGGCGCGCGCTTTCATGCGGCGGCGACAGCGGGCATCCCTGGGAGCTTTGCGTCCCTGGGCGCTTGAAAATGCGGTATGAAAGACAAATGGAACTATCGCAACGTTCTTGTCAAAAGCGACATAATGCGGTATACTGGAATAATGCTTGGGTTCTTGATAAAAAAGACATTCTTTGATTTATGGGACAACTTGTTCAAGATTGTTCTCATCAACATCGGCTTTTTGGTTGTCGTCGCGGCGCCGGTCTTTATTCCGTCGCGCATACCCTCGGCTCTTCTTTCTATAACGGTCTTGACAGTCGGCGTGTTGTGTTGTTGCGTATACCTCGCCGCGGCAAGTTCCTGCCTTAGGCGGGTGTCGGATTACAGTTTTTTCGGTTTCCGCGATTTTTTCGCGGCTTTCAAAAAGACATGGCTTTCCGGCCTTGTTCTGGGCGCGTTTGTCATTCTTGCGGGAAGCGTCGTTACGGTTGTGCTGCCGTTTTATTTCAGAATGGGAACTCTTTTAGGCTGGGCTCTCGGCGTCTTGCTGTTTTGGTTTTTGGTTGCGTCTGTACTTTCCTTTCAGTTTTTCCTTACGGTGCGCTCCCGCATGGACAATCCGCTCAAGGTAAGCCTGAAAAAGTGTTTTCTCATCTTCTTTGACAATCTGGGTTTTTGTGTTTTTTCCTTTATTCATAACCTCATTCTCCTTGTACTGTCGGTGTTCCTTGCGTTTATGCTTCCGGGACCTGCGGGGATACTTCTCTTTCTGGACGAAGGTCTCCGCCTGCGGCTCCTCAAGTACGACTGGCTTGAATCTCATCCCGAAACCGTGGCGAGCGGCAAGCGTCCCAAAATCCCGTGGGATGAGCTTCTGATTGACGAGCGTGAAAAAACCGGGACGCGGAGCCTCAAGAGCTTCATATTTCCGTGGAAAGATTGAGGAAAACGGCGCGATTTTTTCATGGTTTATAACAGAAAATTGATAGTACTCTGGGTTTTCTAGTGGACATTTTTTTCGTTTTTTACTATGATGTGCTATATCTATTAATTAAGGAGGCTTTTATGCAAAAAATGAAAAGATTCGGCTTTTTCGCAACGCATCGCGTTGCCGCGGCGCTTGCCTGCGCCGCGTTTGTCGCCCTTGCCGGCTGTAAAGCCAAAAGCGAGGATGCCATCACCATAGGCGGCATTTTTCCGCTCTCAGGTCCGGTGGCGGTGTACGGCGTTGAATGCAAGAATGGCATTGAGCTTGCCATTGAAGAAATCAACGCGCACGGCGGTATAAACGGCAAAAAGATATCGCTTATTTCTGAAGACGATGAAGGCAACCCTGAAAAAACCGTCAACGCCTACAAGAAACTCACCACAAGCGACAAGGTGAATATTATCATCGGTTCGCTCACGTCCGGTTGTACCCAGGCCATAACATCGCTCGCCCAGGCGCAGAAGGTGTTGCTGGTGGCGCCCGCCGCGACTATGGAGTCCATCACTGACGCGGGCGATTATATTTTCCGCGCCTGCTTCATCGATCCGTTCCAGGGAACTGTGGGCGGCATTTTCGCGGCTGAGAGTCTCGGCGCCAAGAACGCGGCTGTCCTATACGACAACGGCAACGATTATTCGGTTGGCCTCAAAGACAACTTTATCACCGCGTTCCAGGGGCGGGGCGGCGACATTGTGGCGAATGAATCGTATATCACCGGCGACGTTGACTTCTACGCCCAGCTTACCACAATCAAAGCGGCGAATCCCGATGTGGTCTATCTTCCCGACTATTACTCCACCGTATCCCTGATCGCCAAGCAACTTCGCGCCCAGGGTGTCAACACCCCGATTGTCGGCGCGGACGGCTGGGATGGTCTCACCGAGAACGCTGGAGACGAGGTTCTCAACGGATTCTACTCCAACCACTACGCCGCGGATTCTTCTGATCCCAAAGTGATCAATTTCGTCCAGGATTTCCAGAAAAAGTACAATTCCGTGCCGGTGTCCTTCGCGGCGCTTGGCTACGATTCTCTCTACATGATACGGGACGCCATTATCAAAGCTGACTCCGTTGACCCAACCCGTGTGCGCGACGCTCTTGTCCAAACCAATGGCAAGTACGTTACCGGCAACCTCACGTTTGACAGCAGGCGCAACCCGGTCAAGTCCGCCGTAATGGTTGAACTCGTAAAGGGCGGAGACGGCAAGCTGACGACGGTTTACAAAACCACAGTGAATCCCTAGTACGGAAGTGCAAGGGTTTATAACCACGGGCAAGAAAGCGTGTTCGCCATATTTTTACAACAGTTAATAAACGGCATCTCGCTCGGCAGCATCTATGCCCTTATCGCCCTCGGATATACGATGGTGTACGGTATAGTGTTGCTCATCAATTTCGCGCACGGGGACATACTCATGGTGGGCGCGTACGCCGGCTATTTTGCGCTTACGTGGCTCAACGCGGGCAACGCCGGCGCCAGCGTATCTGCGCTGGCGCTCGCCTTTCTCTTTTCCATGACCCTATGCGCCTTTCTCGGCATGTTCATCGAGCGGTTCGCCTATAGGCCGTTGCGTTCCGCGCCGCGCCTCAATTCGCTTATCACCGCTATCGGGGTGTCCCTCATGTTGCAAAACGGGGCGCGGGTGCTGCCTTTTATCGGCCCTAATCCCCGGCAGTTTCCCCGTCCGCCGGTAAGCGCCATAAACTTCGGACCGGTCTCCATTTCAAACATCCAGATCATCGTGATCGCGCTTTCTGCCATCCTGATGCTTGCGCTCAACTATATCATCAACTATACGCGGCGGGGCAAGGCGATGCAGGCAGTGTCCTTTGACATTCAAACATCAAGCCTCATGGGCGTATCGGTGAACGGCATCATTTCTTTTACATTCGCGCTTGGCTCCATATTGGCGGCGGCGGGCGGCATACTGTACGCATGCGCCTATCCGCAGATTTCGCCGACTATGGGATCCATGCCGGGACTCAAGGCGTTTGTCGCCGCAGTGCTGGGAGGCATCGGTTCGGTGCCGGGCGCCATGCTCGGCGGACTGTTGCTCGGCGTCGTGGAAACCCTCACCAAGGGCTTCATTTCTTCGCAATACGCGGACGCCATTTCGTTTTCCATACTCATCATCATTCTGCTGGTAAAGCCGTCCGGCATTTTAGGCAAGAAAACGGGAGTGAAAGTATGACGAATCGGGCGATTCTGACAAATCGGGCGATTCTGACGAATCGCATGAAAAACACTCTTATTCCGGGCGTTTTCGCAGTACTTGCGGTGTTTGTCCCAACCATTCTCATACAATGCGGCGTTATAGACGCATATATCGCGCAAATCATAACATTGGCGGGCGTAAACGCCCTGCTTGCCGTCAGTGTGAACACCATAACGGGCATTACCGGGCAACTTTCGCTTGGACAGGCGGGCTTTATGGCAATCGGATCGTACGCGGCAATTGTGTTCACCGTGGACATGCATATTCCCCTGCCCGTTTCCATCATTATGGCGAGCCTTGCCGCCGCGATTTTCGGCTTTCTCATCGGGTTTCCCACGCTGAAGCTCACCGGCGATTACCTCGCCATTGTAACGCTTGGTTTTGGTGAAATCATCCGCGTGATCCTGATAAACATAAAAGCCATTTCCGGCGGCGCAAATGGCAGGCGTTTCACCACGATCCTCGCGGTTTATCCTGCGCTTTCGTTCTCAATCGTAACCGCCGCCCTGGCAGCCGTCGTCATACTGTTGCAAAATTTTCTACGCTCAACGTACGGGAGGGCGATTCTCGCGGTGCGGGAGGATGAAATCGCGGCAAACTCGAATGGCATCAGCGTCTTTCGCTACAAGATGATAGGGTTTGTGATCGCGTCCTTCATCGCCGGTCTGGGCGGAGGGTTGTACGCCGCGATCATCGGCTTTGTAAAACCGGACGTCGCGTCGTTCAACAAAAGCATAGATTATCTCATCTTTGTAGTGCTGGGCGGCATGGGATCCATGACCGGCGCTATACTCGCGTCCTATATAGTGACGTATTTGCAAGAATTCCTCCGCTTCCTGCGGGATTACCGGCTCATCATCTATCCGCTCATTCTCATTGCAGTGATGCTCTACCGTCCGCAGGGGATTCTGGGAATGAAGGAAGTTTCTTTTGTCAGGCTGTGTGAACGCGCAAAGGACTGGATCGTTCGGCGCCCGCTGAAAAAGCTGAAGAAGAAAGGAACATGACGCAAGGTAAAAAGAATGACGCAAAGTGAAAAGAAAGAATGTGTGATCCATGCGCAAAACCTCTCCATAGTGTTCGGTGGACTTGCGGCGGTAAGCGATTTTTGTTGTGAACTGAAAGAAGGCGAACTCGTGGGGTTGATCGGGCCGAATGGCGCCGGCAAGACAACAGTGTTCAATATACTTTCAGGCATTTACAAGCCTGCCGCCGGAACCATTGTGTTTCGGAACAGGGACAACAAACGTTTCTCCATAGGGAATAAAACGCCCGCCGCGTTAAACCGAATCGGCATTGCGCGGACATTTCAGAACATACGGCTGTTCGGCAACCTGTCCGTGGAAGACAACGTGCGGATCGCGCTCCATTCGCGGCGTGAAGCGAAACCCATTGACGTACTATTCCGCTTAAAACGCTTTCATATAGACGAGGCGCGGATGACCGATACGGCGGACGGGCTGCTTGAGTTGTTCCGCATTCTACACAAGAAGCGTGAGCTTGCCAGAAATTTGCCCTACGGCGAACAGCGCAAGCTGGAAATCGCCCGCGCGCTCGCGGCGCAGCCCAGCCTCTTGCTTCTGGACGAACCCGCCGCTGGCATGAACCCGCAGGAAACACGCGAGCTTATGGAGCTTGTTTCCTTTATCAGGAAACAGTTTCGCCTTACAATTCTTTTGATTGAACACGACATGAACATGGTCATGGGCATCTGCGAAAGGCTTATTGTGCTTGATTACGGACGCATCATAGCCGAGGGCGTTCCTGCGGACATACGCAAGAATCCAGCGGTGATTAAGGCGTACCTCGGATCAGAAGCGGCGGAAAGTTCCGCGTCGCTGGCGTAACAGGAGTAAGAAGGCTGACATGCTGAACGTTGACAATTTAATAGTACAGTACGGGGCGATTAAGGCGGTGCAGAACGTTTCTTTTATCGTAGAAAAGGGCGAGATCATTACGCTCATCGGCTCAAACGGAGCGGGAAAGACAACAACATTGCGCGCCGTGTCCAATATCATCAAGAAAACCGGCGGAACCGTTGTCTTTGACGGGCTTGACATCACCAATCTGCCGCCCGACCGCATCGTGAAATTGGGTCTTGTCCAAGCGCCGGAGGGACGGCGTATATTCGCCAATCTCTCGGTCAAGGTCAATCTTGAGATGGGCGCGTACACGCGCCGCGACCGTGCGGGCATTGAGCGCGACCGCGACATGGTGTATGACCTTTTCCCTCGCTTGAAAGAACGGCTCAACCAACATGCCGGCACCCTCTCCGGCGGCGAGCAGCAGATGCTGGCCATGGGCAGGGCGCTTATGTCCGCCCCCCGGCTTCTCCTTTTGGATGAGCCTTCCATGGGCTTGTCCCCCATTCTGGTTGACGAGATCTTTTCCATCATCACGCGCATCAATGAAGCGGGCGCGACCATTTTGCTGGTTGAACAGAACGCATTCAAAGCGCTTGCCATCGCTTCCCGCGCCTACATCCTTGAAACCGGCGTCGTGAGCAAAACCGGCGCCGCCGCACATCTCAGGCGCGATGAAGCGGTGAAAGCCGCGTATCTCGGCGGTTGAAAACCGGCGGTCGAACATCATCCTAACTGACGCGGACCAAACCAGTCTCAGCATCCGTTATAGGGATGCCAAATTTTTGAAATGCGTGGGCGCAAGACCCTGCCCTTCAGGGCGGGGCGGCTCATTGCCATAAGGTGGAAACATGCAATACACAGGCGCGAGAATTTTAATTGAGGCGCTCATCGAACAAGGCGTCGACACCGTTTTCGGTTATCCGGGCGGATCGGTCTTGTTCATTTACGATGAACTGTATAAGCAGAAAGATCGGATCAGGCATATTTTGACAAGCCACGAGCAACACGCGGCTCATGCGGCGGACGGCTACGCCCGCGCTTCAGGCAAGACCGGCGTGTGCATCGCCACATCTGGTCCCGGCGCTACGAATTTGGTGACGGGCATAGCCTCGGCCTATATGGATTCATCGCCCGTAGTCGCAATCACCGGCAATGTGGCGCGAAGGTTGCTGGGCAGGGACAGCTTTCAGGAGGTCGATATTACGGGCGTCACCATGCCCATAGTCAAGCACAACTGGATCGTTCAAGACGTGAGCGAACTTGCGGAAATAGTGCGGGAAGCGTTTTTAGTGGCGGCGTCCGGGCGTCCGGGTCCGACGCTTATCGACATACCCAAAGATGTCACCGCCCAAATGGGCGAATGGACGCCGTTGCGTCACGCGCATACAGAACTCGTCATAAGCCAGAGGGCGCTCCGGCTCGACGAGCGCAGCCGCCGCAAGACATTCTCCGAAAATGATATAGATGAGGCGGCGGCCTTGATACGGAGCGCGAAACGTCCGCTTATTTACGCGGGCGGCGGCGTCATCATTGCGGACGCGGCGGAAGAACTCAAACGATTCGCCGAAACGCTTAATGCGCCGGTCGCGGCAAGTCTCATGGGAACGGGCTGTTTCCCGCGAGAACACGCGCTCTGCACCGGACTTATCGGCATGCACGGTACAGTCGCATCCAACAAAGCGGCGCAGACTGCGGATCTCGTGATCGCGATTGGCTCGCGCTTCTCCGACCGCGTTACCAGCGATACGGACACCTTTGCGGCCGGGGCGGAAGTTCTCCACTTCGACATTGATCCGGCTGAAATCAATAAAAACGTGCCGTCAACGCGGTGGGTTGCCGGCAATATAAAAGAAACCCTGCCGCGCGTTCTTGAGCGGCTGGAAAAAGATGGTCAATTGCCGGAAAATGGCTGGGGCAATGATATAACGGCATGGAAAACTCACCTGCCCCAATCCCACCAACTGGAGCGGAAGCGGATGCACGCCCTGCATCCGCGCTTCATCATTGAAGAGACCGCGAAAAAACTGGGGAGCGGCGCTATCGCCGTCACCGATGTGGGACAGCATCAAATGTGGACCGCTCAATTTTTCCCGTGCAACGCGCCGCGAAAATTCATCACATCCGGCGGATTAGGCGCAATGGGATTTGGGCTTGGCGCCGCGATTGGCGTAAAAACGGCGGATCCCGGCAGCCCTGTGGCGCTTTTCACCGGCGACGGATCGTTTCGCATGAACTGCGCGGAAATGGCGACCCTTGCGGCGTACCATATGCCGTTGCTTATTGTCATATTCAACAACCGTACGCTCGGTATGGTGAGGCAATGGCAACGCCTGTTTTATGAAGGGCGGTACTCGGAAACCACCCTTGACAGGCCGCCTGATTTCGTGAAATTGGCGGACGCCTATGGGATCGCCGGATACCGCGCTGAAAACGAAGCGGCGTTTTTTGACGCGCTTGAAAAAGCCTCGCAAGATAATGCCGCCGGACGCGCCGCGCTCATTGAAGCCGTTATTGACAGCGACGAGAAAGTTCTACCTATGGTGCCGGGCGGCAAGCCCATACACGAGCAGATTTTGCATGTTATCTAACCGATGTGACGGCGGCGGCGGAAACCAGCGGCGCGGGGGATGGCGCGCAACGCATATCCATCATATCTGTTAATTTTCGCCGGTTGTGAAAGGCTTTCCTCCGTTTATGGAAAGGCTTATGTTCATTGCGAATAGGTTTTTGCTTATCTCCCTAATGCTCATGGGAAAATCGAGGTTTGTTTTTAGTTCAAATTTTCCGGGTTTTGCGATAAATTTCGCAGCTTCATCCACGAACCGTTGTTCCGCGTCCACTCCGCCCGTCTCCGCAAACATCATAAGCGTTTCGTTTAACTGCTCCGCAAGCTCCGCTCTGCCTCCGGACATTCCCGCAAGTTCAAAACCATGATCCAAAAAGGATTTGTCGATATAGACAAGCGAAAGCGAATCTATCTTTATATCTTCCGCGTAATCAACTTCGGCGAGATCAGTTATTCTGCCGGATGCAAGGAGCGAATGAGGCGAAACGATGTCAAGATTGGCTTTTATCATAAAAAGATTTGCCCCGTCGATGACAAGATTAACCGTATAAACGCCGCCGGAAAGCGAAGTTTTAAGCTCGAAGTTCGAAATCCGGTACTCCGGGCGCAAAGCGGGAAGCGACGCAAACTGCCGGATATTCACCGCCAATTCCTTTAACGTTACCGATGAGAAAAGCGGGATTTTCCCTTCGGCGTAATCGGAAACGATGTTGAGTCTCCCCAGCGAAAAGCGCGTCCGTCCTTCTTGCCTGAACACCGCATCGCTCATGCGGATAGTTCCAAGTTTTTTGACAGCTTTAACCGGCGAGTGCGCGAACAGCGCTTTGTCCACGGAAAAATCATTCGCGGAGAGGCTTTTGACGGCAATGCCGGTATCGTACGACGAGAACGACACCTCTCGCGCATCCACGGAACCAGCGAAAAACTCTTTCTCGCCTGTGTCAAGCGCAAGGGTGGCTTTTTTCACTTCGAGGAAGGCGCCGCCGCCTCTTTCCCCGAATTCCAGTTTCTCAATCACTAAATGTCCGATAAGCGGGATATAGTATGCCCTGTCAACACTCCACATACCTTCGGGAATCCCCGCTTCGGCGAACGCCTCGCCCAGCCTCGCCTCCGCTCTTTTTGACGTGGCAAGAGGGATCGCAACAAAGAGGACTCCCGCTGCCGCCGCAACAGCGGACGCCGAGATTATTGCTATTTTCACGGTCTTTTTCATAGATTTCTCCTTAATCTTTCCTAAAACCAACCCGAATCTTGTTCATGTTTTGGGAAAGACTCGTTATATACGACCCTTGTCGTATATTTTTTTATCGGCGGTTCCCATAGCCAACGGCCATGTTTATGGAACGCCTTCCGCGTTTGTATACCGTCGTCAGCGCGCGTACCGCACATCCGTCTTGTACCGTATAGGTGGTTTTTCCGCCCTCATAATAGCCAAGAAGCGTCTTGCCGTCTTTGGCAAACAGTACGCCTCAATGCCTTTATACTCCCGGTTTGCAACCGGCGCCCTGATCGCCTTGAGGTTTCGATGCCGGCCACCCCGCAATTAGTCATTCAGCCAGAAGCCGTAGGCATCGTGGTTTGTTCCCAACTCAGCGGTGACATTCCTCCATTGAGGGCCAGACCTCCGGTATACGGCGTGTCCATGTCGGCTGGCGGCAGTATTTTTAACGCCGTCTGCATCGTTGCCGCCGTAGATGGCACCGCCGGTTTTAGTGAAGGTTCCACTGGCATACACCCCTCCGCCATCGCCTGTTTGTAAAATTTGAACTCACGGCGGTTTCCCGTCCCGGCATTGCAACCTAACATTCCAATAAAAAGTTTTTTCGCAACGTTTTGAAACAACTTTATTTTATATGACTTAAAAAAAATATGCAAGTTTTTTTCAGAAACTTGCTTTAAAAAGCCTGAAACCGAATGGCAACCGCTCCTGCCGCCTGCACCCTGTCAAAAATGTCATGATTTTTCTGGTTGCCATACCAGAAATATATCTGACAAGCGACAGCCACCTGAAAATTTGTTATATCGGCGGTGGATCCCGCAACTGAGCGTGGGAGCTTATGCAATATCTTACGTAAAAAAAAGAATCTTCTGGTGTTATTGAGTTGTACGGCATACAGCCGGAAGCGGCCAAGACCAATGTCAATCGACGCCGCGTGGAACGCGCCGATCAAACTCATTATGGATATGCGGGAAAAAAACGCGGCGTACTGAGGAAACATCCGCGTATAGGCTTGACAAGTTGATAGAAGCGCTGGAGTAAAAAATGAGGTGTAGAAAGAATGATAAAGGGGTAATGACAACAAGGGCGCAAAGAAATGCTATGGGATCATGCCGCGAGCCATAGAACTCAAACGCCCCCATCGCCACAGCCCTGACATAACCAGAAACGGGAGAAAGAACAAGGGAA
>JAITIK010000150.1 GCA_031279555.1 Treponema sp. | reverse complement strand
CGACTATATCGCGGAGCGGCCGCCCGCCCTACCCTTCCCCTTCGTCCGCCGCGACCGGCTTCCCATCCCCCCGCTCCGCCGCCTCGCGCTCCCGGCCGGCCCGCCGCCTTTCGCCGCATGCGCAGTACGCCTCATACAGGGGGGGTCGGATCAAGCCGCTTCAGGACAAACGCCGGAAGCCGCGCCGCATCGTCCGGGGGAATCGGCGCGCCCGCATTCATCGGCGGGCGGAGTTGATTCAAGGCGGAGAGGTGCGCATAGTTTTTGGCGGCTATTGTTTGCATGCGACCAAGCGGCCCAGGGCGCCTGTTGGAATTCCCCGGCTCTTTTTTGTCTTTAGGCTCCGCCTTCACGACACAGCCGCTCTGAAGCGGGCGCCCTCCCTCCCGCCGAATCGGAGCCTTCTTTTTCAGCCACATCGACAAAACTTTTCGTTGTTTGATTGATATTACTTATTCAGCGCTATCAAAATATGCAGATTACTTTACAATGCCAAGATGCTGTTAAATTTCATTCAAATTCAGTCTGTTTACAGCCGCGGCAAGCCGCAGGGTATTAAACCGTATAGGCTTCGCCTAATAACACCAAGAGGGAGCCGAAGAAAGGGTATACGATAAAAGAGGCGGCGGATTGTCTTGGACGATTGGGAGGAGCGAAACGGGCGCCCAGTGACGGGCATCCTGGAGTGAAGACGGTATGGATAGGACTGATGAAGTTATATATCTTGCTGGCGTGCCGGGAATACCTCGTGTGATTCCGTGGATCAAGTTTAGCCTGAAGGTCGGGGTATTAAACCCCCAAGTGAAAATAAACATAACTGCATTCCCTAAAACAGCCCTTGTGGGTTGAAAAACAAAAACTCCGCAATGAGTATAAACTACAAAAAAATAGTTTTATGAAAAGATTTTTTGTCTTGCTGGTAGCAATGATTTACTTCGGAATTAAGGTTTATGCAACCGATGTTTGTACAGTATTAGATGTAACCGGCAAGCCAACCACTGATACCATTGACAAAACTAAAGGTACGGTTGCTGCGGTGATTTCAAGTGATTCTGACAAACCTGTTAATGCCAATATAACTATAACGGTCAACGGTTTCCAAGACTACTGCGAATGGGGACAGTCTCCTGTTACAGTCGATGTTTTCGGGGCCAAATGCCTGTAGTAACTTGAATGCATGGGTGACTGACACCCAATTCTGTAGAAACCGCCGGCTACAGAATTTCATCCAAAACAATCAATAATGAGGAAAAACTTTGGAAGGAGTGAAGTATAAAAAAATGTGTTATAAAAATGGAATTCCCCGATATGATGTAGGTTAACCGCCGTTGAAATTAGTTAATGTTGCCAGTATAGCATATCCGAGCGCCGAATGTCTACGACACGTATTATAATATATTTCGATATGCTCAAATGCCGCGACCCTCACATCCTCTTTCGTCCGCATCCCTTCCAGACTATCCGCTTCCCTTTTGACATAAGGTGTTTTTCTGGCGTGATGGCTTTTTTTGATAAACAAAAGACATAGGATCACAATGGCTGGCGCCAATCGGTCGACCCATGTTCAAGCGGTGTCGCGCTAAAAATCAGTCCGCCATCAAAGACCGTGATTGTCCGGGCTAAAAAGTAGGTTGAGATGCGCGAAATTTTGCGTGCAAATAATATATTTACGTTCTCCCTATGGAGGGTAAAATGAAGCCGCGTTGCGAATAACGGGAACGCCATGAAACCCGCCGTACAAAGCTCTGAGGCGATCTTTTCACGGCGCGTTCCATGGTGTTACATCGAGTTAGAACAGCGAGTCCGGCACTCCCGGCACTGCAAAGAACGTATTTGCGACCAACTCATTCACATCAACATCGGCTTTAACCAGACCAATCTGTTGCAACTCGCGCGCATTGCGTTCAATAGCGGTGCGAGCCTGGCTTACCGAAGCCTTGTAGTTGTACGTCTTGAGCACTTGGGCGTTGACCACAGGATCGCCGGCGATGTATTTATTTTCCGCCAAAATTCTCGTGGTTTCGTCGGGGTTTTCCTGCACCCACTTCGCCGCTTTCTGGATGGCGCGGAGGAACTTCGCCGCCGCTTCCGGGTGGGCGGCGACGGTCGCCGAGCGGAACGGGGTTACGCAGCAAAATTCATTTTCCAAGCCATGACCTGTGGCGTTGTTGATGACCACACGGGCTTTGCCTTCGTTCTCAATGATTGTGGCCGTAGGATCTCCCGAACCAATGGCGTCAACCAGACCGCGTTCCAACGCCAAGGGAAGCTCCGCGCTGGGATAAATGACCCATTCTATATCCGCGTCGTCTCCATCCACTTTCAGGCCTTCCGCCGCAAGCACACGCGAGGGAATCACCTTGGTACTCGAATTAAGACTCGGTACGCCGATCTTCTTTTTAACGCCGTTTACCGGAGCAAAGTCCGCCGGCGTTTTGATGGGCGAGTCAGGACGCACCAATGTCTTAACGCAACCGGTGTGCAGGGCAAGCGGTATTTTCACATCCAGACCATTGGCAATGGGCTGAATCAGCGTAGCCAAGAGGTTGTTGGTCACATCGATTTGCCCTGTGGTCAACAGGTTCATCGCGGTTCCCGGCTCCAGATTGACCCATTCGTATTTGAGCCCCTCCGCTTCATAAAACCCTTTGGCAATTGCGATATAGAACGGCGCTTCACAAAGCCCGCCCTCAACCGGATAGCCGATTTTAAGGACATAGTCCTCGCCGGCGGACGCCGCCGCATCATTGTTGCCGCGGGCAAACACGAAAGAACTCGCTAGGCAAAATGCCAGCGCTATTAAAACGATTTTCTTCATTTTTCACTCCTTCTATGAAGAATATCAGTATGAGGAGCCAACGGCTCCTGTTTTTCTTTCCCATAAGGAAAGTACTAACGCTATTTCATTTACGGACAAGAGGCTGCGCGCATCTGCTCCGGGCGCGTCACGGGCGATCATTCTTAATAATCCTGCTGATTCGAGATTTTCCGCTCCCTCTGGGAATGCGCTTCCACAGAGTCGCCACAAGGAAGACAATAACAGCGGAACCCGCCGCTTCAAGACTGCCGTTTGCTATGGCCACCGGAAGTATCGCTTCCCACGGGAAAAGCCCCACAATTCCAAAGCCGGAAAGAACCAGTGCCGTATTGACGAGGCTTCCTGCTATGGCGGCGGCGATTATGGCGGCGGACTCCGCCAGCGGATTAATGGCTGCCGGTTTCCTCGCCGAAGGCTTCTTCAGTTGTCCGCTGACGAGCGCGTAAACCAACCATGCTGCGGGACCAATCAGAATGCGGGGTATTATCGCAATATAGGGATAGGTTACAAACGCCATGTCTATGGGCGTCGCCGCCATAAGCGCGGATTGAATGATGCTGAACACACCGAACAAAAGCCCTATGAAGAAACCCGCGAAGGGGCCTTCTAGAATCGCGCCTATGATGACCGGCGTTTGTAAGATGGTAATTGACGCCCCGAAGGGAAAGACAATGAAGCCCAGTCCGGTCGTCCCCAAAACGATCACAACCGCCGAAAGAACGCCGGTAACCGCCATACTTTTTACCGTAATAGCCATGTTCACTCCTTTTATGAAAAATATATAAAGAATGAGCTTTTCCCAAAACGCGAACTACGTTCAGCGAACTACGTTCGGGTTAGTTTTAAGAAAAGCTTTCGAAAAGCGGTCTAAACCCCGCTTTTCCCTCTAAATCTAAGGCGGCTTTCCCAAACCTGTCGCTCCGCGCGTTTTGGGAAAGGCCCGAATGATAGCATGAGGAGCCAACGGCTCCTACTTTTCTTTCCTGTGAGGAAAGCGATAACCATGTTTTATGGAATGCGCGGATATAAGCCCCACCTTTTCCCGCGAATGCGCCCTCCGCTTACAGATTATATTCCAACTCTACGCGGGTTCCGGCAAAATGTAGAATCCTCAGAATTTTTGCGCGTAGTTCCAAAAATTCCGGATCATCGCGCCGCCTGGGACGCCCGATTCCCACCGTAATGATGTTTTCGATTTTAGCGGGACGGGCTGACATCACCACAATCCGTTCAGCCATATAGACGGCTTCATCCACATCATGGGTGACCATTACCACAGTCATGCGCCGCTCCGCGCCGCTTTGCGCCCCTTGCCAAATTTTCAGGATTTCATCCTGCATATTCATCCGGGTAAAGGCGTCCAACGCTCCCAGCGGCTCGTCCAGGAGCAGAACCTTTGGATGATTGACCAGCACCCGCACCAACGCGGCTCTCTGCGCCATGCCGCCGGAAAGATGATGAGGGTAGAATTTCTCGAATCCTTCCAGTCCCACCAGTTTGAAAAAGTCGGGAATAGTATGCTTTTCTTCTTTGTAGACGCCGCGAGATCGCAAACCGTACGCGATATTTTCATAAATGGTCATCCACGGGAACAGAGTTGGATCCTGGAAGACCAGTCCCCGCTCAAAACCGGGTCGCGTAATCCGCTCTCCGTCCAACGTTACGACGCCGCTGTCCGCCTGCGCCAGTCCCGCGATAATCCTGAGCAAGGTTGATTTGCCGCATCCCGACGGCCCGATAAGCGAGATGAACTCCCCGGGTTCAAACCGCAAGTCCACATCGTTCAGCACTAATAGCTCTCCGGTTTCCCCTTGAGGAAAGCTCTTGCGGACATTCTGTATTGCTATTAAACCCTGTTTCTCCAATGGCATTCCTCCATTCACCATCTGATTGTCCCCTTTTGCCAACTTAGAACACGGTTGCGGATTTTGAATTGCAGACTGATGAGGAATGAAAACGTCACAGCGATCACAATAAGCGCCGCATACACATTGGCATACGCCAAGGTCTCCCGCTGCCAGTTGATGTACCATCCGATGCCGAATTTGCATCCGATCATTTCAGCCGCCATAAGCGTAAGAAAGCATGAGGATGTGCCGTTAAAAAGACCGGCAAAAACATTCGGCATGGCGCCGGGAAGCGCCACCGAGAAGATATTCCGTACGGTGTTCGCGCCCAAGGTGCTGGAAACCTCATAGTAGTTTTTATGCACATTCATAATCCCGGAACTGGTAAGCACTGTCGTGGGAAACCAGACGCCTAACGCGATGAGAAATAAACTCGCGCTGGCCGGCTTCAAGAAGATGACCAAGGCGATGGGAATCCAGGCGGTGGACGGGATGGGGCCTACAATACGGATGAAAGGCATGATCCAATAGTTGAACCGCTGGCTCCAGCCTATAAGCGTGCCGGTGAACACCCCCAGAATGGCGCCAAGGAAAAAACCTCCCAACAGCAGCCGCATGGAATACACAAGGCACCGCAGCAAGAAAAACCAATCTTCCACAAACACGCCGATAATCCGTTCAGGCGCCGGAAAATAGAGGCTGGGAAGAAGATTGAATTTCAGGCTTATCAGGTTGTACAATCCCAAAAACAGAAATCCAACCGCCAAGAAAGAACTTTTAAAAACCAGATTTTCCCGCGCCTTTTGATTAAAAGCAGCCGCAACCGCCCAAATGATAAAAACGCCGATGAGTATGTACAAAAGCCTCGTAAAATGCGGCAGAAGCTTCACGCGGTAGCCGTGGTAAGCGGGAAGCAGTATATGCGCCGCCAATACTGCGGCAAGCGCCAGAACGGGGAGAAAAATGCGCCATGTAAATGCTTCAACCTTAGCTGAACGCGCCGCTTTCGTGTTTATGTTGCCGTCCACCATAATGACAACCTCCAGTACTGAAATGAATAACATAATGAGGCTGTTCCAAAACGAACCCGAACGTACCTTCGTCGAATATTGTTGGCGTTTTGAAACAGGCCTATAATACCTATAAATACTATGTAAATAGTATAGATTTATACTAACCTACCAGATAAAAAAAAATTTGTCAAGATGGTTTTGAAAAAAAATTAAAATAGAGTCGTTCTGAGCTTCCAGTTTCCGAACAAATACCTTATGAAAACGCAATTTTGTAGCGGCGAGAAATTGTAAGGCTTGTGTCGGACAAAAGTCTGCGGTTGCCAACCGGGTTATTAAACAAGTCTCAATGTATTGGAATGCGTGGATGCGCCGCGTAGACGCGACTCCCGCTCTAAAAGGCTGGTTCATACGCTCCGGCTTCTTCTGCGGCGCCCACTTGACGGGACATTCATAAATAACGCACAATAATGGCATGTTTGAGCAAAGAAAATACACACGGTACAGAACCATTGCGCGGGCGCGTCTTCCCGGGGTCTTTGAAGGAGACGCTCTTTTGAAAGATCTGAATGTCACCGGCTGCAAGATTGAGGCGACCATCTTCATTGAGTTAACAAAGGGCGCCTCATACACCATTGAAGTGACGCCGGAGGCAATCTCTAAAATAAGCAAATTTGAAGTCCTTGGTGAAGCCCGGTGGATAAAAACGAATGGCGATTCGTACGAAGCGGGCTTTATGATAACGGCTTCTCCGGGTAAAAAAGAATTTCAACGGTACGTCGACTACCTCGCGTGGCGTTCTTCCGCTGTGTAATGGATGTTTCGCCGGTCAAGGGATGGGTGTATCAGCCAGTTCCCGGGTTTGAAGCCCACCTTTTGCAGGAGTTGTTCGAGGATAGCGCCCCGCGACGGGTAGGACCGTTTTACCTTTCCGAAACGCCGCCGTTTGTCCCGACCAGAGCGTCGCCGTTTGTTCCGCGGAATACGGTTTTCTGGTTCCAAAATTGCTGGCTTGAGCCGTTTCGGGTGGCGTTTGAGTCCATTTCCGAAGCTGCGTCTATTCTGCGCGGCATTCAGCGGAACTGGGCGCCCGCCCTGTTCACCCAATACCGGCGCGGCGCGCTCATCGCGGGAAAGTTGCCGCCAATAGCCGCGAAACGCCGCCCGTTTCCGTGGCGGGCGCCGGATTCGCTTATGGGCGCGTGGACTCTGCTTGACGCGCATACCCTGCTCGCGTCTCCCCGTTGCGCAAGCCCCTTTCCCAATGGGACGCTCGAATTCGAAGAGGACAAGATGCGTCCGCCGAGCCGCGCCTATCTGAAATTGTGGGAGGCGTTTGTTCTAACCGGCGCAATGCCCGGCAAGCCTGATCGCTGCCTTGACGCGGGTGCGAGTCCGGGCGGCTGGACGTGGGTTCTTGCGACATTGGGCGCGACAGTTGCGGCAATTGACCGCGCGTCCATTGACGACGCGCTTCTCGCCCTGCCCAATGTCTCTTTTATAAAGCATGACGCTTTTACGGTGAAACCCGAAGACATAGGACGCATTGACTGGTTATGTTGCGATGTGATCTGCTATCCTCCGCGTTTATATGAATGGATTGAGAGATGGCTGGCATCGGGGTTGTGCAAAAATTTTGTTTGCACGATAAAAATGCAGGGCGAGCCTGACTTTGAGACCACACGGCGATTCGCCGCGATTCCAGGAAGCAGGGTGACGCACCTTCATCACAATAAACATGAGCTTACATGGATATATACGACGGCGAGTCCAGTGTAGGCGCCGCCTACACTGGACTCGCCGGTCAATTGGACGCCCAACACCTGAAAAAATCTTAATCACGCCCGGTAGCGCGGCGATACGCTTGCCTAACGCGGCGCCGGCAAGCAGATCCGCAATGGCGCGTATGCCTTTGTACGTTTTGCCGAATATGGCCGCCGCTACAGGTTGCGCTTCACAAACGGCAACGTATTGTCAACAATGACCTGCTCCCTGAGCATCTCGCGGAACCCCATTTCCGCGTGGGCGCGTCCAAACCCGAAATCCCCAGCGAGCTCGTGGGACATCAGGTGATCGTCTATTATCACCGCGCCGGCATCGATGCGCCCGGCGACTTTCCTTGCAAGCCTTCGGTTGCGCGACCACACCGAATCGGCAAGCCCGTAGGTCGACGCATTCGCCACTCTGACCGCTTTCTCGTCTCCGCGGGCCGGAACAACCGCAATGACATGTCCAAAAACTTCTTTCTTCATAATGGGCGTATCACTTCGCGCATTGACCAGTACCATCGCGGGCGCAAGGAGACTGTCGCCGTTCAGATTTCAAACAGGCGGCGACCTGTTTGGCGACCGTCCGTTTCTGTTTGAGGTTGAACATAGGCCCGATGTCATAATCCACGCCGTTGTTTTCGAGGCGGGTTCCGTCCGGCTATCGCCAAGTCGGAGATTTTTCGTGGCCGAAGAGAGTTGTTTCAGAAATTGTTCATAGACAGCGGTATGGACGAACAACACCCGCTGTCCGCCGCATGACCGCCCCGCGTTGGAAAATCCCGCCCGCACTATGCCGCTGACGGTCTTTTCCATATCGGCATCGGCCCGAATAACAGTCGCGTCCGCGCCGCCGGGTTCCAGTACAAGCGCGAGAAGGCGCGGATCCGCCAAAGCCATGAGTCCGCGTCCAACGGCGGTGGAACCGGTGAAAAAGAGTTTGTCAACGCCGCCCTGAATAAAGGCTGGCCCCGCGTTTTTTCCGGGCATTTCAACAGAGTCGAAAAGTCCGCAAGCAGTCCGGCGGCGGCAAAAACAGACGCGAGTTCGCGCCCTACGTTTAGGACGCTGGAAGCGGCCTTGAGAATCACGGCGTTGTCGGCAAGCGGCGCCATAACCGCCGCAGAGAGCGGTATGACAAAGGGGTAGTTCCACAGTGAAATGACACCGATCACGCCATAGGGCTTGTACGTCATCCGGCTTTTCTTGTTAAATATGAGGAGACCCCGTGAGTCCGTTCGTCCCTACAGAAACGTTCGCCTTGCTTCATATAATAGGAAAACGCCATTACAGCGGACAACGTTTCAGCCGCCAGGCGGCGAACTTTGCCTTGCCGCTATCTTTATGGATAATCTCCGTCACTTCAACAATATGCTATCCCAGAAATTGCGCGGCTTTTTTGAGGCGCGGCTCCTTGTAAGAAAGCGCGACCCGCTTCGTCTGAACATGCCTGCCGCGCGATAATTTCTTTTACGGATTTTTTATTTCCCCGCGTTTATTTTCACTCATTTTTCTTGTACAACGGTCTGCGACGCGGAGCGTCCGTCACGGTACACTCTTGAGCGGTTGTTCTGATCGAGATGGCGTTCGCCCCGGTAGAAAAAGGCGTATTGGTACGTTCCCGGCGGAAGGCTCAATGTCAGTTCGTAATGTCCCGGGGTTTTCTCTTTCATCTCATACATGAAAGGATCCCAGTTGTTGAAACTGCCCGCCACATAGATCGTCTCATGTGGAAAAGTGTCAAACCTAAACGTCACCACGCCGGCGGGGGCGTCCAGCGGGTCAAGAGGTCTTGAAACCTTCGGCATGGGCGCAATAGAGCGGGCTAGACCGGATTCATCAATCCGTTGATTGGGATTCGAGGGATCCGTAGTCCACAATCCATTGATGATCAACCGGTATTCCACCGAATCAACCCCGGCAGGCGCCGTGTAGGTGAAAAATAAAATTCCCGAATCCTTGTAGACTACGGGCGGCGACTGTTTGGCATTCGTTTCAGACTGGGGATTTGGCGCGTCGTCAGGAATTAGGAGTTTTTGGAACCAGTAGACTTTGGAAAAACCCTCATGGGCAAACGCAATGCCTACTTTCTTATAAGTTGCGGGAGCCGTAAACAGAATGCCGTCATCCATCGCTTCAGGAGCGCCGGAATTCTTTAAATTTACCAAATGGTTTATAAATTGATACGATGTTGTATCAAGAGCGCCAATTGTGCCGATAATAAGAGAAAGAAGCATTATAAAGATTACTTTTGATTTTGCTTTCATGGTTCTTTACAATTATCGGATAATATTGCAATATATTCAAGAAGCTGAAATATAAATTCGGCAAGCCGAGGCGGACTTCATAAAGATTCCTTCGGCGCCATTTCAGAGAGATGGATTAAACAATTTATTTAAGGGAATAATGTGCCGTCATTAGATGATCTCGATAAATTTAGAGATTTATTTCGTAATATAGGAAAAGAATCGGAAGATTTGGCATCAAAAGACATTCCCTTTGATGACCTTGATCTGCCTGATGACGGCAAGTCGCCTTCTCCCGCCGGGAACATAGCTATACAACGTGAAAATATCGCAGACGATGACGCTGGGGCGGAGCGGCTTGACGCCGCGCCGGATTTTGATCTTGACGATCTCTTTGATGATGCCCCTCCGTCGGATTTTGATCTTGACCATCTCTTTGAAAACGCTCCCCCGCTGGAGAAACCCGTAAAACCTGCGGAACATTCTGAAGTTGCGGCGGGCGATGATCTTAATCTTGACGATTTGTTTGACGCGGGTGAATTCAATTCCTCCGTGTCAGCCAATGACCTTTCATTTGGCGATCTCTTTGATGCGGGCGCATCTGATGCGCCGCCCAATCCGCCGGACTTCGACGAGAACGCATCGCCGCTTCCTCCTTTGGATGACGACGCGCTTTCAAGCCTGGAGGAGACGGCGCGGGGCGGCTTCGACATCGACGAACTGCCGGACTTCGACGAGAACGCATCGCCGCTTCCACCTTTGGACGCGGACGGGGCGGCGTCTGAGACTGACGCGGCGAATTTCGAGCGGCCCGATATTGTTATGCCGGATGCGCTGATAACAGGCGAAGAAATTGAAGATTTTGTAGCGCCTGGTCTTGACGACAGTCTGAATAAAAACGCCGAACCTCTGCCTGGATTGCCCAAGATCTCGGAAAATATCGAAGAAATCATATTAAGCGAAGAGGACTATGAACACGTCAAGAATGCCCTCGCTTCCTACCCGCTTAACCTGCGCATTGCCTGTGAGGAATTGATAGCGGAAGAAGCGGTGGCGCCGGACATGATGTCCAAGCTCGTCACGTTGCTGATAGAAGAAGCGCCCGCCCAGGAAGTCGCGGATTTAGCCGGAAAAATACAGGGACGCATCATCAATATTCCGAAAGGATTTGAAAAGAAAACCGGCGCCGAACTTGAAGCGGAAAGAAACAGTTTTAAATACATTTTTATCCATAAAGTTTTGCCTATCGCGGGGTTTGCCCTTTTCGGAATACTCGTAGCGCTGTCAACTGTCTATCTGGTGTACAAGTTTATTTATATTCCCCTATACGCCGAGTCGATTTACAAGCAGGGGTACGCCCTTATTGACGAGGGAAAATACCCGGAAGCGAACAAAAAATTCACCGAAGCGTTAAAACTGCGCCGCGTCAAGAAGTGGTTCTATAGATACGCCGAAGCCTTTATCCGAAAGCGCCAGTACCTGTTTGCGGAAGAAAAATATGAAGCGTTGCTCAAGCATTACCCGAAAGAAAAACGGGCGGTATTGGATTACGCCGCGCTTGAAACGAATCAGTTGCAAAATTACGAAAAGGCGGACAGCATCCTTAGAAAATACATACTCGACTATACGGTTGACGATAAAGATGCGTTGCTTGCCCTTGGAGACAACGCTCTTGCATGGGGTGAAATCGACCCTTCAAAATACGAGATCGCGCATGAGGCCTACGCCCGCTACATAGAAGCTCACGGTCAGAACGATCCCGTATTTGAACGCATGTTGAAGTACTTTATCCGTACCGACAACCTCAAGGAAGTGTTGCCCTTACAGCGGTACTTCAGCGATCCCGAAATGGAGAAAAAGCGCGGCATATCTGCGGAAACTTTTACGGAAATGAGCGGCTATCTCCTTGACAAGCAGCTTGAGGAGACGGACGGCGTTCCCGATGAATATGTTTCACAGATCACCGACGTACGCAATCTCCTGCTTAAAGCCGTTGAAAAAGGTCCCGCTATTCCCGAAGCGCATTACAATCTCTCCCGCTACTACCACTATTTAGACAATACCCGTGAGGAACGGAGCGCCCTGGAACATGCGCTTCCATTGTTTGACGCGGACGGCGGATCAAGCGTCAAACGCACGAAAATACGGCTTGACGCGGAACGCAGGTACGCCGAGGCGCTTATCGCCAACAAAGAATTTTTTGCCGCGGAAGAGCATCTGCAAAAGGGAATAGAACTCTATGAGGATGCGCTTTCTCATAATTTTATTCAGCCGGATCCCCAGTCGGCGCGGCTTTACGCGAATATGGGCGATCTTGAGTACTTTACCAAGGATGGCGACATGGATATGGCGTTGCGGTACTACGTCCGCGCCGAGCAAAACGGCTGGTCCCCGCCCGAAATGCAGTACCGCATGGGTTCCGCTCATTATCATTTGCAGCAATGGGCGCAGGCGCAGGAGCGGATCATCGCCGCCGCCGATATGGCGCCCTACAACAGGCGCATACTTAACGCGCTTGGAAATGTCGCCTATATCCGGGGCGATTATTTCGCGGCGCAAGCCTATTACTTGCGGTTGATCGATATGCTGAACGCCGACAAAAACCGCTTCTCCGCCCTTTCTCCGCAGACGAGATACGATCATTTTACTTTGGCTCAGCGGCTTATGATGGCCGAAAACAATATGGGCGTCACATTGGAAACCCTCACCGCCCGCACCGGCGATCCCGAATACAAGAGGCGGGCGCTTGATCACTACATCAATTCCGCTCGCGCGTGGGACAGCCTCACCCGCGATCCCCAGACCTTTGTAAGAGCCGGCATGACCGACATCGCCTCGCCTGGAGCGAACCTTGCGACTCTTAACTCACGGAACGCCTTCAACCCGGAGGCTGGCTATGAACCGCAAATATACGTTGAGATTGACAAGGATGCGCTGGAACCTTCCGCCTGGGAAACGCTCGCGCCGCAAAACATACGCATGGCGGAGTCTTTGAGGTGATTTCACCGGCAGCCGCTTCCCCGCAAGGCCGCCGACGCCAGCGGCGCGCCCTGCGGCGGTTGTCTTAAGAGCCGCGTTTGTGTCATTGCGAGCGGAAAGGGCGTGGCTTTAATGTCAGTTGGACGCCTTTTTTCCACGCCCCGGTATAGGCAAAACACCTTTTATACATATAATAGAGGCTATTCCAAAACTAACCCCGAACTTTTAGTTTGCCGAACCGAAGGCTCGCCGAACCGAATATTTGGGTTTTGGAACAGGCTCAATAATCAGTGCGATACGTTAGAGCGAATGTCAAAGATCGACCTTCTTGGCATATACAAAATCACCTGCAATTACGAGGTAACCATGAACGCAATAGAATTAGTGGCGCCCGCCGGCTCGCCTGAAGCGCTTGACGCGGCTATAGGAGCTGGCGCGGACGCCGTTTATTTGGGTGTAAAAAACTTTAACGCGCGTCTTAGGACGACAAATTTCGCCTATTCCCAAGCGCAAGCCGCGATTCGTACGTTGCGCCGTATGGGAAAGCGATGTTATATCACCGTGAACACGGTGTTTGAACAGCGGGAATCGAATCGCATGTACCAACTTCTCAACTACTTGTCGCGCATAGAGCCTGACGGACTCATCGTACAGGACTTCGGCGTAGCGTACATGGCGAGACGGTACTTCCCCTCACTGAAACTGCACGCCTCCACCCAGATGAACATAGCAAGCGGCCGCGGCGTGAACATCCTTTCAAAACGCGGCATTTCGCGAGTTGTGCTTGCGCGGGAGCTTGCCCTTGAAGAGATACGGGACATACGTTCCAAAACCAACTCGGAGCTTGAGGTTTTTGTCCACGGGGCGCTCTGCATAAGCGAATCGGGTCTGTGCCTGTTTTCCAGCTTTCTAGGCGGAAAGTCCGCAAACCGGGGCATGTGTACTCAGGCGTGCAGGCGGATGTACCGTACGGCAGGCCGCGTTTCCGAAGAAGGGTACTTTTTCAGCCCCGGGGATCTCCAGATGATCGAAAAAGTTCCGCTTTTGGCGGATGCGGGCGTCAACGCCTTCAAGATCGAGGGGCGTATGAAAAGCGCGGACTATGCCGGCGTAGTGGTGAGCGCCTATCGCATGGCGATTGATTCGCTGGGCGGAAGCGAGGAACAGATATCCGAGTCGATAGAGCGGGCTAAACGCATCCTCCAGAATGATTTTGCCCGTGAGAAAACCCTGTTTCATTATGATTCACACACGGATATTTCTTTTCTCAACCCCCGGAAATCCGGCGGGGCTGGCATTGCGTTGGGAAAAATTCTGAAAGTCAGAAAAAAAGGGGAGGACTGTCAGGGGCTTATCGCGTACGAAAATACGCCTGTGGCTGAAGGCGACTCCATCCGCATCCATAGCTCCGATGATCGCAGGCGGCTTTCATACAAACTCACGACGGTTGAAACGTCCGGTTCTGAGGCGTGGATATCAATTCCGCTGGCTTTCACGGTTGGAGACGATGTTTTTCTTATTCAAACAAAGGCGATGTCGAAGCGATTGCGGCGCCAGTCGATCATTCCAAAGAACATTGACATGTTCAAACGCGCGCCTGGACACGAGGAGGCTCCCTATGTCGAGCTTGCGGGACGCGGAAAAGCCGTCAATGGCGGCGCCGCTGGCGGTACCAAAAAGCCAAAAAGCCTTCCGGAAGGGCTTTACGCGGCGGTCTCCCGCACGAGCGATCTGTACGCGGCGCAGTCCATAAAACCCGTAAAAGTAATTTTGACGTTGAACACGCGCACCCTTGACTATCTTCTGAACATGTTTGACAAACGAAAGCAGCCCCTCCCGTTTCGCGCCGGTGATCTTATCCTCGCCTTTGATCCCTTTTTTCCGCAGGCGCTGGAATCCTCTTTTGCGGAGGCGATGCCCCGGTTGTGTCAGGAAGGCTACCGTACGTTTGAGATCAACAATCCGGCCCATGTTTCGCTGTTTCGGAATTCCGCGGCGAAAGTCGGCGCGGAGTCTACGGTGGAACTCATAGCCGGACCCTACTTGTACGCTTTCAACCGGTTTGCGGCCGCCTTTATCCAAGAACTTGGCGTTGATTATATCGTCTCTCCTCTCGAAAACAACCGGCAGAATCTTGAGCGTACATTTGAAAGACAGGAACGTTCTTCCGTTTTCGTCCCGGTTTTCGCCTATCCCGCGCTCTTCCGCATTCGCAGCGATTTAAGCCCCCTGTATCCGTGGGAGCGTTTCGGCGACAATCAAGACGAGTGGTTTTCACTCATTACGGAACGGGATGAAGCCGGCGCAGGCGAATCGTTGGTTATTCCCGAAACCCCTTTCTCCATTGTCGATAAAATTCCCTTTCTCCGCGAAGCCGGATTCAGGCGGTTTATCCTTGACTTTTCCGGACCGGCGCTCAAAAAAAAGGAGTACAAGACCGTCATGGCCGCGGCGCAAGAAGGCGTCCCCTTGCCGAACGCAAGCCGTTTCAATTGGAAGGACGGTTTTTTTTATGATGACGGAAAGTGAACGCCGCGTATCTTCCTCTTGAAAAAAAACGCGGCATTTCCTATACTTGTCCCATGAGTATACAGGAAACCTTACAAACCGCCTTACAGGGCGCCCTAGCAGGCAGGTCGCTGTTGACGTGGCTTGATTACACGCCGGAGGAAATTCGCTATGTTCTGGACATGTCGAAACAAGTGAAGCGTGAAAAAAACGCCATCCATGAACGGTTTAAGGGCAAAACTCTCGCCTTGCTTTTTGAAAAACGATCCACCCGCACGAGATGCGCGTTTGAGACCGCGTTCGGCGAGGAGGGCGGACATCCCGTGTTTCTTTCAACCGCGGACATTCAACTCGGGGCGAAGGAATCCATTGAAGATACGGCGCGGGTGCTGGGACGCATGTTCAACGCCATACAATTCAGGGGGTTCCAGCAGTCCACGGTGGAAACGCTGGCAAACTATTCAGGCGTACCTGTATACAACGGGCTGACGGATGCGTTCCATCCCACCCAAGTTCTTGCCGATATTCTCACTCTGGAAGAAAATTTCGGCGAATGCAAGGGTAAAAAACTGCGCTTTGTGGGAGACGGGCGCAACAATGTGGCCCGTTCGCTTCTCGTCATCTCCGCGCAACTCGGCGTCGACTTTTCTATTATTACCCCAAAGGCGCTGTACCCGGATCCGGAATTGCTCAAAGCGTGCGAGCCCTTGGCGCAACGGAGCGGCGCGTCAATAACCGTCTGCGATGATCTTGACGGAGTCGCGGGCGCGGACGCTCTTTATACGGATGTGTGGATTTCGATGGGCGAGGAGTCCAAACTGGAAGAACGCCGCGCCCTGCTAAAACCCTATCAGATCAATCAGACGCTTATGGACATGACCGGCAGAAAGGACGTCATATTCCTGCACTGCCTTCCGGCGCTGAAAGGCGAGGAAGTCTCCGCCGATGTGATTGACGGCTCTCAAAGCCGCGTATGGGATCAGGCGGAAAACCGCAAGCACACCATCAAGGCGATACTGCTGGCGACGTTGCGATAACGGCGCGGACTATTGGGGCTGTTTTTTTAACGTCAGACGCGCAGCCTTGTTCCAAAAGCTCAATTATCCGTTTTTCGCCTTCTTGTCCGCTTGTTCGCTTAGTGGAAATGATTTTCTCAAGCCGCTCCGCTACTGACGCTTTTGGTGGCGAACGTCACGACGGTAGTTTTCGCCGAACAGCCCGTTGATGAAGGCGCCAGTGTTGCGGAACCCGCATCCTATTTAAATAATGCCAATAAAAAATGTGGTTTGGCGATAGTCCGCGTTGAAAAAATGTATATGATGACGCTGGCCAGCAGTATGCTTGCGACTGAGATTGAAAACAACACTTCATTTATAGCGAACAGGAGCGGGCCAAATACAATCAATCCCCTTCTCTTTTTTAGGAGTGAACTGGCTGTTCGGCGACAAAAACAGCGCCTAGCCGCTCCAGATGGCAAGAAAGCTGGCCGGCTGACCTTATGCCGCCCTTCAGCGGGGGTCCGGATCCCATATCTCCACGCTCGTCTTTGAGATCGACTTTATTACCACAAGTGATCGTACATCCTGTCTAAATACGTTATCTTTACATGCGCTATAAAGAGAAACAGCATCTTCTCATCCTGCGTCCGCCCTCTCGCATCTCTGGTGGCAGTTCATTTCAAGCCAAACGTATCTTTTTCATATTTCTCCCGTTCAGAACGGGACGTTCCAATTAATAAAACAAATAAATCAAATCCTATCCGCATATAAAACGCGCCCTTGTTTTCATAATACGTATATCCGGCTTGAAAGTGTACCACTTCGACATGCGCGGAAAAGGCGCCGAATATATCCGCTTCCGGCTGCCATGAAAATGAAACGCCGGCGGAAAACCTCCAAAAGCCGATGTTATACATGTCCAGCGCGTTCGCCGAGACAAAATGGCCCAAACGGACATGACTGTCTCTGAAAAAATTATAAAACAATACGGGATTAACAAACGTCATGCTGGACGCGGATTTGTTTTTAGTTGCAAAAGAAAACGGCGAAAAGGCGAGCCCGAAGCCCGATGCGTCCTGAAACGTAACGGGTAAAACCGTTATCGTATTAATAAAATCAACGGACGAAAAATCCGTCTCAACTCCGGGCGCCACCTCGCCGAAAATAAAGCTTCTTTCAATGTCCAATGAGTACGCGCCATAAAGACTCATAAAAAACGCCAGCGCCGCTACCAGCCTTTTCAACCCGGCGGCGCCATTTTTCTCACCCATTCCGCTATCTCCCTTCTCAATTGTATAGTATCAGCCTTATTTCTTGGCTGATGATCCCATTTATAATACCGGTATTCAAAAGGCTTGTTCGGCAAGTTTTCCTGGATATACCTGGTCGATTCAACAGGAACATTATAGTCCCTTTCTCCATGAGCAAATAATATCGGGATATGTATATCTTTATAGCGGTCAAAAGGTCTGATATGTATAAAACTGGCGAACCACCTATTGGACATGCCGTAAACATCTTCCGCAAAGGAATATCCATAGGGACGTTTCTCAGGGCTGTATTCTTCTACAATATTGCGGTACCTTTCATTCCACTCCGCGCCGACTTTTGGAGACACGCTTAATATGCTATACGATTCATATAATGAAAGCCCTCCGCCAGACAATGAAACAAGAGCGGTTACGGCGTGTTTGTCATTCATTCTCTCATATATAAGCGGCAATAAAATGGCTCCCTCCGAACCCCCGATTAATACTATTGAGGAAAAAGCGTGTTCCGCCAGATACCCGTTAATACTTTCAAGATAGCAGTCAAGAAAATTTTCAGCGGTATAATCCGCGCGATCCTCCACATTTCTGGAATAGACCAGACCTGGCTGGCGGTTTAATTTCTCCGGTATAAAGAAGGTGTATGCGTCTCTCAAGACCTGAAGAAGTTGCGCGCTCTGATGGACAGCCAGCCACCTTTCTTCATTTTTTACGCCTAGAACGGAATCCCAGCCGCTTCCTTCAATGCTGACGATCAACGCATCTGACGATTAATTCCTGAATACATACGCATGGCTGTCTCCATAATACATGGTTTCCATATTCGGATACGGGTTCCTATGATTATATGTTGTCGCGCAAGAAACGGCTGGCACAAGGACAACGAAAATAAAAAGCTCCGCGCCGCTATTTTTCTGAA